>CALBJC010000056.1 GCA_937892655.1 uncultured Clostridia bacterium | reverse complement strand
TGCCATCTGCATCAGCTAAACCGATATATATACCGTCATCCTCGGATGCAACGATACATTTTGTCTGAAGAATTACACGTCCTGTGCTTATTTTATCAAACGTGATGCACTTATGTGCGACATGTTAGAAAGGATAAGAAAGTTTTAATCACATAATGTTTCGCATGAAAACCAGTATCAAACCGACATTTGAGCCAATTTCTGAAAAGCTTTTTTCAAAATTAATAAATAATATGGCAAATCAAGTAAGAGGAAGAATCGTTGAAATCTACGGTCCTGAAAGCTCAGGTAAAACAACAGTTGCTCTTCAGATCGTAGCTCAGGCTCAGAAAAAGGGCGGTGAGGTTGCGTTTATCGACGTTGAACACGCTCTTGACCCTGTTTATGCTGAAAAGCTCGGTGTTGACATCAATAGCCTTTTGGTATCACAGCCTGACAGCGGTGAGCAGGCGCTCGAAATCGCTGAAGCCCTTGTTCGTTCAGGCGCTATCGACTGTATCGTACTCGACTCAGTTGCCGCTATGGTAACAAAGGCTGAAATCGACGGTGTTATGGGTGATACTCATGTAGGCCAGCTTGCCCGTCTTATGTCACAGGCTATGAGAAAACTAACATCAGTTATCTCAAAGTCAAACTGTGTAGCTATCTTTATCAACCAGATCCGTGAAAAGATCGGCGTTATGTATGGTAACCCTGAAACAACCCCAGGCGGTAGAGCGCTCAAGTTCTACTCTTCTGTTCGTATCGAGGTAAGAAAGGGCGAGGCTTTAAAGAGCGGTTCAGAAATTATCGGTAACAGAACAAGATGTAAGGTTGTAAAGAATAAGGTTGCCCCTCCATTCAAGGAAGCTGAATTTGACATCATCTACGGTGAAGGCGTTTCAAGAACAGGTGAGGTTTTAGATATCGCTGTAGAGCTTGGCATCGTTAAAAAGGGCGGTGCTTGGTTTAGCTACAACGATATGAAGATTGGTCAGGGCAGAGATAATTCAAAGGATTTCTTAAAGAACAACCCTGACATAATGCTTGAAATCGAAGAAAAGATAAAGGAAAAGTCTGAAGCTTTGGTTATGAGCTCAACAAAGGCTAAGAAGCAGGCTATCGTTGAAAACGCTGTTGAAGCGGCTGCAGCTAAGGCTAAAAAGGCTACAAGCATTATCGTTGACCCTGAGGATGATTTTGAAGAATTTGCACCGGTTGAGGATTAAGCTATGTCTCAAAGACAGATAACAGAGCTTTGTCAGCATAAGGGTAAATGCTGGAAGATGATTTTAGATGAAGATGAAACCTATTTTCTTCATTGTGAGATAGTTTTTGAATATTCTCTCAAAAAAGGCTTGACAATGCCTCAGAGCGCCATTTCAGAAATTCTGCATTCAAGCGAGGTGAGAAGAGCAAGAGAGCGCGCTTTGTATCTTCTTGATATGAAGGATTATTCCTATGCGCAGATGCTCAAAAAGCTCGAAGAAAACTATTCTGAGGATACCTGCTTTGAGGTAATGGATATTTTGGTTGACCTTGGCGTTATAAACGATATAAACTATGCTAAAAATCTTGCAGAGCGTCTTGTAATGGGTAAAAAGCGTGGCTTTTACCGTGCAAAGCAGGAGATGAAGCAAAAAGGGCTGTCTGATGATGTAATATTAGAAGCTCTAAGTGATTATAATAACGTCTATGAAGATAACCTCAGAGAAATCATAAACTATAAATACGCTCATAATCTTGATGATGAAAAGGGCTTTGAAAAGGTAAAAGCCGCCCTTGTCAGACAAGGCTATTCCTATGAACAGATAAATTCTGTTCTGCAAGAGTATGAAAACTGAATAAAATGTCAAAAAAGCGATTAAACTTAAACCAGCGGTTTAATCGCTTTTATCTTGACTTTTCGGGCAAAATGTAGTATATTTAAATACGTCAGCGAAGGGGGTGACCAATGTGGCACAAGACAAACTTGCAACAAAAACAATAGCAGATAACAGAAAAGCATATCACGATTACTTTGTAGTCGAAAAGCTCGAGGCAGGTATTGAGCTTGTAGGTACAGAGGTCAAGTCCTTGCGTCAGGGCGGTGCAAACTTAAAGGATGCATGGTGCGCTATCGAGGATGGCCAGATGTATACCAA
>CALBJC010000055.1 GCA_937892655.1 uncultured Clostridia bacterium | reverse complement strand
ATAATAAAAAACCGGTCCCATCAAACTATATAGGAAAAATGTTTGATGAGTATTCCTGGAAAATGATTGGTGTTGTTGAGCTATCTAACAGATTTTTAATCGGTGAAGAGCTTAATCTGAGGCTTGAATCATCTGACGACATTTACGAGGTTATGGTTGAGGATGTTAAGAGAGTTGATGATAGCAGCAACAAATGTATTATCATTTTAAGTTGTGACCAGTTGACAGAAACGCTTGTTGAAACACGAGTTTCTGATTGCGAATTGGTATTTGATGAATATACAGGTATTAAGGTTCCTCGTGAAGCTATATGCTTTAATTCAGAGGGAATAAAGGGTGTCTATGTTTTACTGGGTGAGAATCCACAGTTTAAAAAACTTGATATCATTTATGAAGCTGATGACTTTGTTTTATCCAAAAATTCTTCAAATCCTGAATACGTTTTGCTGTACGATCAAATTTTATTGGAGGGAAACCCTGAAGATGAGTCTTCAAGTGCAGAATAGAGATATATCCGCTGTTTCTGATAATTTAAAGCGCATAATTTATGATATTGAACAGGCAAAAGCTAAATACAGAAAGCCTGATGATGATGTTAGAGTTATGGCTGTAACCAAAACTGTTGATGTTGATTCGATAAATTTTGTTATTGAAAACGGAATTACTTTACTTGGTGAAAACAGAGTGCAGGAATATCTTGAAAAATACGAAAGCTATTCAAAAGCGGCTGATGTTCATTTCATTGGTCATTTGCAGACAAATAAAGTGAAGTATATAATTGACAAGGTTTCTATGATAGAGTCTGTTGACAGCATAAAGCTTGCTGATGAAATCAATAAGCAGGCTTTGAAACACAATATGGTTATGCCGATATTGATTGAAGTCAACGCAGGTAATGAAATTTCAAAAAGCGGCATTGAACCTGAAAAAGCTTTTGAATTATGTAAGTATTGCGCTGATTTACCAGGTGTTGTGGTCAATGGTCTTATGGCTATCCCACCGATTGGTGCCAATGAAGCTATCTACGAAAAAATGTACTCATTATATCTTGACATAATGAGTAAAAAAGTAGATAATATAAATATGAAGATTTTATCTATAGGTATGTCAGGTGACTATGAAACTGCGATAAAATATGGATCAAATCTTGTAAGAATCGGATCAAAGCTCTTCGGAGCAAGAAAATATATGGAGGTATTGTAATGGGCGTTTTTGATAAGATCAAGAATTCATTTGTAAACAATGATGAAGAGGAATATGATGGCTTATATGAAGACGGCACAGCAGATTATGTTGATGTTGCTTCAGAAAGAAGAAACAGAGAGGTAAATATCAGAGCTACAACTTCATTGCAGATCGTTTTGGCAAGACCAAATGATTTTTCAGAAGTAAAGTCAATCGGCGCTGATCTCAATGAACAGAAGACTGTTTTATTGAATCTCGAAAATGTTAAGGATGCAGATGCTAAGAGAATCCTCGACTTTTTATCAGGCGTTGCTTTCGCTAACGGTGCTGATATCAAGATGATGGCTCAGAAGACATTTGCTATTATGCCTAAAAACGTTGGCTTCTCAGGCGTTGACCTTATGAGTGAGCTTGAAAGCAACGGCTATAGCTTCTAAATGCGTATTGACAATTCGTCATTATTGAATCAACTCAATAATGACGAAAAGTTTCTTATTAACAAAATTATCGATATGATTGAGATTTCTCAAACAAGGTATCAACCTGTTTTTTCTTTCTTTTTGGATGAACGCCAGCAGATGATTGCAAAGGCGGTTTTACAAAAAGAGCATATCGAAAATTTTGAGTTTTTCGGCGGATATGAATCTGCAAAGCGTAAAGTTTTATGCGTTTATCCTGAATATGTTATTCCTGATAAATCTGATTATCCTTTTACAGCTGTAACTATAAAGCACAGAATTGCTGATAGGATTTCACACAGAGATATTCTTGGCAGTCTTATGGGGCTGTTTATAAAGCGTGAAACTCTTGGCGATATTCTTGTTACAGGCGGTGAGGAGGATTTCGTTTTTGTATATAACAGCGTTTTACCTGTGGTTCTTGATGAACTCATAAAGGTTGGCTCTAAGGGAGTAACGTGTTCTGTCGGTTTTGATGAAAGTAAAATACCTGTTGATAAATACACACAGATAAGTGGATTTGTTTCTTCTCTGAGAATTGACAGTATATTAAGTGTAGCACTCAAGGTTTCAAGAGAAAAAGCTGCTAATATAGTAAATTCCATCGGTGTTGATATAAATTATGTCAATATAACTTCAAAATCAGAAATGGTTGAAGAAGGTGACGTATTTTCAATAAAGGGGTATGGAAAATTTTTTCTTTCACAGATCAATGGTACTTCAAAAAAGGGTAGAATTCATATTACAATAAATAAATATATCTGAGGGGGCAATTATTATGCTTAGTCCAAAAGAAATTAGTCAGAAGAGATTTGACAAAAGAGGCGGTGGCTACAAGACTGAAGAAGTTGACGCTTTCTTAAAGGAAGTAGCTAACGCTTATGCTTCAGCACTCAAGGAGGCTGAAGAAAGCGAAGATAAGATTATGAAGCTTGTTGAACGCATCAATCAGTACAGAGCTGATGAGGATGCTATAAAGGAAGCTTTTATCAATGCTCAGAAGCAGGCTAACAAAATAGTTGCTGAGGCTAATGAAGAGGCTGAAAGACTTTCAAAGGATGCTGTAGCAGAAGCTGAAAAGCGAGCTGCAGAAGCTACTGCTAAGGCCGATGAGGTAATCAAGGAACAGACACAGCGTACTCAGCAGGTTATTGAAGCAACAAAGATTCAGTATAATGCTGAACAGGAAAAGCTTGTTAAGGTTCGTCTTGAGGTATCTAATTTCAAGGCACAGCTTACTGATTTATACAACAAGCAGTTACGTCTTATAATGGAAATTCCTGAAGTTTCTGAAGAAGAACTTGCTCAGATGCTTGAAGAAAGAAAGGCCGCTGCTAACGCTAACGCAGAAGCTGTAAATACTGATGCCGCTGAAGAAGTACCACAGGAGGATACTGTTTCACATACAGACCTTAAGTTTGGAATGAAATAAAGGAAGTTTTTGATGTTTTTATTTTCAATGATTATAATTGTAGCGATTATAATTATCGATCAGATCACTAAAATTATTGTATTCAATGAATTAAGACCAATCGGTACTGTCAATCTGATAAAGATTGCAGACAGAGAGGTTTTAAATCTTACTTATTGTGAGAATACCGGAGCTGCGTTTGGGATTTTTAAGGATGGTACAATACCGTTACTTATCGTTACTTCAATTGTTTTGATTGCAATGGCGATATATCTTTATAAATCTAAAATTACAAACAGATTTTTTATTGTGAGTGTTGCTATGGTAATCGGCGGAGGTATCGGCAATAATATTGACAGACTTATACGCCGTTTTGTTGTTGATTTTATTGATTTTAGAATTATTGATTTTGCAATTTTTAATTTTGCTGATATTTGTATAGTAGTTGGTATTATCATTTGTTTTATTTATCTCATGTTTTTTGATGAAAGCTATAAAAATAAGCCTTCAGCTGAAAAGGGTAATGTTGATGAATAGATATGAATACATCGCAGATTCGTCGAACGAACGAATTGACAAGTGGCTTATTTTACAAGATTGTGATCTGAGCAGAAGTCTTGTGCAGAAAATGCTTGATGATAAGCTTATTACTGTAAATGGTAAATTTGTCAGTAAGAATTATAAGATCAGGGAAAATGACACTATAGTTGTGAATGTTCCTGAGCCAGTTGAGCTTGATGCTGTAGCTCAGGATATTCCTATTGATATTGTATACGAGGATGATGATCTTCTGGTTGTTAATAAACCGAAGGGAATGGTGGTTCATCCCGCTCACGGTAATGCTGATAATACGCTTGTAAATGCACTTATGTTTCATTGTAAGGGTAGATTATCGTCAATTAATGGCGTAATCAGACCTGGCATTGTTCATAGAATTGATAAAAATACCAGTGGTCTCCTAATTGTAGCTAAAACAGACGTCGCTCATGTTCATTTGGCACAGCAAATTAAGGAGCACTCTTTTACAAGGGAGTATTACGCTGTTGTTGTTGGCGTTTTGCCTGACAGAGATGGTACTATAGATGCGCCTATAGGCAGAGATAAGGTTGACAGAAAAAGAATGACAATTACAAATGTTAACTCAAAAAATGCTGTTACGCACTACAAGACAATTGATGTTAAAGATAATCATTCTTTAGTCAGATTCAAGCTTGAAACTGGAAGAACACACCAGATAAGAGTTCATAGCTCATACAGAGGCAGACCTATTTATGGTGATGATGTTTATGGTAAGGCTGCTAAAGATATTGATGGTCAATGTTTGCACGCTGGTAAAATTGGTTTTATTCATCCAATAACAAACGAGTATCTTGAGTTTTCAAGCCAGTTACCCGATTATTTTATCAAAATATGTAATAAGTATAAGCTAGACTATAATCTTATATAGAAAAGGTTTTTATGATTAAAGATTTATCTAAATATTTAATAATTACTGATATGGATGGTACATTTTTGCCATCCAGTAAGAAAATCTCAGATGCCGATAAAAATGCAATAAGAAGATTTCAGGAGGCGGGTGGTAAATTCACTATTGCGACTGGAAGAGCTTTGCAGGCTTCTGAACATTTTTTTGATGAAATTGACTTTTCATTTCCAGTTGTATTATATAATGGTGCTGTGATTTATGACGTGAAATTAAAAAAGGAACTCTGGTCTGCATCGTTGCCGTTAGATAATACTCTTGAGATGGCCCGTGATGTTTTTGAACGTTTTTCTGATACAGGAGGGGAAATACTTCGTCTTGAAAGTATATACGTTCCGAGAATGAACGAGCATGAAAGAGCGCATATGAGGTTGGCAGGTGTCAAGGATGTAGTGGAAAAACCTATCGATCAGACTCCTATGCCGTGGCTTAAGGTTTTATTTGCAAACACGCCTGATCGAATTACGGAGATTGAAAAGTACATAAATTCAAAGAATTGGGATACTGTGGATTTTGTCCGTTCTTCTCATACATTTTTTGAAATGCTGCCGAAGAATGTAACGAAAGGTTCAGCACTCAAAAAGTTAAAGGAGTTATTTGACCTTGATGATTATACAATCATTGCGGTAGGCGATTACAATAACGATATTGAAATGATAAAAGAGGCTGATGTTGGCTATGCGCCAAGTAATGCACAGCCTGAGGTTAAGGAAATTGCTGATATAGTTTTATCACAGTCTTGTGAGGAAAACGTTATATCTGCTATTATAGATTCTTTATTTGCTAATTAAAGCTGGAGGTTTTAAAATGGATGCTACATTAAAAAAAGAGCTTCAAATTAAGGCTTGTAAAGTCAGAAAGGGTATAATTGAAGGTGTGTTCAATGCAAAGAGCGGACATCCGGGCGGCTCACTTTCAATAGCTGATACATTAACTTATTTATATTTTGCTAAGCTTAATGTTTACCCTGAAAATCCAAAATTTGAAGACAGAGATAGACTTGTTCTTTCAAAAGGTCACTGTGCGCCTGCACTTTATTCTACACTTGCACAGAGAGGATATTTCGATCCTGAACTTTTGAAGACTTTAAGACATATTGGATCAATTTTACAGGGTCATCCTGATATGAAGTATATTCCTGGCGTTGATATGTCATCAGGCTCACTCGGTCAGGGCATTTCTGCAGCTTGCGGCATGGCATTATCAGCTAAGATTTCTTCAAAAACTAACAAGGTTTATGCTATCCTCGGTGATGGTGAAATTGAAGAAGGTCAGGTTTGGGAAGCTGCTATGTTTGCTGCTCATTACAAGCTTGACAATCTTATTGCAATTGTTGATAATAACGGCTTGCAGATTGATGGTGCTATTGAAGATGTATGTTCACCATATCCTATTGTTGATAAATTCATGGCTTTTGGCTGGCATGTAATCGAAATGGATGCTCATGATTTTGATAGCATTGAAAAGGCTTTCAATGAAGCTGAAACTGTTGTTAATCAGCCTGTTGCAATTATTCAGAAAAGTGTTAAGGGCAAGGGTGTTTCATTCATGGAAAATAATGTTTCATGGCATGGCGCAGCACCAAATGCTGAACAGTATGAAATTGCAATGAAGGAACTTGATGAAACACTCAAGAGCTTGGAGGGTTAATACAATGGCAGATATTATTAAAAAGGCTACTAGAGAAAGCTATGGCGAAGCTCTTGCTGAGCTTGGTGAAAAGTATGAAAACCTTGTCGTATTGGACGCAGACTTAGCTGCTGCAACCAAAACAGGCGTATTTAAGAAGAAATATCCAGACAGATTCTTTGATTGCGGTATTGCAGAAGCAAATATGATGGGTGTTGCAGCTGGTCTTTCGACTGCTGGCAAGATTCCTTTTGCTTCAACATTTGCAATGTTTGCCGCAGGCAGAGCTTACGAAATAGTTCGTAATACAATCGGTTATCCACATCTTAACGTTAAGATCGGTGCTACTCATGCAGGTATTTCTGTTGGTGAAGATGGTGCTACTCATCAGTGCAATGAGGATATTGCTCTTATGAGAACAATTCCTGGTATGACAATTATCAATCCAGCTGATGATGTTGAAGCGAGAGCTGCTGTTGATGCTGCTATCAATCATAATGGTCCTGTTTATATGCGTTTTGGCAGACTTGCTGTCCCAGTATTCAACGACAAGGAAACTTATAAGTTTGAACTTGGTAAGGGTATTACTGTAAAGGATGGTAACGATGTTACTATTGTTGCTACAGGTTTACTTGTTTCTGAGGCAATCGAAGCTGCTAAGCAGTTAGAGGCAGATGGAATTAATGCGAGAGTAATCAATATTCATACAATCAAGCCGATTGACAAGGATATTATTATCAAGGCTGCTAAAGAAACCGGTCTTATTATCACAGCAGAAGAACACAGCGTAATTGGCGGTTTAGGTTCAGCTGTTTGTGATGTACTTTCTGAAAACTGTCCAACTAAGGTAGTAAAGATCGGTGTTAACGATGTTTATGGTCACTCCGGTCCTGCTGTAGAGCTTTTAAAGCAGTTTGGTTTATCAGCAGAAAATATTGTAAACACTGTTAAGAAAGCACTCGAAAATAAGTAATTTAGCTTTTAAAACCACTTTTGAAGTATTCAGAAGTGGTTTTAATTGAATATTATGGTGATAAAATGAGTATTATTGATGTGATAAATAGCAGAGTCAGCTATAGAGGAAAATTTTCACAAGAGAAAATCCCCCGTGAACATTTAAAGCTAATTATGCAGGCAGGGCTTGCCGCACCATCCGGATGCAATAAACAGACAACTTCTTTAATAGCGGTTGATGACGAAAACCTTCTTAAGATGCTTAAAGCAGTTATTACCCCACCAATTTGTGAAACTGCACCTGCTATGATATGTGTTCTTACGAAAAGGATTTGTGCATATCGTGATAAATGTTTTGCTACGCAGGATTATTCTGCTGCGATCGAAAATATGCTTTTACAAATTGTTGAACTTGGATATGATAGCTGCTGGATAGAAGGTCACATTACAGATGATGATAATATAGGAAGAAAAATGGCTGATATATTAGGTGTACCTGATGATTATGAACTAGTTTGTTTTTTACCCGTAGGTATTGCATTGGATGAGAAAAAGTATGTGAAAAAGCGTTCCTTTGAAGAAAGAGCGTGGTTTAACGGCTTTAATAATTAACACTAGCGGTGTCCCTTTTCATATATTGTTGATATGAAGAGGTGATATTAAGTGAAAAATAAAACAGTAAACAAACGATTATTTACTATTGTATTTATTGCAATTCTGCTGGTAGTTTTCATTATTGATTCAGTTATCAGAACTCTTTTGACCAGGATTAATGAAACTGTAATTAAGAATTCTGTAGCAGAAACAGTATCTTTGTGCGTTAATAATATTTTGAATGATAATTCAGCCGAAATTGAAAATATGATTACATATACAATGTCTGATGCTGGTGGGATAACATCAGCAGATTATAATTGTGTACTTATCAATATGATTTCTTCTGAAGCGACAAGCTTATTGACGTCACATTATAGTGAAGCGATTACTCGTGATTTTAAAACAAGACTAGGCAATCTGACTGGTATACCAATGGTATTTGGAAAAGGTCCCGAGCTTGAATACAAACTTTCTTACATAGGCTATCCGCAAATTGAATTCTTTTCAGAATTTTCATCGCAAGGCATAAACCAGACAAGACACAGAATTATAATGAGAATTAAAGTGACTGTAGATACAATAATTTTTCTTTATGATGAAAGTATTGATTATGAATTTGATTATATTGTTTGTGATAGTATAATAGTAGGATGTGTTCCGGATAGCTTTACACAAATCGCCGGAGATGACAGAGAGAATATTTCAAAAATTAATGACTATAAATAGGGGTATTTGTTATGGATGTAGAAAATGCAAATAAGCGTATAAAAGAGCTTGTTGAAACGCTCAATTATCATAGCAGAAGATATTATGTAGAAGATAATCCTGAGATATCTGATTATGAATATGATATGATGATGCAGGAATTAAAAGCTTTGGAAGCCGAATATCCTGAGTTTGTTGATCCTGAATCACCAACACAGCGTGTCGGTGGCGAAGCAATATCTTCCTTTGAAAAAGTTGAGCATAAAGTTCAGATGGGCTCTTTACAGGATGTTTTCTCTTTTGAACAGGTTGACGCATTTGTTAAAAGAGTTTATGAGTCTGTCAGCAATCCTGTGTTTGTAGTTGAACCAAAAATTGATGGATTATCGGTGTCGCTTGAGTATAAAAACGGTGAGTTTTTCAGGGGCTCAACACGTGGTGATGGTTTTATCGGTGAAGATGTAACTCACAATCTGAAAACCATTAAATCAATTCCAAAGCAGATAAATACGCCATTGGAATTTCTTGAGGTCAGAGGCGAGGTATATATGCCTCGTAAGGTTTTTGAAAAGCTTGTTGAAGAGCAACTTGATAACCTCGAAACGCCGTTTAAGAACCCAAGAAATGCTGCAGCCGGCTCGCTAAGACAGAAGAATTCATCAATTGCTGCTAAAAGAAAACTGGATATTTTCGTGTTTAATGTTCAGCAGATAGATGGTAAGGAGTTGACAGGTCATAAGCAGTCTTTAGACTTTATGGGTGATTTAGGACTGAATGTTGTTCCTATGTATAAAGCTGTTAAGACTTATGATGAAATAATTGCCTGTATCAATAATATAGGTGAAAACAGATTTACTTTACCATTTGATATTGATGGTGTTGTTATCAAGGTTGACAGCTTTGATCAGCGTAAAAAGCTGGGAGAAACAGTAAAGGTTCCGAAATGGGCGGTAGCTTATAAGTTTCCACCTGAAGAAAAGAACACAAAGCTTATTGATATTGAAGTAAACGTTGGTAGAACTGGCGCTTTGACACCTACAGCTGTATTCGAGCCCGTTTTACTCGCAGGAACAAGCGTTTCTAGAGCTGTTCTTCATAATCAGGATTTTATCAATGAAAAGAATATTGCTATTGGTGATATTATAACTGTAAGAAAAGCAGGGGATATAATTCCTGAAGTTTTAGGCGTTTACGAGAAATTAAATCCTGATGTAGTCTATTCATTGCCTGAATACTGCCCAGTGTGCAACACTAAGGCTGTCAGGGAAGAGGATGAGAGCGTATTGAGATGTCCTAATGTTGATTGCCCGGCACAGCTATACAGGAGTATTGTTCACTATGCTTCAAAGCCTGCTATGAATATTGACGGTCTTGGACATCAGATCGTTAAACAGCTACTTGATAATAATCTGATAAAGTCCATCGCTGATTTGTATGAGCTGGATGATAATAAGCTTTTGACATTGGAAAAGTTTGCTCAGAAAAAGGTTGACAATCTTCTTGAAGCAATTAATAACTCAAAGCAAAATTCTCTTGACAGACTTGTATTTGGACTTGGAATCAGAAACATAGGTCAGGCGTCTGCTAAACTTTTATGCGATAAGTTTGGCGATTTAGATAACATTATGAACGCTTCTGTTGATGAGATTGCTAGCATCGATGGCTTTGGCGAAATAATGGCTCAATGCGTTTACGATACTTTGAGAGAAGAACATATGGTTTCTCTTATTGAAAAACTGAAACAATATGGTCTGAATACTGAGTATGAAAAAGTTGTAAGCAGTGCAAAGCTTGAAGGCTTGACATTTGTTTTAACCGGAACGTTGCCAACGATGACTCGTGACGAAGCAAAAGCCCTTATTGAAGCAAATGGTGGTAAAACTTCATCTTCTGTTTCTAAGAAAACAAATTATGTACTAGCGGGTGAGGATGCCGGTTCAAAGCTTACAAAGGCTCAGCAATTGGGCGTAAATGTTATTGACGAACAAGGCTTAATAAATATGATTGAAAACTAAAAAAGCAGGTAGCAAAACGCTACCTGCTTTTTTCTATTGATTGTTATGTACATGTACGTCAAGCTGAGGATATGGAATTGCAATGCCGTTTTTATCAAATTCTGTTTTAACAGTTTCAAGCAATTCAAAATTGAGTGTCCAGTAATCATCAGCCAAAACCCAAATTTTTGCGGTAATATCGATACTACTTGCGTTATGTGATGCCATTCTGATGGTTGGTTCAGGATCTTTGAGTGCAAGTTCGTTTTTGTTTACTATATCTGTTATAATGTCAATTGCTCTCTTATAATCATTATCATAGCTTACCGAGAATACCATATCAAGCCTTCTGGTTCCGTTTTCGTTGAAGTTGATTATTGAAGCATTAGACATCTGACCATTCGGTATATAAATAGCTTTATTATCAGGAGTGATAAGACGAGAGTAAAGAATTGAAATACTGTCAACAGTACCTGAACAACCATTTACTTCTACAAAATCACCCTTTTTAATTGGCTTTGCAAATAGAATTATAAATCCACCGGCAACATTTGAAAGGCTGTTTTGTAAAGCAAGACCAATCGCAAGACCGCAAGAGCCGATAACGGTTACTATTGAATCCATAGGAATACCTAAGCAGGATAATACGATGATAAGTGTGAAAACCTGAAGAAGAATTTTAACTAAAGATATAATAAAGCCGTGTGCGGTTTCGTCAATTTTACTTCTTTTAAGTCCTTTTGACATGATTCTCAAAGTAACAACCGATACAATTTTTCCAACTAAAAGTATGATTATAACGCTTGCTAGGAGAGGTAGAAAATCAAATGCTAAATCTAAAAGTTTATCTTTCATATAATACATTCCTTTCTTATAAATCAATAAGTAATTATATAGGCTTATTTTGTTGATTTATTTATTAAATTGTAAACTGTTGATAAATAATGAAGGAGTAATAAATCAGTATAAAAAATTGGGTAAATCTTAGTAAACTTTGTGAAAAAAATATCTGATAACCTCTTGTAAAATTTTGTGAAATAGAGTATAATATACATAGTATGTGCCTTTAT
The DNA here is from genome assembly GCA_937892655.1 of uncultured Clostridia bacterium. Taxonomy (GTDB): domain Bacteria; phylum Bacillota; class Clostridia; order Oscillospirales; family Ruminococcaceae; genus CALBJC01. The sequence continues at coordinate 5,667 of CALBJC010000055.1, read as the reverse complement.
GGGTACTCAATAAAATATAAGGAGAATGTCTATGAATATGACACTCGATTTTATAAGAGAATATGGTATGCAGCTTTCTGGCGAAGATACTGCAGCGATTGTTATTACAGGTTTAACGGTAGTATTTTTAGGCCTTTTACTGCTTATCGGATTTGTTAGTATATTTGGTTTTATTTTCACTCGTAAGAAAAAGCCAAAGAAAGTGACTGAACCACCAAAAGCAGAACAGTCTGTGAAATTGGTTGTTAATGAGCCTGCGCCTCCTGCAATCGAAGATGGTATTTCTGATGAAGAAATTGCTGTAATTGCTGCGGCTATTGCTGCTATAAGCGAAAAGTCGGGTAAACCTCTTGCAATTAAGAGTGTAACAAGATCGAGAAATCAGCGTCCTGTATGGGCATCTGCTGGTCTTAATGACAACACACGACCATTTTAGTTTTAGAAAGGACGCAAAAGAATGATAGATATATTTTTAAACACTCTTGTCGATTTGTGGAATGAATCAGGTCTTGCAAACCTTACTATTCCTCATATCATTATGATTTTAATTTCATTCGTATTTATGTACCTTGCTATTGCCAAGGGTTTTGAACCATTACTTTTGTTACCAATTGCTTTTGGTATGTTGCTTACAAACCTTCCTCTTTCAGGTATGTATCATCCTGAGTTATGGGAGTTACAGCCAGGTTCACATATTGATTACGGTGCTGTTTTGCAAGAAGGCGGTCTACTTGATATTCTGTATATGGGTGTTAAGCTGCAGATATTCCCACCGCTCATCTTCCTTGGTATCGGTTGTATGACTGACTTTGGTCCGTTGATTGCTAACCCTAAGAGCTTCTTGCTTGGTGCTGCTGCTCAGGCGGGTATCTTCATTACATTTATCGGTGCCGTTTTACTTGGCTTTAGTGGCCCTGAAGCAGGTTCAATTGCTATCATCGGTGGTGCTGATGGCCCTACAGCTATTTACGTTTCAAGTAAGCTCCTTACCGGTGGCGGCGATATTGATATCGGTACTATTGCACTTGCTGCATACACATATATGGCGCTTGTTCCAATCATTCAGCCACCAATTATGAAGCTTCTTACAACAAAGAAGGAAAGAATGGTTAAGATGGAACAGCTCAGAACTGTTTCAAAGACAGAAAAGATTCTGTTCCCAATTTGTGTTACAATTATCATTTCTCTCTTGATTCCATCGGCTGCTCCTCTTGTTGGTATGCTTATGCTTGGTAACCTTATCAAAGAAAGTGGCGTTTGTGACAGACTTTGTAAGACTGCTCAGAACGAGCTTATGAATATCATAACAATTATGCTCGGTATTTCAGTAGGTGCTACAACAACTGCTGACAAGATTATCAACCTTTCATTTGCTAAGGTAATTCTCCTTGGCGTTGTTGCATTTGCTATTGGTACTGCTACAGGTGTATTGTTCGGTAAGCTTATGTATGTTGTTACTAAGGGTAAGGTTAATCCTCTTATCGGTTCTGCAGGCGTATCTGCTGTTCCTATGGCTGCTCGTGTGTCTCAGAAGGTTGGTCAGAAGGAAAATCCTTCAAACTATCTGCTTATGCACGCTATGGGCCCCAACGTTGCCGGTGTAATCGGTTCTGCAGTTGCAGCGGGCGTATTGCTCAGTGTATTATAATTAAAATAAAAATGCGGTACTTAGAATGTACCGCATTTTGTGTTTATTATTTCTTTGATTCGAGAAGCATTGTCGCTTCCATATCGGCAATAAATAGTGCCATTGCCAGAGGAAAACGTTCAAGTGCATTTGAAATCATATTCTTGTTTTCATCACCTGAAAATCCCATGTGATAACGAATAGCAAACGCTTCTTCTCTCGACAGCTTTATAAATCCGCTGAGAATATATACTGATTTTTCACCATGTCCGTATGGAAGGGAATCACTGAATTCGTAGTATGGAACCTGTTCCCATACACCGTGCTCATTTTTAACGTTACGTGTGCTTGTTTTGTAAACATTTACTTTGCAGACATCGTGCAACAACGCAACTAGTGCAATAGTTTCATTGCTATATGATGGAAGATTGAACTCTTTCACACGCTCTGATTCAAGATATGATTTTAGGCATTTATATACATTTAAGCTATGCTCTAATAATCCGCCTTCAAAAGAACCGTGAAACTTTGTAGAAGCAGGCGCTGTAAAGAAATCACTCGATTTTGAGCACAAAAACTCTAATAGCTCTGCGCTTCCTTCTCGTTTGATATTTTCATTATATATCTGTAAAAACAATTCTTTATTTGACATATGTATTGTCCTTTCATTATTTTTTATAATTATAACATATTTTTTTAAACTTGAAAAGTATATAGGAGGTTTTTATGTACAAAGCTTTGATATTTGATTTTGATATGACCCTTGCTGATTCATCAGAAGGTATTGTGCTTAGCTTTAAGCATACATTAGAAAGATTTGGTTATGAAATCCCATCCGATGATGAGATAAAGAAAACAATTGGAATACCATTAACAGACGGATTTGATGTATTAACAAATATTTATCCTAATCCTTATCGTGAAGAAATGAAAGAGGTTTATATAGCAAAAGCAAATGAGGTTATGACTCCTAAAACATATCTGTATCCATATACAGAGAAGCTTATTTGTCATTTGAATAATAACGGAATAAAATGCACAATAGTTTCATCAAAGCTCAGATTCAGAATTGAAGAGGGTATTGAGCATCTTATGAAGTATGCTAAGGTAGATTTGATTATTGGTCTTGATGACGTAAATGAGCCTAAACCTTCATCTGAAGGAATTGAGAAAGCTATAAATTCATTTGGATTGTCAAAGGATGAAATCTTATATGTTGGTGATAGCTATATCGATGCACAGACTGCTCAGAATGCTTGTGTTGACTTTTGTGCTGTTACTACCGGTACTACGACAAGGGAGGATTTCTCTGAATACAACTGTAAATATATAGTTGAATCTCTAGAAAAATTATATGAGATTATAAATGTAAACAATAACTAAATATATAGTTAAGCAAACGTTAAAATTGCTTGCCATAATATAAGAAAAATGGTATAATATAATTTGATAATTTTATATTACATAATAGAATGGAGTTTTAAAAATGCTCAGAAGTATGACCGGTTACGGCAGGGCTATCGATATAGTCGGAGGTCGTGAAATACTTGTTGAAATCAAAGCGGTAAATCACCGTTACTATGAGTTTTCTTCAAGGGTTCCAAGATCATGTGCATATCTTGATGAAAAGCTTAAATCTTTACTTAATGGTAATATTTCAAGAGGTAAAGTAGAGGTTTCTGTAATTATCAATAATGAAAACTGTGCAATGACAGTTGATATCAATAAAGAGATTGCAAAAGCGTATCTTGACTGTCTTGAAAGTGCAAATGAGGAATTTAATCTTGAAGATGATGTAAAGCTTACAACTCTTTTGAGATTGCCTGATGTTTTCAATGTCAAGAAGGTTCTTGATGATGAAGATGAAATGTGGGAATGCGTAAAGGGTGTTGCTCAGACTGCTCTTGATAAATTTATCTCTATGCGTGAAATTGAAGGTCAGAGAATGAAGGAGGACTTGCTTTCAAGACTTCTGACAATTGAACAGACGGTTGCGATGGTTGAAGAAAAATCCCCGTGTGTAACTCAGGCTTACAGAGACAAGCTGTTTGCAAAAATCAGCGAGCTTGTAGGTGACAGAAATATTGATGAGCACAGAATACTTACTGAAGCTGCAATATTTGCCGATAAAACTGCTACAGATGAAGAAACTGTAAGATTGAAGAGTCATATTGCTCAATTCAGGGATCTTGTTGAATCGCCAGAGGCTGTAGGCAAAAAACTTGATTTCTTGGTTCAGGAAATGAATCGTGAAGTTAATACAACAGGCTCAAAGTGTCAGGATCTTGAAATAACAAGAATGGTTCTTGACATGAAGGCTGAAATTGAAAAAATCAGGGAACAGATTCAGAATATTGAGTAGGTGAGATTTATGAAGCTAATAAATATTGGTTTTGGAAACGTAGTTTCTTCTTCAAGACTTATTGCAATTGTCAGTCCTGAATCTGCGCCTATTAAGAGAATTATTCAGGAAGCAAAGGACAAAGGCACTCTTATTGATGCTACATACGGCAGAAGAACAAGAGCTGTAATAGTGATGGATAGCGATCATGTTATTCTTTCTGCAATTCAGCCTGAAACTGTTGCGGGAAGAGCTTATGATGATGAGGTGGAAGATGATGAATAATGAAAAAGGTACATTGTTTGTGATTTCTGCTCCATCAGGTTGCGGTAAAGGTACAATTCTTGAAGAGGTTTTTAAAAGAGTTGATAATCTGTATTTCTCTGTTTCGGCTACAACCCGTAGTCCAAGACCCGGAGAAGTTGATGGAGTGAATTATTTCTTTAAAACGGTTGATGAATTTAAAGAAATGGTTGATAATGACGGCGTTTTGGAATATGCTCAGTTTTGCGGTAACTACTATGGTACTCCAAAAGCTGCTGTTTTAGAGAAGCTATCGCAGGGTATAGATGTTGTTCTTGAAATTGAAACTCAAGGTGCTATGAATATTAAAAAGTCGTATCCGCAAGCAGTACTTATCTTTATTTTGCCGCCTAGTGTAAAAGAGCTGGAAAGACGTTTGAAGAAACGTGGCACTGAAACTGACGATGTTATTGCAAAGCGTGTTGGTGAAGCCAGCGGAGAAATAAATAAAGCGTATAATTATGACTTTGTTTTGATAAATGATGAATTGGAACTCGCTATTGAGAATTTCATTCACATATTGAAATCGCACAGATTTAAAATCGATAATAACAAAAATACAATTGATGAGGTGTTAAAAAATGCTTAGACCAGCAGCATCAGAAATTATGAAAAACAATGAAAGCTACTACTCATTGGTAATTGCAGTAGCTAAAAGAGCAAGACAGATTACTGAAACAGCTTATGAAGAAAAAATCAGAATTGATGAAAAGCCAGTAAAGACAGCTGTTGCGCAGTTTGCATCAGGTGAGTATAAGTTCATCGAGGACCCAAACCTTAAGAGATAATAATTTGTATAGAGGTGATTTTAATGCCAACTGAATACCTTGTTGCAAAAGTTGCATTAAGTCAGACCTCATATTCATTTGATACGGAATACAGCTATAATGTTATGCAAAGCATGAATGATAAAATTTGTGTAGGTATCAGAGTAGTTGTACCGTTTGGCAGAGGAAATGTTAAAAGAGTCGGATTTGTTACTGCTTTGGAAAAGGTCGATTATATTAAAAAAGAATTGAAACCTATTATATCCTTAGCTGAAGATGAACCGCTTATCAATGAAGAATCTTTAAAGCTGATTTTTTGGCTCAAGGAACACACATTTTGTACTTATTACGAGGCATATAAGACGATCGTTCCGACAGGATATGGTCTTGAAATAAACAACAGAATGTTGCTTGTTGATGATAAGATTGTTATTGATGAACTTTCAGCAGAAGAAAAACTTCTGATAGAAAACCTGAAATCAGCAAAATCTGATAAAGAGTTTGATTTAATTCTTCAAGCTCAGAACAATCCAGAGAAAAAGAAGATAATTGATTCTTTAGTTGAGAAAGAAATCATTGTTAGTGTTTCTAATGTCAAAAGAAAAGTAGGCGATGAAACTGTAAAGATG
>CALBJC010000054.1 GCA_937892655.1 uncultured Clostridia bacterium | reverse complement strand
AATCATTTTCTTATCGTCATTTATGACAGTATAGATTTCATCAAAACCCTCATCATAAGTGGGTCTGTTATTTTCAAGCCATAAAAGCAACCCTTCGGGGCTTTTAAAGCCTTTTTCTGAAAAGGTGTCAGGCTCACAGTTATCAGTATCAACAAGGTTATTCTCCACTCTGTAGCGAGCCTCTTTCAGCTCCTCGTCAATATCCCTTGTACGAGGGCAGTCAGATATATCAACCGCCCAGAGTGATTTTAAAGCGTCAGCAAGAAGCTTCAAGAGAATTTTCGGGTTTTCCAGATAATATTCGTCACAAGCCATCTTACCCTTTATCTTAGTCATCAGAATATAGCTTTTGTCATCCATTACCTCATAGCAGATAACCTCAGGTGCCAAAACTTTGCCCTTTAACCATAAAAGCATATCAATCATCTTGTCAACGCTTTTTGTATGGCGCTCAACCTTTAAAATCATGTCATCAAATATGTAGATTTCAGAGCCTGACATACCGATATTATCCTTTGTAAATGAAAGCCCATCAATTTTGTCTTTAATGTTTTTCGGAAAATCCATATCAATACCCCAAATCCGCCAGAATTGCCTCACAGCCGTCATAGATGTCACGGTAGGTAACCTCAAAATTACCGCTGTACCAAGGGTCAGCTACATCTCCACCAACTGTATAATCCTTAAGCTTTCTTACCTTACCCTCAGGGTCAGAGCCAAGTATTCTCATCATATTTCTGATATTCTGAGTATCCATACCAATAATTAAATCATACTTTTCATAATCAGAGCGCTTTAGCTGAACAGCCCTTTTACCCTCGCAGGTAATGCCATGCTTTAAAAGCTCAGCCTTGGCAGGCGGATAAACAGGATTACCAACATCTCCCCATATCTCCTCAGTGCTAGTCGCCGCTGACTGAATATAAAACGAGTCAGCAACCCCACGTCTTTTAACCATATCCTTTAAAACAAACTCCGCCATCGGCGACCGACAAATATTCCCGTGGCAAACAAACATGATTCTGATTATTTCTTTCATAATGATTTACCTCATTTGTGTATTTGTCATACATCCCATCCGCTGTAAAACTGATAGAGCATTACAACATCTCTTAAGTTGATGCTGTCATCTTTATTTACATCTGCAACTGTCAGATCAATCTCAACGCTCCATTTTGAGTAATGCTGATAAAGCAGTACAACATCTCTTAAAGTTGCCTTACCGCCTGATGAGTTTACATCGCCAAGGCAGTTTGACATTACCTCGCCGCATTCGCATTTTGCACCTTCTTCAAGGGTGGCAGCAGTTGAAACTTTGTGCTCGTGAAGTGTACTTTTATCTACAAGTAAAAGTCTGTTGTTTGACAGAGTATTCTTGTTATCAAACTTGATAGTCGGGTCTTTGCCTGCTGCGAGGTAGTTGTCATCATCATACAATGCAAGGCAGATTGTAGCGCTTTCATCGAGTGTACCGTCATATTCAAATAAGAAGGTTTTTTCCTCTTCATCGTGGAAAGTACCTTTTTCTATCAGGATAGCCTCACCGAAATTCTCTAGCTTTTTGCCATCTTCATCAGTTATTTCAGCGCAAAGCCTGATATTGAAAAATGCAGGTGCAAGACCTGTATTTTTTATCGTAACAAGAAGCTTGTTATCGTTTCTTTTTGCAGATGTAACAGTAAGGTTGTAGCCAAGCTTATTGTTCATCTCTTCGATAAGGTCTTTTCGTTCTCTGTAAAACTCATAGCTGTGCTTGCTGTCCTGGTCAAATGCGTATATTGATAAATGTGAAATCTCGATAGTTTCTTTAAAACGCTGTGGTGTCCATCTCAGATAATGCTCATCATAGTTATTAACAATGCCCTGAGCAGTATTTTCTGGGTCAAGCATCATTTTGTATGGCAAAAAGTTTTCACCGATTACGGGCAGATTATTATGATAATTCGGTCTTAAATTCCATTCATAGTTGTGTGTAGCTATAAGCCCGTTTACTCTCTTTGGAATACCAAGCTCCATAGCATATTCATAAACCTCACCATAAGCGCCGGATGTCAGGCAAAGCCATGTTTTGTCAAAAGCATCGCTATAATACTTTATCATTTCCTTCTGAATCTCAACCGATGGCATAGGGTTACCTTCAAATGTGGTTGTATGCCATTCGCCCCAGTTACCAAAGGTGCTTATATCAATAAACTCAACTCTAGGGTCACCGTCATAATGCTCAGCGAGAGCATCTGCAAAATCCTTGCAGGCCTGCAAATAAATCGGGTCATCCCATTTTGGCAAATCAAGCTCAACTGTCGGATCGCTGATCAGAGTAGCACGATCCTTTTGAGCACCCTTGTCATAAACCCATTGCGGTACAAAATCGTGAGCCTCGCCATAATTATCGTGAGAGCCCGAAAGGTGAGAATAGGGGAGAATTCTTATCCCATAAGTATATCCGTATTTTTCGCAGGCGTCAAGCATACTGTCAATAGACTCCCAATTATATACTCCCTCTGCGGGATTTAATTCCTCCCATTTTGGCTCGCCCGAGCAAATTGTTGACATTTCCCATGCGGTATTATTCATCGAGCCGCCTATTCCGTAAGGGTTTGTAGCTTCAAACGCACGAGCATGGTATACTGTCATAACATAACCCTTATGCGGATTTACAACAGGCCCGCCTGAAACCTCAGCCTGATAATAAACAGTTGATGGCGTATCAAAATCCTTGTATGGATCTTCAGGGATAATTTCGTCATTTGGCGGGAAAAGCTGTGTAGCGACCATCTGTGCGAGCATATCAGCGCCTTTGGCATTTGGGTGAAGAGAATCAGCATGATAATTTCTTGCAATTCGGTTTGTGTTCTCAAGGCCAAATACAAGCCAAGGTGTATACAAATCGATAATACCTACATTTTCAGACACCGCCAGCTTTTCAAGCTCCTCGCCAAACCATTTGTATTTTAACAGCGGATACCTTGTCAGGTCATCAAGGTCGCCCTCTTGCTGTACAAGATAAACTGTCATACCCTTTGCTTTTGCAAATAGTTCTTCGCCCACTTCTTCTTTTACAACAACCCCCTGAACAAATCCAGAACCGTCACGTAATTGTAGGAAAGCAATTTTACCGCTTGAGCGTTTGTTCGCTAACCAAG
>CALBJC010000053.1 GCA_937892655.1 uncultured Clostridia bacterium | reverse complement strand
GACCCCTTGCATGAGTTGGTGAAGTTTTTCAAGCTTTGTCCTGTCCATTTTAATACCCCCACGGTGTTTTCAGCAGAGTTGGCAATATTATTTGCAAGTTTAGAACATTATATCATAATTTCAGAACGAATGCAACAGGTTAGTGACAGAAGTCACGTATCATTTGAGTTTTTTGCATGATATTGATGCTTATCGGTTCTGTCAAAGATCGTAATGCTGATGTTAGTGATTATGGCATACAGCAAGTGACAGCAGTGAGTTGTAATTCTAAATGGAATATAATTGCATTTGATGTAATCGGGAGTATAATTTTTTCTGGGTTATGCATATTACGATATCGTGCGTAAAAAAATACGGCATCTGACAACCGTCAAACGCCGTAATTACGTGGTTGCGGAGGCTGGATTTGAACCAACGACCTTCGGGTTATGAGCCCGACGAGCTACCGAGCTGCTCCACACCGCGATATATTTTTGCTCTCGATTTTTGAGTGCTTATTTATTATATCACAATGGAATGCTCGTGTCAAGCTTTTTTTGAAAATATTTTTTCTTGTTGAATTTGACCCTTCTGTTTTTGGACGCTATATGCTCATTTTTACATCTAAAAGAGGGTCTTTTCGGTATTCTGATGGGGATACCCTGAACTTCTTTCTGAAGGCTCTGCTGAAATAGTTTGAGTCTGAAAAACCGCATTGAAGTGCTATTTCAGCTATTGATCTGTTAGTTGTACGCAGCTGCTTTGCCGCCTGATTGAGCCTTAGCATTATAATATAGTTGAGCGGTGTTGTCTGATATGTATCTGAAAAAATTCTGATAAAGTGACGCTCTGAATAGTTTGTAAGCGCACAAAGCTCTGAAATTGAAATTTCCTGAGTAAAGTTGTTTTCGATGTATGAAACAGCGTTTGCGAGTGATAAAATCTTGTCGCTTGAGCTTTCTGTTGTAACCTTGTAGCGCCTTGAAAGAGTGGCAGTAAGAGTTAAAAAGGTTGCTGATACTACCGTCTGCCAGCCGTCTGCACGGTTCTTATATTCATCAATCATAAGAGTTATCATTTCTCTTATTTTGTCAAAATCGGTTTTTGTGAGCTTTAGTCTTGAACGAAAGCCGTGTTCTCTGGTAATATACGGCTCTAATACAAAAAGCGCATGGTAGCCTGCTGATTTTGTAACATCAAGATCAGCGCTGAAGAAAAACTCAGGTGCATACATAATATTGCATATCTTGAAATTCTTAGGTGTTCTGTAAGCGTGACGGGTTGAATTGTTGATAACAAAAACATCTCCTCTGTTTACAGGAAAAGATTCGTCATCGACAACGTGGGTGGCGCTTCCGTCAAGAACAATTACAAGCTCTGTGAAATCTGCGTGGGTATGTGTATCGAGATCTTCTGTGTGACCGCCGTACTGAATAAAAAACGGAAAGCTCTTATCAGGAGTAAAGGTATCGAGGGTATAGCTTATCATATAATCCATTTTGTAACCTCCTCAGATGTATTTTTGAACTGTAATAATGTGCAAAAAGTAATCGTTACCAAAATAGCTGTCGCTTTTGTGCTTATAAATGGCAGAAATATTATAGTTTGATGTTGTGTTTTGTGCTAATATGATTATAACAGATAAAGCACAAATATGCAACCCTTGATTTTTAACAGACTTAAATTTTTATGAGAGGTGTTATTTATGATGAAAATGAAAAGAACTTTAGCGCTCTTGCTTGCCGCTACAATGACTGCTTCATTGTGCGCTTGTGGCAAGGATGAATCATCAGTTGAGGTACAATCTGACGTTGTTACAATGCCGCAGGCTGAACAGACGATTGAGGATACTCTCAAAATCCCTGATGACGCGACAAAAACTCTTCGCTGGATGGCGCATTATGACATCAACCCTGCAGCAGGCTCTGACCGTTCAGTAGCTTTGGCGCTTTTTGAAGATGTTGCAGGCGGTAAGATCGAGTATATGCAGACAACCTGGGATACAAGAATGGAAGACCTTGCTGCATCAATTATCGGCGGTAATGCACCTGATATTTTCCCTTATGAGCCTATCGCTTTTCCTAGCCATATCGTTCAGGAAAGATATCAGCCTATTGACCCTGTAGTTGATTTTTCAGATCCGCTGTGGTCAGATATGAAAGAAGCGGCAGACGTCTATATGATAAACGGTGAACACTACCTTGCTCCTATTTCATTCAGCCAGACAGTTATTATGACATATAATAAGAAGGCTATTGATGAAAACGGTCTTGACGACCCGTATGAATTATATCTCAACGGCGAGTGGGACTGGGATGCATTCTACAACATCATGACAGAATATATGGAAGGCGATGACCCTGATAACCCAACACGTCACGGCTTAAATGGCTGGTGGCAGCCTCACTTTATGATGACAACAGGTCAGACAACTATCAATATGGAAGGTAACAAGTTTGTCAATAACCTTCACAACGCTGACCTTGAAAGAGCTGCTGAATACATCTACAACATCACAAAGAACGGTCTTTACTACGATACATGGATCGGTTCTGCAAACGCAGCGCTCGAACAGCAGGGTTGTCTGTTCTTTGCAATGGGCGAATGGGCTCACGTTGGTGCATCAGGCCCTTCAGAAGACAGTGAATGGGGTATCGTTCCAATGCCTCAGGACCCTAACTCTGACAAGAACTACACATCATCATCACTCTTCACATATATGTGGGTTAAGGGTTCAACAGCAAATGAAGCTATGAAATCATGGCTCGCTTGCGAAAGAATTGCCGCAACTGATGAAAACTATCTCGAAACAACAAAGCAGAAGTTCTTTGTAGATAACCCATACTGGACAGATGAAATGTATCAGGTTAAGATGGATTTAAATTCTCCTACAGCGTTTACTCAGGTAGCTGATTTGGGCTATGGCGTTTCAGATATACTCAACTCAACAGTTATCCCTGCTATCTATGAATCATGCAGTAAGTTTGAAGGCGAACAGCAGATCACATGGGCGCAGACAAGAGAAAAGTATGGTCCTGTTATCGATACTGAAATCGCTTATGTAAACACAGAGCTTGAAAAGATGTTAGGTTAATCTTTGTAATATACTTCCAAAATAATAAAACCGCTTACTTTAAAAGTAAGCGGTTTTGTTTTAGTCGCATTTGAATGTGAGCTTTTCGTTATTCGCGTCAGCCTTCTTGAAAACATCGACAAGAGTCTTGCCGTAAGCCTCAAGAGAGCTTTGCATGTATTCGCGGTTGATGAGGATAATCTTTGTATCCTTTTTTACATACGTTGTCAGACATTCGTAAAGGGAATTGAGGTCATCCTTGTAAAAAACGGGTAAATCGAGAGCCTTGCGCATATACTTGTGAAGCTTTTTCTGATTGGTCATTCTCTCACCGTCGAGTAAATATTCAGGCATAGTCATTCTCCTTTCATGACGTTACATTCTATGAAATCATTGTAACACATATTTTAAGATAATGCAAACTGCAAACTCTACTAAATATTAAAACTACTTTTTAGTAATAATAAATAAATCCTGCTTGACAAATTATTCTTTCGGATGTATACTGTTTAAGACAACTGAATAGTCGCATACAGGGGAGCTTGTGAAAAGGCTGAGAGGGAGTAAAATACTCCGACCCATAACCTGATTCGGATAATGCCGACGTAGGAAACACTTTTTAGTGTAAGAGCAGATGCTCTTGAGTAGTGTGAGGTCATATAGTGGTGATTGATGCTGCAGGTTAAAAATACTTGCGGCTTTTTTGTTTGTCAGAGATTTTTGACAAAAGGAGAAAACTATGAAAAAACAATCCGTGCTCAAACTCACCGAAAGCGCTGTAATGATAGCGCTTGCAACTATTCTCAGCCTGCTGGCAATTTTTAAAATGCCATACGGCGGCAGTGTAACAGCCTGCTCAATGCTACCTATTATTATAATAGCGTACAGACATAATGTTGTATGGGGTCTTTTAACCGGTCTTGCCCATGCTATGCTTCAGTGCATAATGGGACTTGACAATTTAGCGTATGCGACCTCGTTTGCTGCAGGTGTTGCTATTGTAATGCTCGATTACATACTAGCATTTACCTGCCTGGGGCTTGGCGGCATATTTAAAGGTAAAATCAAAAGTGACGGCACAGCTCTGGCACTTGGCGCTTTGGTTTGCTGTATTATAAGATATGTATGCCATGTAATCTCAGGCTGTACAGTATGGGCGGGCGTTTCAATCCCTGATGCGCAGGGGCTTATCTTCTCTTTGGGTTACAACTTAGCGTATATGCTCCCTGAGGCGGTAGTAACTGTAGCCGCTGCATATTTTGCCGGTAAGTGCTTTGACTTTACACAAAATCCTATCAGAAGAAGAGCGCGGTCAGATAACAGCGGTATGTCAGTTATCGGTGCTATGATTTTGTGTATCGCAGTAGTTGTAGATTCAATTATGCTCTTTATGGCTATGCAGTCTGAAGATGGCTACGATATTACTCTTATAAAGGATAATGCAAACTGGGTGCAGATGCTTGTAATTTTAGGAGTGGGTATACTCGGTATGATAGTAGCAAATATAATCAAAAAGTATAAAACAAAGTAAAATATACATATAGTATATCAAGCTAAACGCGTAATTAAGGTTTAAAACCCCTTAAATACGCGTTTTTTACATTTTCTGAAAAAATTTTCAAAAAGGTATTGACAAGTGTGTATATGGGTGATATACTGTATATACAACATATACACAGTATACTGAATGTTAAATTGAAATAACCACAAATGAAAGGAGAACAAAAATGAACATCACGATTAGCTATACAAGCGAAAAACCGATGTATGAGCAGATTGAAGATGGCATCAGAAAAGCCATTTATGATGGTGAGCTGAAAAACCATGAAATGCTCCCGTCGGTAAGACAGCTTGCAAAAGATCTGAATGTCAGTGCCATCACTACAAAGCGTGCGTACATTGACCTTGAACATGAAGGACTTGTTTATACGATCTCAGGCAAGGGCACGTTTGTAAAGCTCGATAACATCGAAGCGCTTCAGACAAACAGAGAAAAAGAGGCGCTCGAGGAATTTGAAAAGGTAGCAGAAGAAAGTAAAAAGATAGGTATTTCAAAAAATAAGTTGTTAGAAATTATAGAGAAGATTTTTTCAATGTGTTTTTAGACGGAGGAGAATATAATGAACGAATATGCTTTACAGGTTGAAAACTTAACAAAAGAGTTTTCTGATTTTAAACTTGATAACGTTTCATTTAATCTTGAAAAGGGTGCTGTAATGGGCCTTGTAGGTCAGAACGGCGCCGGTAAGACTACTATTATCAAGCTCATACTCAACGCTATGAATAAAACTGGCGGTTCAATTAAGGTGTTTGGTATGGATAACTCAAAGGATGAGATTGCCGTTAAAGAGAGAATAGGCTATGTATCCGATGAAGATTATCTGTATGTAACATCTAACATCAAAAAGTATGCAAGAGCGTTTGCTACTATTTATAAGAACTGGGATCAGGAGCTTTTTGAAAAGTATGCAAGAATGTGGAATCTGCCACCTAAGAAGAAGTTTTCAGAATACTCAAAGGGTATGAAAACAAAGGCGATGCTCGCTTTGACTCTTGCTCACCACCCTGATTTGCTTATTCTTGATGAACCAACAGCGGGTCTTGACCCTGTAGCGAGAATTGAAGTGCTCGACATTCTGAGAGAAATCGTATCTGAAGGCGAGCGTTCAGTTATTTTCTCAACTCACATCACAGGCGACCTTGACAAGATTGCCGATTACATTACAGTTCTTATCGATGGTAAGGTAACTGAAAGTATGGCTATTGACCAGGTTGAAGAAAAATATGTAGTAATAAACGGTTCTTTATCAAAGCTCAATGAAAAGAATGAGCAGCTCTGTATTGGTATCCGTCGCGGTACTGCTACATTTGAAGCGCTCGTTAAGAGAGATGACCTTGATAAGTTTGAAGATGTAGGTATGCATACTCCTAATATTGAAAACCTGCTTACATTCTCAATCTGGGGTCACCGTGAAGAGATAGTTGAGCTTGGAGGCGAAAACAATGAGTAAGAAAAAGGAGCAGGTTAAATATAACCCGAAATACTCTGATTTAAAAAGGCTCAGAAAGCTCAAGAATGCGCTTGTAGGTAAGAGCATTTTCTGGCTGACTGTTGTTTATATTTTCTTTGTCACAGTAATGTTTGGTTGCGTTGTTTTCGGCGGTGCGCTTGATACAAAGGATTTTATAAGCGATGACGGTAATTTAGTAGCTATGTTTGTCTGCTGTGGCTCATTTATGTCGCTTTTCCCGTTTGCTGTAAATCAGGTTATGCCTATGAATACAGAAGATTCAGCAAAGCAGAGAGGTGCTTTAAAGGGCTGTCCATCAGTTGCAGATGCGCTCATTATGATGCCTGTAAAGAAGATTGATGCGGTAAAGCTCTCATTCAGATATTATCTTGTACCTCTTATGTTGGATGCGGCTATCATCATAGTTTCAAACATCTACTGTATGATATTCCCTGAATTTGAAATTGCAAAAGGCTCAGTAGCAGCAACTACATTCTTCTTAGGCCTTATGATGTTTTTGATGTACCTTGCATTTTTCAACCAGAAGTTCAAGGAAGCTCTTCGTGCCATTTTAGTGGTTGCGGGTATTGGATTTTATGTAGTATGGTTTGGTACAATAATAGGATTTTTGGATAAGTTCTTCGCAATAAAGTTTGTTATTTCTTTTGCGGGTATTCCATCGATCATATTTATTGTACTTGTAGTAGTAGCGATTATTCTGATTCAGAAGCTGTACACAGAGAAAGAAGTAGTAAAAACAGCCTGGATTGATGCTTAAAGAAAAAGAAGGGGAAATAACAGATGCTTAGTTTAATAAAAAATCTTGGCAGAACCGCTGGAGTATATGTAACACTGTTCATAGTGCTCTTAGGTCTTTTGCTGACATTTTTACCTCATAAATTATTTATGCTTGCAAAAGTAAGAAAAGAGAAGAAGCAGGCAGCCGCTGGAGGTGTGATCATAAATGAGCAATAATAAAAAGCCTCAGGAAGTATCTTATACATATAAAAGAGAAAAAAAGATAAGCCTTTTGTCTTTGCTTGGCGTATATGAGGCAATAGCTTTTGTTTTTGCGCTTGTTTCCGCTGCCGCTATATTCAACGCCGGCTTTGAATATGATACAGAATTTGTAGGCGGATTTTCATCAGGTCTTGCTGTAATGACAGCTATGCTTTTGATAGGTATGCCGATATTCTTAGTGGGTATATACAGCTCAAATTACCCGCTTTTACTTACAATGCCTGTAAAGTCTCAGACTGTTCCACTTCAGATGTCGCTCATTACTGATGTAACTCATCTTTTGTGCGCAACACTTGAAATTTCGCTTATGCTTTATATCGGTAAGGGCCATGTAATAGTATACAAGCTGTTTTCGCTTCTTGTTATCTACATTTTAGCGCATATATCCCTTTATATTGCAACAACTCCTGCATTGCGCTCAACAGCTGCTGACAGTGCGAAAAAAGGCGGCGGTATCTGGTGGTTTTTCGCATACATTATAGGCTGTGTAGTTATCGTTACTGCAGAGGTTTTGATTGCAGAAGAAACAAAGCTTAATGCACTAGGTCTTACAGCTGTTATGATTGCATTTGTAATCGGTGCTGTTGTTACAAGAATACTCACATACAAGGGTATTAAAAACAAGGTCAGAGTAATAAAGATCTACAAGCCTAAAAAGGCAAAGAAACAAAAAGAACTTTCATACGTATAATTCTCGTTGTAATACAGATTAAGAGAAGTCAGATAAATGAAAAAGGTGTAGAAGTAAAAAGTAGCAAAAAAGCCATCGCTTTTATAAGCGGTGGCTTTTGCTTTTATGCTTCTGAGCAACGTATTTGCGCACTTTTGCGCAAATTAAACGATTACTTTTGCAACAATTATAAAAGGTTTCAGAAAAGGTTGTTTATTTTACATCTTGAAAAGAAAAATGCCGAAAATTATAATTATAGTATAAGCTTGATTATATGAAAGGCGGAAAAATTATGAAAAAATTAGCAGCTCTTTTGTTGGCCCTTACTCTTTCTCTTGGCACACTCGCAGCAGTAGCTACAGCGGCAGATGCAAATCCAATTGATACAGAATGGAACTACTGCGATATCACAAATTTCTTTGACGCAGATAATGAAAATACAGTTTTAACAGTTGTTTACGACAACTCTGCAGCTACAGACCCTGCAGGTATGAACATCGGCTTCAAGCTTGAGCATACTGAATGGGGTACAGCAGTATGGCCATACTTTGCAGCAGATGGCACAACAGGCGAAATCACATTTACAATCACCCGTGATGAACTCCTCGCAGCAGGCAAGGAAGCAAACGGCGGTGCTGACCTTGGTACAATGATGTGGGCTCAGGTTGAAAACGGCTCATCAGGCGCTAAGCTTGTAAGCGTTGCATATTCAGAACCTGTTGCAGATACTCCTGCAGAAGATACCGAAGCTGACGCACCTGCTGATGATACAGCAGACCTTCCTGCAAACACAGGTGTTACTCCTGTAGCAGCTTTAGCGCTCCTTGCAATTGGCGGCGCTGCAATGGTTGCAACTAAGAAGAGATAAAAACTCACACACCATATATCCACACACAAGAAAAAAGCGGCATTTATATGCCGTTTTTTTCTTTTTTAATAAAATAGTATTGAATGAAATGGCGCTATGTAATATAATAAAGTAAATGAAGCTTTTGGAGGGGATATGATGTTAAAACGTATATTGTCAATAGCGCTGTCTTTTGTAATGGTTTTGTCGCTTGCAGGCTGTAAAAACGATGAAAATAAAACTTTTCCTGATACATCGGCTACAACTACGACCGCAATAGTTTCAGATACTACAACAACTACCGCAACCGACATAACAACTGAGGCTATAACATCAGAGGTGAGTGATATTACTACTGAAATTACTACAGAAGCTACAACTGAAGTTACTACAGAAACTACTACAGAGGCTACCACAACAGAGATTACAACAGATGCCGCAACAACTCCGCTACCCGTTGAAGATGAAACCCCTCAGACAAAATTTGTCTATGCCTCAGGCATAAAGCTGTATGAGCCGAGTGGAGAAGAATATCTCATAAGAGGTATGGCATTCGGTAACGAGGTATGGGGCAATCCGTCAACCCCTTCTGCTGTTCATCATGATGAACAAAGCTACAAGGAGATTTCTGAGCTTGGCTTCAACTCTGTTCGTTTTTATCTCAACTACGGTCTTTTTGAGGATGACTCAAACCCTTATATATACAAAGAATCAGGCTTTGAATGGCTTGATAAGAATATTGCATGGGCAAAAAAGTATGGAATAAGGCTGGTACTCAATATGCATTATCCGCAGGGCGGTTATCAGTCGCAGGGTAACGGTATGGCTTTGTGGACAGATGCAGAAAATCAGAATCGCCTTATCGCACTATGGAAAGAGATTGCAAGGCGCTATGCCGATGAAGAATATATCTTGGGCTATGGCTTTATAAATGAGCCGGTTGTACCAAAGCTTGATACTGATGCAAAAACTGTCGGTCAGGTGCAAAGCCTTATGCAGAGGATAACCGATGCAGTAAGAGAGGTTGACAAAAATCACCTCGTATTTATCGAGCGTATGTGTGCAACAAAGGATGAAAGCGGCAATTCGCATTGGGTGCCCGGCGAGTTTTTAATCAATGATGATAATGCTGTTTATGAATTCCATGCATATACTCCGCATAGCTTTACTCATCAGGATATGGACTGGGCAGGTACCGAGGGCAATATCGCTTACTATCCGTCAGATACAATGCAGGCAAATTATACAAGCTACTGGGAGGGCTGTAAGGAATCAGCCTATAAGCTCACAGAGGGTAACTGGCACTATTTTGAAAGCGATAAGGTTTCAAGAACAGATTCTTACAATATAGGCTCGGTTACATTCCTGGCGGCAAACATCGGTGAGGGCAAAACGGTTTATCTTGATGACGTTGTGATTACAGAGTATGATAAAAACGGCAACGTTATAAAAACCTATGAATTTAATATGACAGAGGCAGAATGCGCTCAGATGTATTTCTGGTCGCAGGATGGAAAGGGTAGCGCAGGCTACGCTTCAGATTTTGGCAGAAGTGAAAACGGCTGTCTTTACATCAAGGATACTACCTCTGATGCAAACGCAACTGGCTTAAAATATGAACTCAAGGAAGGTAACTTCTATTCAATCAGCGGTTGGGTGAATTACGGCAATTCTACATCTACAAGCCGTGTAAAGCCTCGTATTGACTATTCGCAGGCAGATAGTATTATGTATCTTGATAAAAACTATCTTGAGCATACTCTGCTTTCAGACCTGGATTTCTATCACAGCAACAACGTGCCCGTGTATATGGGAGAGTTTGGCACCTGCACAAACAGCTTCAAGGACAACAGAGGCGGTGAGCAGTGGGTTACAGATATGCTCTCACTTTTAGAAAAGTACAGTGTAAGCTATAATTATCATACATATCACGAAGGCGCGTTCGGGCTTCATACAAACAGCGGTAAGATTACATCTCAAACCCGCAATGAAGTCTTGGCAGAGATCTTCAGAAAATATCAGAATTAAAGGAGCAATAAAAAATGAATTGGGTTGAGCTTAACATCTTTACAACAACAAACGGTATTGACGCTGTAACAGGAAGCCTTTTGGGTCTTGGCGTAAATGGCTTTGTTATCAAGGATGCAAATGACTTTGAAGAGTTTTTGCAGAATAAAGAGGGCAACTGGGATTATATTGATGATGATTTAATGGGTCTTCGCGATTGTGAAACAACAATTACAGCATACTTGCCTGAAAACTCTCAGGGTATGGATTATCTCGCAGCTATCAAATCAGAGCTTGTAGCCTTAAAGGGCAGAGATGTAAACAATGAATTCGGCAGACTTGAATATGAGCTTGCAAACGTCAAGGAAGAAGATTGGGCTAATAACTGGAAGCAGTATTTCAAGCCTATCGAGGTGGGCGATAAGCTCTTAATCAAACCATCGTGGGAAGAAATTTCACCGAATGAGCAGAGAAAGATTTTAGAGATCGACCCTGCATCAAGCTTTGGTACAGGTCAGCATAATACAACAAGACTATGTCTTGAGCTTATCGAAAAGTATATGCAGTCAGGCGACAGAGTTTTAGACCTCGGCTGTGGCAGCGGTATTCTGTCAATCGGTGCATTACTTCTTGGCGGTAAGGAATGTGTAGCTGTTGATATTGAAGAAAACGCTGTTACAACATCGGTTGAAAATGCAAAGAAGAATAATATTTCAGAGGATATCTACAAAGCATACTGCGGTAACATCATCGGCGATGTTGAGCTTCGTGAAAAGATAGGCTCAGGCTATGACGTTATCTGCGCAAACATCGTTGCTGACGTTTTAAAGGCAATGGCACCGATTTTTAAGAGCTTTTTAGTTGATAACGGCCTTTTGATCGTATCAGGTATTATCACAGAAAGAAGAGAAGAAGTAATCGAGTGTATCAAGGAATACGGCTTTGAAGAAATAGAAGGTGCTGACAAGGAAGGCTGGTCAGCAGTAGCTTTAAGAGCAAAGAATTAAATGTATAAAAGAAAAAAGCACCGCTTACGCGGTGCTTTTTTCTTTAAAAGGAGCCAATTATGAAAAAGTGTAGGAAGTGGATGTCAAAATTAAACTATTCGTAATCAACTACGTCTATCCATTTCATGAGAAGGTCTTTCTCCTCAGGAATTTCAAGCTTGAGTCTAGCGGCTGCAACGATAGGGAGCCATGACTGAACATATTTCTTTGCAGTACCTGACTTTTCACAGAATTTATCAAGATACTTTTCTGCGATATGAGGCATTTCAAGATTTAATTTCAGATATGTCATAGCAACGTCTGCAGATGCGTTACCCTGTCTTGCGGCAACCCAGTCTAAAACGTATGTACCGCTTTCGTTGATAACGATATTCTGCGGAGTGAAATTTAAGTGACAAAGCTTTGTATGCTTTGGCATTGAATCGAGCTTTGTCAAAAGCTCATACTTTTCAATCTCGTTGATGGTTGTAAGAGATTTAATCATTCTTACCATCTTATCCTTGAGCTTTGAAAGCAAAGGCATTGACTTTGAATGAATTTCAAGATGTAAATCAACCATCAGATCGATGTATTCATCCATCTTATCAGGATTTTCTTCCATCAGCTCGGCTAAGGTCTTACCACGGATTAAATCCATAGTAATAGCCCATTTGCCCTCGATAACTGAAACTTCATGAATGATAGGGATTTTTATACCCGTTGTTTCAACTCTGGCATGGGTGAGCGCTTCGTACAAAGTAGCTGTTTTTGGCATATGCTCTTTGAAAACCTTAACGGCATTACCGCCTAATTCGTAAACATCAACATCATCGCCTGATGAAATGAGATTATTTAAAACCATCGTAGTTTGTTCTCCTTTTCTAAACCCAGGATTATAGTAATCGGGTTTTATTCTTATCTTATGTTTAAATTATACAACAACGCTTTTATTTTGTCAATTGATTTTTGCTATTTTGCCAATATTTGTATAAAGTAATGAAGGCGCTATACTCTTTTTATGGATTTACACCATATAATGTTAAAAAAATATCAAAGTTTTCTCAATCGGTGAAAGTAAAAAATAAACAGTCTATAAACGCGTTGACAAATTACACTAAGCGGTAAATCTATCGAAACGATTAAGTTATCATATTTTACGAAAGAAATTACATTTTGTTACACTTTTTCGCGAAAACGCTGTTAAAATTATGTCAATCTTAGCGAAATTCTTGTTTTATTTGCATAAATATGGCAGATGATTTTGTGAATTTTAGCTAACCTGACGAGAAAAAATAACTAAAACATTGTTCAAGCGTTTGATTGACAAAAAATTATCAATATAATATAATTATAATATAAAATGGTAAAAACTATTCTTATATACTACCCGTATCGTAGCATATATTTTTTAAACGGAGAAGTATGATATTAAAAAGTGAGGTTTTATTTATGCAAAACAAGGCTTATGTTGTTGACAACATTGACGCTCTGGTAAAGAAGATTGCCGATGTTAAAAAGGCACAGCAGGAGTTTGCAAAGTTTTCTCAGGAGCAGGTTGACAAGATTTTCTTAGCAGCTGCCCTCGCAGCAAACAACGCTCGTCTGCCACTTGCTGTTATGGCAGTTGAAGAAACTGGTATGGGCGTTATCGAAGATAAGGTTATAAAGAATAACTATGCGGCAGAATACATCTATAATGCATACAAGGATTCAAAAACCTGCGGTATCATTGAAAGAGATGAGTCAAAGGGTACAATGAAGATTGCTGAACCTATCGGCGTAATCGCGGCTGTTATTCCTACAACAAACCCAACATCAACAGCTATTTTTAAAACTCTCATTGCGCTTAAAACAAGAAACGGTATCATCATTTCTCCACATCCTCGTGCTAAAAAATCAACTATCGAGGCTGCAAGGATCGTTCTTGAAGCCGCTGTTAAGGCTGGTGCTCCTGAAAACATCATCGGTTGGATTGATGTTCCAAGTCTTGAGCTTACAAACGAGGTTATGCGCTCTTCTGATATTATCCTTGCAACAGGCGGTCCTGGTATGGTAAAGGCTGCTTACTCAAGCGGTAAGCCTGCTCTCGGTGTTGGTGCAGGTAATACTCCTGCAATTATTGATAATACTGCTGATATCCAGGTTGCAGTATCATCAATCATTCATTCAAAAACATTTGACAACGGTATGATCTGTGCATCTGAGCAGTCAGTTATTGTTGATTCAAAGATTTACGATGCAGTCAAGAAGGAATTCAAGGCAAGAGGCTGTTATATATTAAATAAGGAAGAATGCGAAAAGGTAAGAAAGACAATTATCATCAATGGTTCACTTAACGCTAAAATCGTTGGTCAGTCAGCTTACAATATCGCAAAGCTTGCAGGCGTTGATGTAAGCGAAAACACAAAGATCCTGATCGGTGAGGTTACATCGGTTGACCTTGATGAAGAGTTTGCTCACGAAAAGCTCTCACCTGTACTTGCAATGTATAAGTCAAAGTCATTTGAAGATTCGCTGACAAAGGCAGAAAAGCTCGTAGAAGACGGCGGCTTTGGTCATACATCATCACTTTATTGCAACGCAGTTACTGAAAGAGAAAAGATTGAAACATTTGCAAGCAGAATGAAAACCTGCAGAATTTTAGTTAATACTCCATCATCTCATGGTGGTATCGGCGATATCTACAACTTCAACTTAGCACCATCTTTAACACTCGGCTGTGGCTCATGGGGCGGCAACTCAGTTTCAGAAAATGTAGGTATCAAGCACTTGCTCAACATCAAAACAGTAGCAGAAAGGAGAGAGAATATGCTCTGGCTCAGAGTTCCTCAGAAGGTTTATTTCAAGAAGGGATGCTTACCTGTAGCGCTCGCTGAACTCGGTACAGTTCTCGATAAGAAAAAGGTATTCTTGGTTACTGACTCATTCCTCTTCAAGAATGGCTATACAAAGGTTATTACAAACGAGCTTGACAAGATGAATATCCGTTACAGCGTATTCTCAGATGTAGAGCCTGACCCAACTTTAGCATCAGCAAAGCTTGGCGCAAAGGCAATGGCAAGCTTTGAGCCTGACTGCATTATCGCTCTTGGCGGCGGTTCAGCTATGGACGCTGCAAAGATCATGTGGGTTTTATATGAACACCCAGAGGTTGACTTTATGGATATGGCTATGCGCTTTATGGATATCCGCAAGCGTGTATATACATTCCCTAAGATGGGTCAGAAGGCATACTTCATCGCAGTACCTACATCATCAGGTACAGGCTCAGAATGTACACCTTTTGCAGTTATCACAGATGAACAGTCAGGTATCAAGTATCCTCTTGCTGACTACGAGCTCTTGCCAAATATGGCGATTATCGATACTGACCTTATGATGAGCCAGCCAAAGGGCTTAACATCAGCTTCAGGTATCGACGCTATGACTCACGCTCTTGAGGCTTACGCTTCAATTATGGCTACAGACTATACAGACGGCCTTGCGCTCAAGTCACTCAAGAACATCTTTGCATACCTTCCAACAGCTTACGAAAATGGTGCAGACCCTGTTGCAAGAGAGAAGATGGCTGATGCTTCAACAATGGCAGGTATTGCGTTTGCAAATGCATTCTTAGGCGTTTGTCACTCAATGGCTCATAAGCTCGGCTCATTCCACCATCTCCCACACGGCGTTGCAAATGCGCTTTTAATCAACGAGGTTATGAAGTTCAATGCGGACCCTGCTCCTAAGAAGATGGGTACATTCTCACAGTATCCATATCCACATACTCTTGAAAGATACTGCGAGGTTGCAAACTTCCTCGGCATTTTCGGCAAGAATAATGAAGATACCTTCAAGAAGCTCCTTGCCGAAATCGACAAGCTCAAGGAAACAGTCGGCATCAAGAAGACAATCAAGGATTATGGCGTTGACGAAAAGGTATTCTTGGAAACTCTTGATGATATGACAATGCAGGCGTTTGACGACCAGTGTACAGGCGCTAACCCAAGATACCCTCTCATGAGCGAAATCAAGGATATGTATCTCAAGGCTTACTACGGTAAGTAATATAAATGTATATATCATAAATAAACGCCCACATAAGTGGGCGTTTTTATATTGCATATTTTTTCACAATATGTTATTATATTTTTATAATTTAAAAATAGCGGAGGTGCCTTATGGCTTTTGTAAATGCTCTGATTGAAAATATAAAAAAGGTAATTGTAGGTAAGGATGAAACTATAAAGATGCTGACAGCCGCACTCTTGACAGGCGGTCACATTCTACTTGAGGATGTACCGGGTGTCGGTAAAACTCAGCTTGCGGCAACCCTTTCAAAATCTGTTGCAGGCAAATTCAACCGTATCCAGATGACTCCTGATATTATGCCGTCTGATATTGTCGGCTTTGATATGATTGATAAGAATACGGGTGAGTACACCTATAAAGCGGGTGCGGCATACTGTAACTTTTTACTTGCCGATGAGATCAACCGTGCCTCACCAAAGTCGCAGTCAGCGCTTTTGGAGGTTATGGAAGAACAGCAGATTTCCCTTGACGGCAAAACCATAAAGCTGCCGGATCCTTTTATGGTTATAGCTACTCAGAACCCCGTTGAAACGTATGGTACATATCATCTGCCTGAAGCGCAGATGGACAGATTTATGATGAAATTATCTCTTGGCTATCCTGACAAAGCGCAGGAGCTTGAAATCTTAAATCGTACAGAAAAGATAAATCCTATTGAAAATATATCTGCAGTTATGTCAACTGACGATGTATGTCAGATGAAAAAAGAGGCTCAGGCGGTAAGCTGTATAGAATCGTTGAGAGAATATATCATCTCAATAGTTTTAAAAACAAGAGACAGCGAGCTTGTAAAGCTGCCTGTTTCCCCTCGTGGAAGTATAGCGCTTTTGAAAGCATCAAAGGCGTTAGCTTATATCTCAGGCAGAGATTTTGTAACTCCTGATGATATCAGGCTTTGCGCGAAAAGCGTTTTATGCCACAGAGTTATTCTCTCACCTAAGGGTAAAGCTGCATACGGCAGTGAAGAGAGAGTAATTGAAGAAATAGTAAAGTCAATCCCTGTGCCATCAATTTTATAAAGGTAGAATAAATGAGAAAAAACGAGAAAAACAAAAATAGCAGATTATCTCAGATAATAGCTAAAATAGGCTTTATAATGGAATATCTCTGCGCTATTGCTCTTGCGGTCGTGTTTGCTTTATATGCAAACGCCATAACCGGCTGGTTTGTAACAATAGCGCTTATTTTGCTGCCGTTTTTCTCTTTTTTGTATTTGAAGCTGTCAGGCAGATTTTTGCAGTGTGAGGTTTTGCCGTTCCCTGAAATAGTAGGCAAGGGCGATACTTTAAAGATGAGCGTAATAGTTAAAAACCAGTCATTTCTGCCTTCATTTGCTATAAAGCTGGAGTTTGAAAATGATGAGATAATGATAGCAGATTTAAAAGAAGCTATTGTATATCTTATGCCAAAGTCAGAACAACTCATTGAGATTACATATACTGCAAACCATTGGGGCGATGCTGTTACGGGCATAAAGTCAGCAAAACTGCTTGGTATGTTTTCGTTTTTGACTCAGAAAATTTCAGGCTTTGAGTTTATAAAGGATATAAATATCATTCCGCATATTGCATCTTTGGCGTCAGACAGCCCTGTAATCAGAGCAATAAGAGAGCTATCCTCTCAGGGTGAAGAGAGTGAGGATACAAAGGAAAGCGACAATTCCTTTGGCGGTATGCCGGGCAATGAGCATAGAGAATATGTAGCTGGTGACAGCCTTAAAAGAATAAACTGGAAGCTGTCGGCAAGGCTTGACAAATATATGGTCAGAAAAAGCGATGAAACCTATTCATCGGGTATCAGCGTGTTTTTAGACCCTGCCGCTTCATACGCCGATATGCTTTGCAAGGAAAGGGCGGTAGAAGGCTTTTTAGGTATATTGATGCTCATCTGCCGTTTAGGGCTTGACTGCAAGGCTTATGTAAATTTCAAAAACATATGGCAGGAGTTTGTGATCGAGCGTGATGAAGATGTTAACGCTTTGCGTGAAAAGCTTGCAGAGTATAAGTTTTCAGGCACCAAAATCACAGCTTCAGATATTACGGCAGGTAACTGTATTCTTGTAACCCCTTGCCTTGACAGCAGCCTTGAAGACGTTTTGTCAGAGCTTTTGAGTTCACTTACTCCTTGCGTTACAATTGCCTGCAAAACTATGGTAAATACAGGCCGCATCTGGCTTATGGATGAAAACTATGACCTTGCCTTTTTATCGGAGGTGACCCGATGAAAAAGCTGTATAATGAATACATTGCGCCACTCATCTTTCCGCTTTTGTTTTGCTTTATGCAGAATTTAGCGGTGCTTGAAATCTATGACTTCGGCGGTTTTTCTAAGTTTTCTGTGATTGCGTTTTTAGCTTGTGCGATGATTTTTGTATTGCTCGAATTTATGCGTCGCCACAAGGTTATTGGTAGCGTATTATACATTATTGTAATGTATCTGGCTATTCAACTGCTTATAATGCTCATATCGGGGCATCGGGGCTTTTCCGAGTGGATGTTGAGCGGCGGTGAAGAGCATTATCATATAAACTTTGTTTATGCGCTGATACTTTGTTTTTCAGTGTTTTTCTGTAGTGCGGGCTATTATTTTACTGTCGTACTTCACAGAATAACTTATACGACCCTTATCTGTTTGATACCTTGCGTTTTATATGTAAAGGTCAGAGATAATATCACAAGCGGATTTTTAATCGCCCTTTTGCTCACAAACTTCATAATCCTTCTTATGCATCGCCAGAAGCTGTCTGAGGGCAGTATTAAGGTTTACGGCAGAGGTGCTAAAACTATCAGTATTGTTTTTATCTGTGCTGTAACTCTGCTTGTATCTGCAGTTATTCCAAGAAGTAACAATACAGCATATTATTCGACATTCCAGCGTCTGTTTTTAGAAGAACGTTCGTTGCATACTGTATCGGATAAATACTCGCGTACATCAGGTAACGCAGATTACTACCGATATATGCAGAATGAAAATCTGTACTATGTGCAGGCTGATGAGATCATGTATCTTGCCCGTCAGAGCTTTGAAACCTACAATAATGAGTAT
This sequence comes from uncultured Clostridia bacterium, assembly GCA_937892655.1. Lineage (GTDB taxonomy): Bacteria > Bacillota > Clostridia > Oscillospirales > Ruminococcaceae > CALBJC01. Next base: position 22,626 of record CALBJC010000053.1, on the reverse strand, counting down.
CATGTATGGGAATGTGAAAACTTTGATGATGTTATGTCGTTACAGCAGTATACAAAAACTACTGCTCTTTTGTCATACGACAAGCTCTTGTCAGCCTTCAGAGAGGCTCAGAGCATTGATGAAAGCTTTGCGTCCCGTCATGATCTTGAGAAATTTTTAGGCTACAGCGGTGAGCGTTTTGACACGATAAATACAATAACTCTTACTCCGCTTTTTAAAAATCACGTCTATATTCTCTATCCTGCAAGGCTTTATGATTATTATGCCGACAACAAAGGCTATGTCAAGGTGATTGAAAATGATGGCCTGTTTTTGTCAAGAGGCGAGAATAAAGAGTATACAATGCAGTATTATGAGGAGGTTTTCTCCGCTGAAAAGTTCAGGCTTGCAGGCGGAGCTGATATGTCGCTGAGCGATTATTATTCAGCTCTTACAGATGCAAGGGGGATACTTTCAGAATCTGAAAACGAAGAATCGCTCCTTACGATCAAAGCGTTCATAACCGATTATGAAAACGCTATGAATAGTGTTTATGACTATGAAATCCCACAGAAGATAAAGGATTTAGCACTCCAAATAACCGAGGGGTGCAAGTATGATTACCAGAAAGCGGAGGCTTTGCAGCGGTATTTCAGAGAATCAGGCTTTAAGTATGATCTTGATTACTATGCACCCACTGACAGTATAGAGTATTTCCTTTTCAAAAGTAAAACGGGAACCTGCTCGGATTTTGCAACCGCCTTTACGCTTATGGCAAAGGCCTCAGGTCTTACTGTCAGATACATGGAAGGCTTTGTAACTGAAATCAACACTTTAAATGATTATCCGTATATTATTACAACAAGAACATCTCATGCCTACCCCCAGGTGTTTATTTCGGGGCTTGGCTGGGTAGTATATGAACCTACTATGGTAGTATACAGAGATGCAGAAGCACTGATAAACGAAAGTGAAGATGACAACCCTTTTGAAAATATCACAGTTGATATCGGAGTGATCAAAGCAACTGCAGCAGTAGCTGCAGGTATAATAATACTTATTTTGCTTATCAAGCTGTATCCTGCTATTGAGGAATCACTTTTTGCAATCAGGGCTAAAAGATATACGCCGCAAAAATGTATTATAAGCGTATATAACCGTATCAGAAAAACTGCAACAAAGCAAAACTCTGAATGCTTAGCGCCAAAGGATGTTATAAGCTATTGCGATAGTATCGGCTTTGATATAACGTCACTTGTTGATGATTTTGAGCGCGTATGCTATGGTATGAAAAACGCAGATGACGAAAGAAAACAAAACGCAATTGATACCTATAAGGCTTACAAACAGCACAAAAAGCAAATGAAAAAGAAAAAACGGCAAAAATAAAAAAGTCACTCTTTTGAGTGACTTTTTTGTGTTAGTGCCATATTTTTTGTCTTATAAGATTGCTTCTTGAAGCAAGCCCTATTACAAGGCATATAAGCGGACAAACGAGTATAAGCGTTACTGTTGCAAAATTTCTTCTTACATAAACCTCGCTTATCGGGATATTTGCGGTGAGAATGTAATTGTTGTAAACCTCATAGTAAATATACTGCTTTTTACCTTCGAGCTTGATTTTAAAGTGACCTGTAGCGCCATTTTCGTCGATTCCCTCAAACTCAACGATAGGAATCTGTACTCTCTGATTGATATGCTCCGAGTCAGTATGGCTAAGATAAGTGTAGGTTTCAGGGTCGATGATTGAGGTAGTACCGTTTTTGAAAATCGGATACTCAGAAGCAACGTGAGAAATATCTGTCAGCTCTAAGGTTTTCTGTAATGATTCAGGGCTGAAGGTCACTATTACAACTCCTTCAGAATCAAGCCTTGAAACAGCACCAATGAATTCGCTGCTGTATTTTGTCTGCGGTCTGATAACTTTAGCATAGCTTTTGTCGCTGATTGCTTTTTCAAAATCGTAGTCAGGCCATAAATCCTTTATATTGTTGCCTACATAAGCATCAGTACCCGAAACGACCTCACCGTTTTTATCGGTAATGTAAAAGTTTGTTACATCTAAAGTGAGCCTGGTTTCTTCAATAAGCTCATAATCAAAGTCGTGAGTGAATGAAACATGTATAAGCGCTAAGCTCAAAGCCTTTGCTTTTGAAATGGTTTCATCCTCAAGAATCTGCATAATGGATTCTCTCTCGGTTAGTGTTGCATCAAGAGAAGATTTTACCTTTTCAATTCTGTTTTCCATAATTCTTTCAGTAGATGCCTTTTCAAATACGCCTATCATATAGTATGTGAGAAGACAAGCTACTGTCATAGCTATAGCACATACAATGATAAGGTAGCGCGCAAAGCCTACCTTATCGATTTTGATTTTTTGTTTTTTCAATTTATCTACCTCTTGGAATTGTTCTTCACAAATGCAGGAACTCTTGTCTTCTTGAGCCTTGCGTAGATTGTATTGTAGTCGTCGTATAAAAGCTGTGTATGATTTTCGAGGAAGTAGTAGTGGTGGAGATAGAAGCATTCGAGAACGAGAAGGATAACTGATGCGAGCACCATAGCCATATTTGTCAGAACATAGGCTGAAATGATAAAGATAACCAGAATAATGCTGATAAACGCTGTAACGATAAGATGAATAAGTCTTTCATGCTGAATGAACTCAATCTGATCCTTGAGCGTTTTCAAAAGCTCATCCTTTTCTTCATCGTTGAGCTTTTCAAGCTCCAAGTTTCTGATTTTTTTGATATACTCCTTGTAATCTCTTATGTATTTTTTCATACAAAAACCTCCTTGAAGGATATAATTTATAAATCGATCATAATCGCATTTTCAACGGTAATCCCGTTTATAACCTCAGTCTCAGAGTTTTTGATCTTACTCTTGGCACTCATCAGTGAGGTTTTGTCTGCGATTGAATTTACAAGATTATATTTGCTTTTTATATCGCTTATAAGCGGTTTATACTTTTTTGGATTTTTCACCTCTGACTTGCCCTTGTGCATAATAAGAGCAAAGCCAAGCGCCAGAAGTATTGTCGCAAGTTTTTTTGAATTTATTCCGTTTGATTCAAATTCAAACATTTATACTCCTCCCATTATGATACAATAAGCTATATTATAATTATAAATGAAAAATCTCAGAATTTCAATACCCCAAGTGCCAGAAATGGAAATATTTTTTAAATAATTTTATTATATTCATTAGACCATTTGCATAAATTTATCAAATCGACACATTAAAATTTGTGAGAATTATTGACTTATAGCTCGTTTGATGGTATTATAATTATATATAGATATTGATATTTTATTATAAAATTAATTTATAAAGGTGGTGAGGTTGTGAGCGACAATAAAGTTTTCAAAAACGGCAGATACTTAAACGTTGCGATAGCGTCTGCGGGCATCAACTCTAACTATCAGGGTAAGATATTAGAGGGTATGCTCGATTTTACAAAAGAACGTGATGATATAAAGATATCGGTATTCTCGCCGTTTAGCAATACTACAGAAAAAAGGCCTCACGACTTCGGTGAAGAGAGTATATTTACTCTCATAGATTTCAATAGATTTGATGTTTTAGTCATCATCTCTCAGGCTATGACCTGCGAGGAGAATATAACAAGGCTTATCCGCCGCGCTAAAGAAAATGATACTCCTGTTATCAGTATCGATAAGTATTATGAGGATTGCTATAATATCGAGGTCGATTTTGCCGATGGTATCAGAGTGTTGACAGAGCATATCATAAATGTGCATAAATGCAATGATATTGCGTTTGTCGGCGCATTTGCTGATGATAAAGAGAGTGATAAGCGTCTTTTTGCGTATATAAACACTCTTAGCCTTCATAAAATCGAGATTGATGAGAGCAAGATTTTCTACGCACAATACAGCGAGGATGAGGCATATTATCTTGTAACCGAGCAGCTAAAGCGTGATAAGAAACCGCTTGCCAAGGCATATGTATGCGCTAACGATTCTATGGCGATAGGCGTTACAAATGCGCTGGTAGATAATGGTTTTGATGTACCCGGTGATGTTATTGTAACAGGCTGTGACGGTATTGAGCTTGCCTCAATGAATATGCCTGCTATAACAACTATCAACATCCCGTTTTTCAGAGCGGGTAAAAAGGCTCTTGAGATGAGTATGCAGATTATCTGCGAAAATCTTGAGAGAACTGATGTTGTGCTTGAAAATGATGTAGTATGTACAGAGTCATGCGGCTGTAAGGAGATTTCATATAAAAATCACAACAGCATTATGAAAAACCTCCACAACAACTATCTGCGTACAAACTTCTACTCAAAGCGTCTTATCAGAATGACAGAAGAGCTTTCATACCTGAATACAATGGATGAGCTTTTAAACATCATTCAGAAGTTTATGTCAGATATTTATGTTGACTTTTTCTATCTTTGTCTGTGTGATGATTACGACGATTATCAGAAGCGTGCAAATCAGGCAGAAAACTATAATCTCACAACCTTTACAGACAAGATTTACATTGCAAAGTTCAAGCATCATAATGAGTTTGAACCTGCCTGCGTAATTGAAAAGAGTGAGTTATTACCCGGATACTTTGAGGGTAAGATATACACAAAGATGGTGCAGTTTATACCTATTCACTATCAGGAAAAGGTTTATGGCTATGCGGCAGTTTCTTGTGACGGTTATCACGGTAACCCATTCTTGTTCAACTGGTGGCTCAATACAGTAGGCGTTTCTCTTGCAGATACAATTTTCAAGAACGCATTCTTGAAGAATGTAAATGTTTTGAGAAAGCTGTATGTTGAGGATATGCTCACAGGTCTTTATAACAGAAGAGGCTTTTACAATAAGGCTGAAGAATTTCTGCGTAAGGGCGATATGAAAACTGTTATGGTAATGTGTGCCGATATGGATAACTTAAAGGTTATAAACGACCTTTACGGTCATCAGAATGGTGACTTTGCCCTGACTCTTATGGGCACAGCGCTCAAAAACGCTTTAATAAACGGCAACGAGATAGCGGCCCGTGTTGGCGGTGACGAGTTTTACATAATAGCGCCAAACTATACAGAAGAGATGGCGTCAGAATTCTGCGCTAAGTTTATAAATAATCTTGATGGCTTAAATGCTGTTTCCAAAAAGCCGTTCAAGGTTGCGGCATCGTATGGCTACATAGTAGGGGCAGTACAGCCTGACGCTGAGTCGATAGATGAGTTTATAACCATTGCTGATACCAGAATGTATGCTCAGAAAAAGCAGCGTAAAGCCCAGACTCATACAAAATAAAAGAATAAAGCCGTAAAGCGTTTGCTTTACGGCTTTTTGGCTATTCTTCGATCTGCTTGCCTAAAAACATAGCGGCAGCCTTTGAGAGAGTCAAAAGATGATCGTCACCCTTTGTTGTATTTTCATTTGAGAGAATTGCAACAGCGCCGATAACATCGCCTGATGAGATAATTGGGGATGCCGCAACAGCGTGTCTGCCAACGCCCTCAACAGGCATAATCTGAGCAGTATGCTCACCGCCGAAGATATATGATTTTCTGTTTTCCAGAATATCCTCAAGCGCAGGGGAGATGCGTCTTTGAGAATATTCCTTCTTCTGTGCGCCCGCAACGCTTACAACGTGGTCACGGTCAAAAACAACAACGGGCAGACCCGCGAGCTTGTGGATAACCTCAGCCGCCTGAGTGGCACCCTCGGATAACTCATTGATAGGTGAGTATTTCTTAAAAATAACCTCACCGTCATTGTTTGTATAAATCTCCAAAGGGTCGCCCTCACGGATACGCATAGTGCGGCGGATTTCCTTTGGAATAACAACTCTCCCCAGATCATCAATACGACGAACAATACCAGTAGCTTTCATAAAAATCTCCTTTATCACAAAATCAGAATTTCATTTTTTAGTTGTGATACTATTATTTCTAATTTCGCTAGATTTATACTGATATTATTTTTTAAAAATTGATATAAAAAAACTCCCGACATTCAAAAAATGTCGGGAGTTTTCTCTTAGTCTTCTAATTCATGCTCTAAATTTTTAAAGTCCTCGTAGTCCTCAAGGCTCCAGTTACCATTCTGATACTGATGCAGTGTGCAGTCAAAATATGCATTCGGGCCTGGTGCATTTTCCTTTGCGGGCATTGCGATACAGTTTATCTTATCGCCGTTTTTGAATACATAAATGTCAACCTTAGCGCTACCCTCAGCACCGCCGCCGTAGAAATCAAAATCGTATTTATACTCCTTGCCAAAATACTTTTCAGAAAGCTCTGTTGCGATTTTTTTATTATCAGCGTCAATCTTTTCCTGCTCTGCGGGTGATGTACAGCCTGCGAGCATAAAAAGCATTACTAAAACTAAAATTGCGGATGTAAGTTTTTTAAATGATGTCATACTATTCTCTTATTTGTTTTCAAACTTTTCTACAGCTTCCTTCAAAAGCTCAATGATAGGCAGATGCTGTGGACATACCGCTTCACACTGACCGCAGCCGATACAGTCTGAAGCCTTGCCTGAAAAGCCTGTAAGGCTGCCGTAGAAAAAGCCCGGTCTGTTATCGCCTGGGAATTTTCTCTTTGTGTTTACAGCGTTGAAAATATCAGGAATTCTGATACCCATAGGGCAACCGTCACAGCAGTATCGGCAGGTTGTACAGCCGATAAGTTCAGTTTTGAACATCTCGCTCTTTGCCTTTTCCAGAACCTCAAGCTCATCTTTATCAAGAGGCTTGAAGTCTGTGAAGGTTTTGAGATTATCCTGCATCTGCTCAATATTTGACATACCGCTTAAAATTGTACCGATACCGTCAAGCGATGCGCAGAATCTCATTGCCCATGAAGCTGGTGACATATCAGGATTTTTTGCCTTGAAGATTTCTGCAACCTCGTCTGTAACATTTGCAAGAGTACCGCCCTTTACAGGCTCCATTATAATCATCGGGATTTTTCTTTCAAGCAAAATTTCATATAATCTGCCTGAGTTTACAACCTTGTTATCCCAGTCAGCGTAGTTCAACTGAATCTGAACAAACTCAATTTCAGGGTGCTTGTCAAGTACCTTTTCCAAAAGCTCAGGAGTACCGTGGAATGAAAAACCAAAATGCTTGATTTTACCCTGTGCTTTTTTCTCAACACCCCAGTTGAAGCAATCAAGCTTTTCGTAGGTTTCATAGTTGTTGCCATCCTCTAAGCTGTGAAGCAGATAGTAGTCAACATAATCAGTACCCATTCTATCAAGCTGCTCTGAAAAAACCTTGTCTCTGTCATCCTTATCCTTGAGCGCCCATGCAGGCAGCTTTGTAGCTAAAGTAAAGCTTTCTCTCGGATGACGGTCAACCAAAACCTCTTTTACAACCTTTTCAGAGTTGCCGCCGTGATAAACATAAGCAGTATCAAAATAGTTAAAGCCACTTTCCAAATACATATCAACCATTTTGCATACTGTCTGGGTATCAATTTTACCGCAGTTTTCAGGTAATCTCATAAGACCAAAGCCAAGCTTTGGCATTTTGTTTACATCAATCATTTTTACTCCTCCATACTTTTATTGAGCTTCCACCCAAAATCGTTATGATATATCATCTGCCTTGTCATACCTCCGTCAATGCAGATGTTTTCACCTGTAATAAATCCCGCCTTGTCAGAACAGAGATATAATACCATATTTGCAATATCCAGAGGATTTCCCACCCTGCCGCAAGGCTGCTGAGTAGCGTCAGCACCGCTATATTCTGTAAAATCAGTATCAATCCACCCCGGTGAAACTGAGTTTACTCTGATTTTAGGGCCTAAGGAAATTGCCAAAGAATGTGTCAGCGCAGAAATCCCGCCCTTTGCCGCAGAATAGCTTTCTGTCTGAGGCTGACTCATTCTGTCACGGGATGAAGATATATTTACAATACTGCTATTATCGCTGAAATATGGCAAAAACAGCTTTGTCAGATAAAAAGGTGCTGTAACGCCAACTGCCAAAGCGTATTCAAACTCTTCAAAGCTACAGCTGTCAATGCCTTTCATAAGAGGCAGAGCGTTGTTTATTAGATAATCGACCTTGCCGTATTTTTCTATAACATAGTGAGAAAACCTTTCAAGCGTGTCTTTATCAGATATATCTCCAACAAAATGAGTGTTGTCTGCAATGTCGATGATGCAAACTTCAGCGCCATTCTTTTCAAATTCCTCTGCGATACACCTGCCGATTCCTCTTGCACCGCCCGTTATTACGGCAACCTTTCCTTTAAACATAAAAAGCCCCTTTTTCATCAGTTTATATAATCGTATCACATAAGTTTTGAAATTGCAAGAAAAAATCAACTCAAAAATAAGATAAAACTATTTGTATACTAGTTAACGGTAGGAAATAACTTTTATATAATGTTTACAAAATGGAGCATTTACCGCATTGACATTTTATGTAAAAAGGTGTAATATAATAGTAATAAATTATGAGAGGAGTTTTTTCCATGGATCTTATCAAGAAGCTTTTTGGCTTGTCATTCGGTATCGGTGATGTAGTTACTCTTATCATCAGAATCGTATTGTACTTGATCGTTGGCGCTGTTGCTGGTGTTGTTATCGGCTTCTTAAGCGGTGTTCCGGTTGTAGGCTTCATTTTTGCATTCCTCGGTGGTTTCATCGGTTTGTATGGCCTTATCGGTATCATCCTTGCTGTACTTAACTTCATCGGTGTTGTCAAGTAATTAAAATTGAAAACCAATCAAAACGTCAGGCTTATGCCTGGCGTTTTTTGTTTTGTTGACTTGAACAAATGCTTATGATATAATTCATACTATAAAAGAATTTTGTCGAAACGGGGATGAGTTATGCAGTTTTTTATTTATTGTATGATAGCCTTGGTATCAGCGGTTATTAGTGCCATAGCAGGTAGTCTGTCAATAGGCAGCACCTTGCTACTGTTTTTAGCAGTACTCTTATTGTGCATATTCGTCCATGCGATGACTATTGTTATCGGTTCATTCTTTATCGATTTTGAAAACCCACCGAAGAAGTGCGGTTTTTTCAGATATGTAACCCTTGCAACAATATCATTAATGCATACCTATGCAAGAATTTTACCGAAGGTTATCGGCCGAGAAAAGCTCCCGCAGGAAAAATTCTTGTTCGTATCAAATCATTACTCAGCGTATGACCCTGTAATTGCGATGAACTGCTTTAAAAAATATAAGCTTGGTTTTGTTTCAAAAAAAGAAAATGTAAATCTGCCTTTTGTCGGCAAATTTATGTTTGCAAGCGATGTAATCCCTCTTGACAGAGAAAACCCAAAATCCGCTGTAAAGACCATTTCAAAGGCTGCAGAAAATATCTCATCCCAGAAATGCTCAATGGGCATCTACCCTGAGGGTACAAGAAACAAAAATCCAAAAGAGGTTAAGCTCCAGCCGTTTCACGATGGTTCGTTCAAGATAGCTACCAAATCAAAAGCGCCTATCGTTGTAGCGGTTACAAGAAATACTGACAGGATAACAAAAAGCCTTTTTACCCGTGCTGTAATCGAGATTGTAAGAGTTATAGATTACTCAGAGTATGAGGGTATGAAAACAAATCAGATAAGTCAGATGGTTTATAAAATTCTGGAGGATAGTATATAATATATGAAAACTATTTTTATTGTAAACCCGACATCAGGCAACGGCAAGGGCGAGCAGAAGGTTAAAAACGCTATTGCAAACCTGCATGGCGATTTTGAAATCTATGTAACAAAAGCCCCGCTTGACGCAACTAGATTTATAAAAGAATACTGCATAAATAACCCCGCTCAGCGTGTGCGTTTTTGCGCCTGCGGCGGCGACGGAACGCTCAATGAGGTCGTAAACGGTGCGGTAGGCTTTGAAAATGCTGAGATTACCTGCTACCCTTGCGGCAGCGGTAATGACTTTGTAAAGTATTACGGAAAAGAAAGCGAGTTTGCGGATATTTCTGAAATTGTAAACAGCGAGGCTGTCCCGCTAGACCTTATAAAGATAGGCGACAGATACTCAATAAATGTTGTGAATTTCGGGCTTGATACCTGCGCTTGCCAGACAATGATAAATATAAAGAATAAAACCATCTTCGGCGGTAAGATGGCTTATAATATGGGGCTTGTGTATTCTGTAATTGCCGCTATGAAAAACAAGGCGAAAATCTATGTTGATAATGAGCTTGTAAACGAAAGCGGTAAATATCTTTTAGCGTCTGTTGCAAACTGTAAATACTACGGCGGTGCATACTGCTGTGCGCCAAGGGCAGAAAATAATGACGGGCTTATTGAATTTTGTATGGTAAAGCCTATCTCACGTTTTCGCCTTGCAGGGCTTGTGAGTACATACAAAAAGGGTAAGCATCTTGAGGATAAGCGCTTTGAGGATATTATCAAATACAAGCGCTGTAAAAAGGTTGAAATAAAAGCGCCAAAGGGCTTTGCGCTGACCGTTGACGGTGAGATAATCCCGGGCGAGCATTTTGTATGCGAGATTGTGAAGGATGCAATTAAATTTGCAGTACCAAAAAGGCTTATAAAATAAAAAAAGCCAACGCTTTGGTCAAATAGCTATATAGAAGAATTATAAAGCCATTTTTGATGTTGATGTCAGAAATGGCTTTTTGTTGCTTTTGATTGACTGCTGACAATGTATCTGCTATAATTAACTGAACGATAAATAAGAATTTGTGGAGGAGAATATAATTGAAGAATCTTATAAGATTGACAGATTATCATACAAATGACATTTATGATATTTTTAACATAGCGGATGAAGTTGGGCAAGTAAAATACAAAGATATTCTAAAAGGCAAAAGTGTAGTTTTGTTTTTCCCTAATTCCAGTATTCGAACACGAGTTACATTTGAAAAGGGGATATATTTGCTAGGTGGACAACCTATATTGTTTCCATCTGAAACCCTTGATAAAAAAGAAGATTTGAAAGATGTTTGTGGTTATCTGAACAACTGGGTGGATATGGTGGTTGTCAGACATAAGGATATAAATGTTATAGAGAAAATGTCACAGTATTTATCCGTGCCTGTTATAAATGCAATGACAGACATAAATCATCCTTGTGAAATACTTACGGATATGTATGCACTTTCGAAAATTCGAAGGAATTTTGTAAATGACAAGTTCTTGTTTTGCGGCAAAAACGGTAACATTGGCTTGGCGTGGAAAGAAGCATCAACTGTTATGGGCTTTAAACTGGAGCAGTGTTGTGGAAAGGGTTATGAAATTGAGGGTTTAGTATCGCATAGTAATATCTATGAAGCAATTATAGGGAAAGATATTATATGTACCGATTCGTTACCGTCTGCTATTCTTGATGATTTCAAGGAGTGTATGGTCACATTAGAGGCTATGCAAATGGCAAATGAGGGAGCTATATTAAATCCTTGTCCGCCGTTTTATCGTGGAGAAGAAGTTTCTGCTGATGTAATTGATTCGGATTATTTTGTTGGATATGAGTTTAAAAAGCATCTGCTTAATGTTCAACAAGCAATTATGATTTATTGTTTAACTCGATAAATTTCAATTTATCTGACCGAATATAAAATAAACTCCAAAGAAGATTATATTCTTCTCTGGAGTTATTTTTTATGGTTACCGCCCTTTGGCGTTGCCTTTTTATATCATTCCAAACAAAATAAACCCTACAGTATTTATCGCAAAGTTTGCAAACATATGCACAAACCATGATGGGTATATATTTTCGCTCGATTCGTTGAGATAGCAAAATATAGTGCCACCCGCTAAAAGTCCTATAAAGATAAGTAAAAGCCCCAGTGCGCCAAACATTCCCCATAGCATTCCCGCATGGTAAAACGCAAACATCACAGAGCTGAAAATGTATGCAAATTTTCTGCTTGAATATTTCTTGAGCGTTATAAACCCAAAGCCTCTGAAGAAGAATTCCTCCAAGAAAGAATTCATAAGCGAGATGTAGACTGCAACATAGATAAAGTTATCGGCAGTTATGCCCATACCGCTTGTTAAAGAGGTAGTTACGTTTGAGTAGTCGATAACCCCTTGCGTTAAAAAGAATGCACCTACTATAATGCCATAAACGCCAAGCGCTAAAAGCAGAGATTTTACAAATCCGCCCTTTTTGAATGAAAAGAGGCTTTTGAATTCCTTGAAATCTTCTTTGTAGATAACGAAAAAGAGCATAGGCATTATAAGAAAGAATACAATTTTAACGGGGATTTTTGCAAAATAGTCAGGCTTTACAAATGCGTCAATAAAGCTGACAGCCCCTGAAAAGAGCAAAAGCGAAAGGGTAATATGAATACTTTTCTTGTTTATAGCGCCCACCACCTTTTTTTCTTTTAGTATACCACACATCTTCACATTGTCAAATAAAAAAGGCTGCTGTTTTTCAGCAGCCTTATATTTTATGCCTTTATAGCCTTTACAGAGATAAGCTCAACATCACGGCTGATGCTATCATCTGCGTATTCAAAATGCTTTGAATAGTGAGTAGATAAATATTTCTTGTTATCATCTGCAAAAACAGTAACAACAGTTTTGTCACCGCCAAGCTTTGCGTTTGCAACAACAGCGCCCAAAAGGTTTGCGCCCGATGAAATACCAACGCCGATACCAAGCTCCTTTGAAATTCTCTGAGCCATAATAACAGAGTCAATATCGTCAACAGAGATAACCTCGCCGCATTCTTCAAGCTTTAAAATAGGCGGAATAAATTCATCTGAAATACCCTGAATACAGTGACTGCCAACCTTGTAGCCTGTTGAAAGAGTAGGTGAGTTTACTGGCTCTAAAGGATACATAATGCAGTCAGGATTTGCCTCCTTGAGCCTTCTGCCGATACCCATTACAGTACCGCCCGTACCAACGCCTGCAACAACCGCATCAGCAACCTTGCCGATTGACTTTAACTGTTCTACTATTTCAACGCCAGTTGAGAAAAAGTGAGCGTCACAGTTATCCTCGTTTGTAAACTGACCTGGTAAGAAAACGCCGCCCTGCTTTGCAAGCTCGTTTGTTCTGTCAATTGAGCCTAAGAAACCGCCCTCTTCTTTAGAGATAAGCCTTACCTCAGCGCCAAAGCTTTCCATAAGAGAGATTCTTTCCTTACTCATCCAGTCAGGCATATAGATAACAGCCTTGTGACCCAAGTAGCTTGCCATCGCAGAAAATGCAATACCCGTATTGCCGCTTGTTGCTTCACAAACTATATCGTCAGGTGAGATAGTTTTGTTTTCATAAGCCTTTTTCATAATATAGTAGGCTACTCTGTCCTTGATTGAGCCTGAAAGGTTCATATATTCGGCCTTTGCGTATACAACCATCTGTTTACCCTTGTATCTGAGAGTAAATTCAAGCAGAGGAGTATTGCCAATCATATTTTTAATGTTTTCAAATTTTGTCATAATTGCTTGTGTCATAAGTATAACTGCCTTTCCTACAAAAAGTCATCCTGCTTATTATACAACAATTATATTCAAAAATCAACCGTTTAAAACAAAAATATATTAACTTGCTAAAGTGATAAATGCTTTTCAAAAATTATGAATTCGCCCTTGCGCCAATGTGCAAGCCCTACCTCGTTGTAGCCCCTTGTGCGATAAAGAGAAAGAGCTTTTGGGTTACCCGTAAAGGTATCAAGATGAACGGCGTTTTTACCATCAGCCAAAGCGCTGCTTTCGATAAAATCCATAACCTTAGTAGCAATCCCCAGCTTGTGATAGTCAGGGTGAATGCAAAGGCGGTGTAAAACGTAGTAGGTGTCATCAGGGTATTCCCAGTCTGCCTTGAAATACTCATCATCACAATAAGTGTTCATAACAAACCCGCCAACAATTTTACCGTCCGCCATTATTGCATATAAGTCGTTATTTTTAATATCCTGAGCGAGTATCTCTTTTGTAGGATAATTGTCATCCCATTGAAAAATACCGTTTGCAATCATATCGCCTATTGCAATTTTGTAGTTTTCAAAAATCTCATCAAGTAAATCACTTGTCGCTTTTTCAAAAGTTATTTTCATAAAACCTCTTTAGCGGTAAAGAGAGTTTAACAGTATTCGATAGCATCGATAGTGTATTTACCGCTTTTGACAATAATTTTAACACTATGCTCAGCTTCTGTCAAATCTGCGGTGTAGCTGCATTGTCTTGCATATACATTTGAAATGCATTTTGTTTGCTCAAAAAGCTCACTGTCTATATAAACCTCAAGGTCTGCAACCGCTGTCTGACCAATAATTGCAAAATGACTGCCGTAAAAATCAAACTCAACGCTCTTTTCGCTTGTATCGCCTTCTACAATTTCTGCTCTTGAAATTGTTCTGTTGAAGTTTACATAACCGTCAGGGACAGTACGGTACCATTCGCCATTGTATGTGATTTTAGCATCGTGGTCATCAAGTCTTGTAACAACAGCGTGAGTATTGCTTACAGGCTCAACAATAAGGTTATCAAAGAGATTGTTGTAAAGTCCGCTACCAAGAGAAACTCTGCCTGAATGCGCAAAGCCTATCTCCTCTGTATATGTAAATACCTCCTGACCGTCTATATAGCCCCATACTGTTTTACCCTGCGCCTTTACAGACATTGTATGCCATACTGAGCTGTCAAAGTCTTCGATTGTGCCCTTCAGAATCGCTCTTGCAAAACGTCTGAATTCCCAGTTACCGTTTGGGTAAACCCTGATAGCGTAGCCGTTTTCAGCAGAGTTTACATCAAGCTCTGCGAGCAGATAACGTATACCGAGCATTGCATAGTTTTCAGTACTATCATCTGCAAGCTTAAAGTCGATAGTTGCCTTATAATCGCTCCATCTGTCATCACCAAGTGATGTGATAGGGTTAGGCGTGCCTCTGAATCTCCAGTCGGTAGGCTTGTTCTGAGCATTAATTTTTTGCATTAAAACCTTATTGCCGTCAACCTCTGCTACCTCGAATGCTCCGCCGTAATCTGTAGTATAAAGCGGTGCATAGCCTCTTTGCTTTAAAAAGTCATCAGAATATTCAAAATCATCTGTGTAGTTGATATCCAGAATCTCATTTTCATAATTACATTTATAAACTGAATGCTTAAGATTTTTCTCAAGTGTTGTGATAGTAATGATAGAGTAAGGCTTTACCTCAACAGAATACTTGAATTTGCCGTCGATCTCACAAGGAGAGTATGTGCCGATGTTGCGCATATAGTTTGCATCATATTCTTCACCCTCGTCAGGACCTCTTGTTTCCCAGATAGTAAATGGAGAGTCTGCTTTTTCCATATTTTCAAAAGTGAATGTATAGCATCTTGTATCTGCGCTGTCATTACAGATTACTATTGAGTAATCGCCTGTCTGAGTATCAATAGCAGTCATATAGTTATTTGTAGTTTCTGAAATAGCGTGAGCTTCCTTGCCGTCGCCAAAGCAGGCACTGTCGATAAATCTCCAGCCGTTCTTCATAAACGCTGTGAAGTGCGCAGATGTCCAGATGCCGCTGTCAGCCTCATAAAAGCCGTTCCAAGGCGTCTGAGCATTGATAAGTGATTTGGGAAAATATTTTGCACCTGAATAATAAGCCGCAACAGCTGGCTGATATTCATACATTGTCATTTTGCCGTTATAGTAGCCGTTGATGATTCTGTTGCATACATCGAGTGAACCGTTTGTGCCATTGATACCGCTGCCATTGCTTGTTACTGCAAGGCTTGCGATATTTGTTGAAGCAACGCCTTCTGTGTACCAGATTTCCTTGCCAAACTGAGTATTCAGAAGCTTTGCGTTGTCGCTTGCCCATGTATTGTAATGCTCACCTAAGATGTCAACAGCATCTCTTAATGCTTCATTTTTCATCATTTCATCGGCAATCTTCCATGTGCCTACCTCGTCTGATGCGACAATCTTTATAGCACCGTAATCGTAGCGCTCATCAGTTTCATTTTCAAGTCTGTCTGCAAAATAGATTATCCAGTCGCTGTCAATGTGGTCAGCTTCGTTGGCATCAGCGCTCAAATGCGTAAATTTAATGCCGTAAGTATCATATGCACTGTCAAGTGCTGCTTTATACCACTTGTATCTTGCCTCAAAGCCGTTTTCCTGAGAAACCAAAAACGCATCAGTTACCCATTTAGGCTCGCCCCAGCGTAAGAGGTCAACTGTAATGTTGGGGTTTATCGACAAAGCGTCTGCTGCAAACATAAAGCCGGCACCTCTTGTTACGTCAGCCTCTTCATCCTCAGAGCGCATAATTGAAGGCTCTGTACCTGATGATGAGTTTACATCAGTACCAAATTCGATCTTAACGTGAGTAAGCCCTGCGCCATAGTCAGGCTTGAACAAAAGATTCATAATCTCCCAGTAAGCCTCTGGATTTTCTGATTTATAGTCCATTAAAAGTCTTGAGGAATTATTGCCAGTTACAACACCAAGACCACGGTAAACAGTACCGCTGTTTTCATTTACAGTATTGCCGTCAACCAAAACAGAATAATAGCTGTCGTTGACAAAAGCCTCAGGATATTCAGAGGGTATTATCTGCTCTTGTGTAGTTGTCATCTGGGTATCCTCCTTGTTCTCAGTACTTTTGTTACCGCATGAAGCCAGTATTCCTGCACTCATTACAGCAACAGTTGCTATGGATATAAATTTTCTGATATTCATATAAAAACCTCCTGCAACAGCATTTGCTGTAATTTTAACGCTTTTAGGGCTTTTATACATTACATATTCTGCGCAAAACTATATAAAATCTGCTTATTTTATATTGAAAACCTGATATTTTTATGTTAAACTGAAAAAGGGTGATTTAATGGCTATTATTGAACACGCTGTGTTTTATTCAAATCCTATGTATAACGTGAGCCACTCACATACCTCGTGCGAGATTATGTATATAGTAAGCGGTAGCCTTGAAATAAAGGTGAAGGGTAAGACTTATAATGTAAATGATAATGATTGCGTTCTGATTAAAAGTCGTCAGCATCACGAGATTAAGGTTGACAAATCAAAGGAATACAAAAGATATATAACCGTCATAAACCCGTGGGAGATAAAAAAAGAGCTTGTCCGCCCTGACTTGTTTGCAATGCTTACCGATTCGTCGGGCGAGGGGGTTGTTCATCTTGAAAATCGTCCTGAACTTTTGGGCGATTTTGAGAGAATGGCAGATATTTTTGCAAACGGCGGAAGCATTTATGAAAGCCTCAGTACAGTTCTTTGTATTCTCAGCTGTCACTATAATAAAATCAAGCCTGAAAATAAGACTAAAACAAAGCATCGCCCTGAGCTTCTGACAGAAAAGGTGAGGGAATACATAGACAATAATTTTGCCGACAATATTAAAATTGATGATATTGCAAAAGAAAATTTTGTAAGCAGCGGGTATCTCGCTCATACCTTTAAAAGCCATACGGGTATGTCGCCAAGAGAGTATCTGACTCATATCAGATGTACAAGAGCGTATGAGCTTATTACTCAGACAAGTATGAAATTTACGGAAATTTCTCTTGTAACGGGTTTTTGTTGTGCAAACGATATGAGCCGTAAAATCAGGGAGTATTACGGTAAAACTCCAACCGCTATTAGATATGAAAAAGCCTGATATTTCTATCAGGCTTTTAGTTTTATTCTGTTTGATCCTTTGGGAGAGTATTTATAAAGTATAACACGAATATCACGCTTACAAGACCTGCGATAACGTCAGCGATAGGCTGAGAAATCATAACTCCGTATAATCCGAAGAAATGGGTTGTAATTAAAAGCGAAGGAATAAGCAAAAGCCCTGAGCGAAGCATTGATAAAAATGATGAAACTCCCGCTTTTCTGATACTCTGATAAAGCATATTTACAGGGATTGAAAGCGGCAGGAAAAGTATGCCAAAGCCTGATAATCTCAGCGCTGTTGTACCAACCTTTATAACATCCTTGCTTTTCTGGAAAAGGTAGATGATCTTGCCGGGGATAATAATACCCGGGAGTGCAAGCAGTGTCACGAGTGCTATACCTGTAAACATAGTAAACAAAAGTCCCTGCTTTACACGCTGATACTTCTTTGCCTGATAGTTGAAGGATGCAACCGGCTGAAAGCCCTGACCGATACCAAGCCCTACGCACATAATGAGCATTGAGTATCTGCCTACAACGCTCATAGCGGCAATTGCCGCATCGCCAAAAGGCTTTGTCAAGTTGTTCAGTAAGCCGTTTGAAATAGATGTAAGACCTTGTCTTATAAGGGCAGGAATACCTACTCTGCAGATAGTGCCAAGAGTCCTGATGTTTTTTGAAATACAGCTGATTTTAATATCGCTCTGAGCAGTTTTCTTCTGAAAATAAAAAAGGATAAAAAAGCTTATAGTCTGTGAAACCGCAGTTGAAAGCCCGGCACCCACAACGCCCCATTTTACAACCCTGATAAGCATAAAGTCGCCGAAGATATTTATTATACCGCCTGATACAAGGCCGATCATTGCATAGAAGGATTTGCCCTCATATCGAAGATTGTTGTTGAGTACAAATGAACATACAACAAAAGGGCAGGAGAGGAGTACAAAAAATCCGTATTCTTTGGCATAAGGTAAAATTGTATCTGTACTGCCAAGCGCTATAAGCATAGGTTCAAAAATCAGAAAGCCCACAATCATTAATACAAAGCCCAAAATGAGTCCTACAAAGAAAGAGGTTGAAGCGTATTCACTTGCCTCTTTTTTATTCTTGTCGGCAAGTGCCTTTGAAACCATAGTTCCGCCGCCCTGACCGAGCATAAATGAAACCGCCTGAATTATAGCCTGAAGTGTAAACAAAACACCCGTTGCCGCCTGCTGAGATTCACCGAGAGTACCTACAAAATATGTATCTGCAAGGTTGTAGATACTTGTTACAAGCATTGAAATCGTAGTAGGGATACCCAGTGCTACAATCAGCTTCCATACGGGAGTTTTAGTCATTTTATTATAATATGCGTCTGTATTTTTTATATCTGTCAAAATTTTCACCACACCAAATAGTAATAAACGATATCTAAATTATACCACTATGATACACAATTGTAAAGCGTACAAGACTGTTGCAAAGTGTTTAAAAATGTGTTATTATATTGTTGAAATTTAAAACTCTAAGGGAGGTATCAGAATGTTTTGTCAGAGATGTGGAGAAATGTTTGAAGGCGAAGAAGAACTTTGCCCTGAATGCAAAAGATACGAAAGTATCGATACTTTGAATGGCAGCGACCCTACAATTGAAAAGGGCACGCCCGTCAGTTGTTTTGCGTTGCTTGCAGTAGTTTTTTCAGTTTTTATCCTCTTCTTTGCGTCAGCGGCTTTTGTAATTTCAGCATCGCTTAACCAGCTTGGTGATCAGAAGGTTATCGAGCGTGCTATGAAGAGCATAAATATCAGAGAAATAAGAGATGACAATAATGAAACCTTGGCGCAGTCGCTTATAAAAGATGCTATCGGTGAAGAAATTGATGAGGATAAGGTCGACCGTTTTATTGAAGAATTTGAGTATGAAGAATTCTTAAGCGAGGTTGTATCAGGCTATGCTGGTATTATCACAGGTCAGCGTGATGAGTTTGTAATCAAATCTGAGGATATAGTAAATCTGTTTGAAGAAAATGAAGAGCTTATCGAAAGTGAGCTTGATATAGAGCTCGATTATAAGGCTATTACTGAATACGCTCTGGATGTTGAAGAAAGCTCAAAAGAGATTATTGATGATGGCGTTGTCCAGGATGAGGATATTGTAAATATAAGAAACGTTTTAGCTCCTATAGCATCAGGTACTGTAACAACTGCGTGTATAGCGGTAATGGTAATAATTCTTACATTACTTGTATTCGTCTGCGCAAAGAGCGGCGGGGTTGGTAAAGGCTTCTCTGTATTTGGCTGGGCGCTTATAATATACTCAGGTCTTGGCTTTTTTGCAACAAAGGGATTATGCAGCCTTTTTGCGCAGGAGGAGCCTGATATTACAGAACTTTTCAAGATACTTACAAAGCCTTTTGAAACTAACTGTATAGTTTTAATTGCAGTAGCTGCCGCTTGTATCGCAGTCGGCATTATCTTCAAGCTTTTGAAGAAAAGTCAGAAAAGTCAGGAAATGTATGGATAAAATAGTAAAAAACGCTTAGCTTTCCGCTAAGCGTTTTTTTCTATGCCTTTTTTCTTTCAAGCCTAAATTGCTTTGGTGTTGTGCCCCTTTTTGCCTTAAAGCTTTTTATCATGTGCGAACAGTCTGAAAATCCCGTTTCCTGCGCTATGAAGGTGAGGTCAAAATCGGTGAACAAAAGCATTTCTTCTACCATAAAGATACGTTGCTGTTCAATATATTCCTTACAGCTCATTGAGTAATGCTCAGAAAACTTCTTTGCAAAGCATGAGTATGAAAGCTGACATTTCTGCGCTATCTGTTCAACAGAGATTTTTTCACTAAGATGACGGTCAATATACTCGGTAACAGATGAAATATCATACAAATCATCGTTTGCAAAGGTCTTGCTGTCAACGATAAATCCGTTTTCCTGCCAATGCCTTACTATATTTAATATAAGCTCATAAAGCTTTGACTTGATAACAAGGTCAAAGCCGTAATGCTGGCTGTGTATCTCATCAATGCAGGATAAGAATATATCCTTACAATTATGCTTTTCTGTAAAATCAGAGTCAAACAGAATATCACAGTCTGCCTGCTGTGCGCTTTTGAAGATACTTCTCAGCTTTGGAATATATGCACTGGTGAGATTTAATGTGTTTATATCAAATTTTAAAACCGCAAAAGAAATATTGCTGTTGCCTATAGAATAAATCGAATGAACATTCTGCGGATGAAAAATAATCATATCACCGGGGTTTGCAATTAAAGATAATTTTCCGCTATTCATCTGCGCTTCGCCTTTTAGCATATAGATTATTTCTATAAAGTAATGCCAATGTGGCTTTACGGGGAACATATCCCTTGTAGTGTCGAAAATATAACACTCTATCGGCGTATTTAAAGCGTCACTCTGCTCAAACAGATAATGCATACCAAAACTCCGTTTCTGAAAAAGTATTTTTTATAAAGAGATTTTTACGATTTTTGTATATGTATATTATATCACAATATTTTTCAAAATGCTATACTTTAGTAAAATAAATTATCAGGTGATAAAATGGATTTTATAAGAGGTGTTACATTTGCCCCGTTTGCATGGCGTGGCAATTTCAGAAAAGAGCATACCTTAGACAGCTTTGAAAAAATGCTTGAGGGCACAAACGCTGATTTTATTATCTTGGTGCCAAACGGTCTGCAGGATACTCCGCAGTCTGAAACTATTGACTATAAATCAGAGGCTACAATGGCAGATGATGAGCTCATTGAGTTTATCGCTCTTGCAAAGTCAAAGGGTATAAGAGTAGCGCTCAAGCCTACAGCTAACTGCAAAAACGGCACATGGCGAGCTCACATCAATTTCTTTGATGAGGATGTAGTGTGTGAGCCAAAGTGGTCAAACTGGTTTTCAGCATATACAGAATTTCAGCTTCACTATGCTCAGATAGCTGAGAAAACGGGTTGTGATATGTTTATCGCAGGCTGTGAAATGGTGCAGTCAGAGCGCAGAGAGGCAGAGTGGAGAAAGCTTATCTGTGATATAAAGTCTGTATATTCAGGCCCCGTATCGTACAATACTGATAAATATCAGGAGCATAACGTCAAATGGTGGGACTGTGTTGATGTTATTTCATCAAGTGGCTATTACCCGATAAATGATATTGAAAATCAGCTTGACAGAATTGAAAAGGTAGTTAAAAAATACAATAAGCCGTTTTTCTTTGCCGAATGTGGCTGTATGTCAACAAAAGGCTCAAACTTAGTGCCTAACGATTGGTCTGTAAAGGGCGATATTGATTTGCAGGGTCAGGCCGATTGGTACAGCGCTATGTTTGAAGCGGCAAAAAAGCGTGACTGGCTCGGTGGCTTTTGTGTCTGGGATTGGGGTGCTAAGCTCTATTGCGAAAACAAGGCGGATACAAACGGCGGCTACGGCGTTTATGCAAAGCCTGCCATGAAGGTTATAGGCAATTTTTATAAGAATTTCAAAAGATAATTTTTTCGGAGGTATGTAGTATGGATAATTTCAGCTTTTACTCACCAACAGAATTTGTTTTCGGTAAGGAAACTGAAAACAAAGCAGGTGAACTCGTTAAAAAATACGGCGGTACAAAGGTGCTTGTTCATTATGGCTCAGGCTCAGTTGTAAGATCAGGTCTTTTAGACAGAGTGTGTGCAAGCCTTGAAGCAGCAGGTCTTTATTTTACAAAGCTCGGCGGCGTTGTTCCAAACCCTAGAGATACTCTGGTTTATGAAGGTATCAAAATCTGCCGTGAAGAAAATATTGATTTCATCCTCTGCGTAGGCGGCGGCTCAGTTATCGACAGCGCAAAGGCAATCGCAGTAGGTACTCCATATGAAGGCGATTTCTGGGATTTCTACGAAGGCAAGGCAAGAATTTTGAAGGCAATTTCAGTAGGCACAGTTTTAACGATCGCTGCTGCCGGTAGTGAAGGCTCGGGCGACTCTGTAATCACAAAAGAAGATGGTATGATTAAGCGTGGTGCTGGCTCAGATTTAATGCGCCCTAAGTTTTCAATCCTAAACCCACAGCTTACAACAACCCTGCCGCCATATCAGACAGCCTGCGGTGCTACAGATATTA
>CALBJC010000052.1 GCA_937892655.1 uncultured Clostridia bacterium | reverse complement strand
GCGCTTTTGTTTTTATAATAGCCATACTCTGCTCCTTAAGTCTGTTCATCAAGTGTCAGGTCATAACCGTCTAAAAACTCGTCGATAAATACCTGAACTTCAGGAATCTCCATCATATGTAACGAAAACATCGTTGCCTTCTGCGCTTCTCTGAAATCCTTGTTGCCCATTGAATCTTCTTCAATGCATTTGATAAGCGCTGACAATTTATCTGCGGCTTTTACAAGCTTTTTTTCTTCCATATATTCATCTGAAGGCTCTAAGATGGCGCTGTAAACTCCCTTCAGATCGTCAGGCAGATATGATAAAAGCTGACGGCACGCCTGCGCTTCAACTGCCTTATAAGCGGTTTTTATATCAGGATTATTGTATTTTACGGGAGTTGGCAGGTCACCTGTGATAATCTCGGTTGTATCGTGATACATAGCGATTACTGCACACTTTTCAGCGTCAACATTGCCGCCAAAGCGGATATTGCGGATGGTTGCCAGAAGATGCGCTATCATTGCTACCTCTAAAGAATGCTCTGAGAGGTTTTCGTTACGGGTATTTCTCATCAAAGACCAGCGGTTTATATATTTAATTCTCGAGATAAGAGCAAAGAAATTAGATTTATACATATTATCCATTGTTATTCTCCTTTAAAAGCTGATACATTAATTTTATCATACAAAATAAATAAAATCAATCATTTTCAAGAATACAAGCCACAAGCTATGAATATAAATGACATATCAAGACAAGATTGAATTTCACTTTTAGGAGGAAAATATGGATTTAAAACTAAACCGTCAGACCTTTACAACCTCTGCGGTTGTATCAGACACCAGCGTTGAGCAGGCAGTTGAGCTTGATCTGATTTTACCTGACTACTATCCTGACATATTCAGAATACTCAGCTGTAAGCTCTGCCCCGTTGTTGTGGCACAGAGCGTTAATGGCGATAAGCTGAGCTTTGAGCTTTGCGTTATGGTAAAGCTTATGTATCTTACTGAAAACTCAAACTGTGTAAATACTATTGAGCAAAAGCTGACATTTACAAAAAATGTGGAGCTTACAAGCAGCTGCACAAATCCGATTATCACAATTACACCACGCTGTGATTATGTAAACTGCAGAGTTGTAAACCGCAGAAGGCTTGATATAAGAGGAGCAGTAAGCGCTAAATGCAAGGTTGTGGGCGAGCGAGCTCAGACAGTTTTAGAGGGCGCTCACGGCGAGGGAATACAGCTTAAGAAAGAGCAGTTTACCTACCCTGCCAAAAAGCTTTGCGCAACAAAGAGAGTAACAGTTATTGAAGACCTTGAAATCGGTCAGACAAAGACGGGTATCGACTCGGTTGTGAGAAGCGATGCTCATATTATTTCAAGTGAAAATAAGATCGTAAATCAGAAGCTAGTTGTCAAAGGCTTGGCAGAGGTTACAATGCTTTATCAGAGCAGCGAAAGCGATGCTATTGAGAGTATGAAATTTGATGTACCATTCTCTCAGGTTATTGATATGGATGGTATTGACGAGCATTATGATACTGTATGCGATATTACCGTATCCTCCTGCAATATTATTCCAAAAGGTGCAGGCGGCGATGCAAGAGAGGCAGAATGTGAGCTTGTTTTACTTTTATGCTGCAGAGCTCTGAGATTTGATACAACGCTTTTAACGGTTGACGCTTATTCTACAACAAGAGAATGCAGACTGACAATGAACGAGGCAAAAATCGAGTGTATTCCAAAGGCTGTAAGCGATAATGCGCAGGTTAAAACTACCGTTACATATAACGAAGGAGAGATATCTAATGTTTATGATGTATGGGGAGAGATAACATCTACCCAGTCAAAATGCGATATCGAAGAAGGCATTATAAATATTCTGGCAACTGTATGCTTTAATGCTATGGCTTCAAATGAAAACGGATGCCCTTTGTATCTCGAAAGCGAGGTACAGCTCGAGCATGAGATCTTAGCACAGATTTCTGAGGATTCATCCTTTGAGCCAAAGCTTTATATCACGAACTGCGTTTATAATCTTATTTCAAACAACGCTGTTGAAATCAAAGCTGATATTAAAATCGGCGGTAATATCTGCGAGTGTAAGACAGTTAGCGTTATCAGTGATATTGAGCTTGAGGATAATCAGAATATGGCTGATACAAATACAGCGCTAAAGCTTTACTATGCTCAGGCTGATGAGGATATATGGGAGATTGCAAAGAAATATAAGACCTCTATAAATGCAATTATGCTGGAAAATGAGCTGACAGATGAAAAGCTTTCGCAAAATCAGATGCTCTTGATTCCGCTTGTAAAGTAGAAAGGAGATAAAAAGCTATGAATTCAAACGAAATCTACAACGATATTGCAAAGCGCACCGGCGGAGATATCTATATCGGTGTTGTAGGACCTGTAAGGTCGGGTAAATCTACATTTATCAAGCGTTTTATGGAGGAGCTTGTTATCCCCAACATTGACAGCGATTACAGAAAAGAGCGGGCTATTGACGAGCTGCCTCAGGCATCGGGCGGTAAAACTATAATGACTACCGAGCCTAAATTCATCCCTGAGCAGGCGGTTGAAATATGCCTTGATAATTCAGCTCTTTTCAGAGTAAGAATGATCGACTGCGTAGGGTATGTTGTTCCCTCTTCTATCGGATACTTTGAAAACGAGATGCCAAGAATGGTTGCAACCCCTTGGTTTGATGAGCCTATTCCGTTTAACATGGCGGCTGAAATAGGCACACAGAAGGTAATAAACGAGCATTCAACAATAGGGCTGGTAGTGACAACTGACGGCTCTATCAGCGATATTCCAAGAGAAGAATATGAAGAATGCGAAGAGAGAGTTATTGAGGAACTCACACAGATCAACAAGCCTTTTGTTGTGCTTTTAAACTGCCTTTACCCGAAGTCAAAGCAGTCGATTGAACTGGCACAGAAGCTGAGTGAAAAATACAGAGTACCCGTTTTAGCTGTAAACTGCCTTGAAATGGATAACGAGGATATAAAGGATATCATCACTCAGGTTTTATTTGCCTTCCCCGTAAAAGAGATAAATATCGAAATGCCAAAATGGATAAATTCTCTCGACAAGGGACATTGGCTCAAAGAGGATATTTTCAGCGCGATCAAGGCTTCTGCAAACGCTATTGAGCATATAAGAGAATTAAAATGGTGTCTTTCAGAGATTGATGAATGCGAGCATATTGAAAAGAGCAGTATCAAGAATGTTGATTTAGGGCGAGGGGTAGCAACTATAGAGGTCGTTATCAAAAATGACTTGTTCTATAAGATTATAGGCGAGGCAACGGGGCTTACCATTGAAAGCGAAAGCGACCTTATGCCACAGATTTTAGAGCTTTGCAAGATAAAGAAAAGATATGAAAAGATTGCAGATGCGCTCGACGAGGTTGCAAACACGGGTTATGGCATTGTAATGCCTTCAATGGATCAGCTGACACTTGACGAGCCTGAAATTATCAAGCAGGGCGGTAAGTATGGCGTAAAGCTCAAGGCTACTGCACCTTCAATTCATATGATCAAATGCGATATTGCAACAGAGGTTTCACCTATTGTCGGCTCTGAAAAGCAGTCTGAAGAGCTTGTTTTATATATGCTCAACGATTTTGAGGAAAATCCGACAAAGATATGGGAGTCGAATATTTTTGGCAAGAGCCTGCACGAGCTTGTAAACGAGGGGTTACACGCTAAGCTTTATAAGATGCCGCAGGATGCAAGAGGCAAGCTTCAGGAAACTATACAGCGCATCATAAACGAGGGCTGTTCGGGACTTATCTGCCTTATTCTGTAAAAAATAAAAACCTGAAAGGAGAATTTCTCTTTTCAGGTTTTGCTTATGTTTTACTGTAAAACTGAGATAAACAGCTGACTCTGGGAGATTATGTAGCCAAAAATCAGCATTGCCACAAGAATTATAGCTAAAAGCGCTATGCCTAATGTTTTTCTGCGTTTTGCTTTTTTATCATTCATAAATTCTACCTCCCGACATTTTATAGCTTAATTATACACTAAAAAAAGGATATTGCAATAGCAATATCCTTTTTATCACATAATTATAATTCAACAGGTTCAAAACGGATTCTGATATTTGGTAGCTTTTCAATAGTTGTGTAGCTATTTAAAAGACCATCTTCTGTTGAAAGGTCATTTTCGCCGCTTGCAGGTGGTGCAAAAAGCTTGAGAGTAAGATCACTTGCACCTGTGAGAGGCTTTTCAAAGAAAGCGCTCATAAGGTCGATTGTCTTTGCCTTTGGTGACTTGTAGAACCACTTGCCGTTGATTTCGATCATAAGGTTTGAATCATCGTCAAATTCAAGCTCGCAGAAATGTGGGTTTGAGTCAAAGTGGAGAGGAATAGCGATACCCTCAGCATCCTCTGAACCGCCCCAGCGGAGTGTGCAAGGGAATGAGAGCTCTTCGCCCTGAGTCATCTTTGGCATAAACCAGTCTGAATGGATAATTTCCTTATAAGTCTTCATTACAGGCTGTTCGATACCTACATCAGGGTTGTTAGGGTCTTCAATTTCAAGGCCGAGTCTGCCACGGTCTCTGAACTGATAGAATGTAAAGCCTGAGAACCAGTCAGCCTTTTCTGCAACTAATCTGTCGCAGAATTCCTTAACCATAGCTGCCTGATCGTATGGACCTGTAACGTCACCATCGGCATTGAATTCAGCCATTGTCATAGGCTTTGCTTCGCCGTTATTGAGGTATTTATATCTGTCAAAGCTGAGCTTTGTGAGCTCATAGATCTTTGAAACCTTTGAACGTGAATGTGAGTTGCCGCCTCTTTCAGCAACGTCATAAGGCCAGCCCCAGTGGAGGGCCATA
Source organism: uncultured Clostridia bacterium (assembly GCA_937892655.1). Lineage (GTDB taxonomy): Bacteria > Bacillota > Clostridia > Oscillospirales > Ruminococcaceae > CALBJC01. The sequence continues at coordinate 23,150 of CALBJC010000052.1, read as the reverse complement.
TACTTATCAACGCTCCATACATCAGCTACAGGAACGCACTGCGCAAATTCCTTTTCCTTTTCCATCTCTTCACCGTTTTCAGGATGCTCGATACCGCCGATACACATAACTACCTTAACGTTTGGAGCATACTCGTGAATAATGTTTGTAAAACGAACGAAGAAATCAGCAACCTCCTGGTATGTACATCTCTTGTTGAATGAGAACCAGTTACCTGTTGCCTCGTGGTTTACTCTTAAAAACATTCTGCCGAATGGTCTTAAATCCTTGGCAATAGCGATGAGGTGTTCATCTGAAACGTGTGGGTCAACTGTAAGAGTCAAGTTTACATCCTGACCGTGACGGCGGACATCTCTCATACAAGTAAATGGCTCATCGTCAGTTGTGCCGCCAAGACCGCCCTTATATGTAAAGTAGTCATCATAAGGATAATCCCACGCAAATGACACGTCAGGTGAAGCGTGAACAACGCTCGCTCTGCCAGGCCAGCCTGCATCGAGAGGATAGTAGCAGTACATCAGAGAGATACTTCTGTGAGGTCTGCCCATTTTGTGAAGGATGTAATCCTGGTTTACATATTCGCCACGTTCACTGCCGTCACCGAGGTCAACAGCGCACATAGCCTTGCCCATGTGGATTGAATACGCCTTGAGTTCGCTCATTTTTCATTCTCCTATCATATATAGTATTAAAATATTAGTCTATTAAAGCATCAAAATTGACAACGTTTTCATTATAGCAGAGTTACATATATATGTCAAGAGAATTAAACACATAATAATGTAAAAAAATGTATTTAGATATTGAAAAATAAAGCAAGTTGTGATATATTAGGATAAGAGAATTTATGGGCGATTAGTTCAGCTGGGAGAGCGCAACAATGGCATTGTTGAAGTCACGAGTTCGAGTCTCGTATCGTCCACCATAAGAGTAGCGTATTTACGCTACTCTTTTCTTTTTGTGTTGCATATCGTGTTGCATTTCTTTGATTTTATTCTCCCTCAATTATATCGTGAACCTTCGCCACCAGTTTGTTCCTGGTCAGAGTTCCCTTCTCGTATTCCTCTTCGATGTAAAGAACCATCTCTTCCATCGCCGCTTCCGTGCAGCACATCACTGTGATTCCTAATATATCCTCTTCCGCCAAGTTTAATTCTTTCCTTAAAGATATCAACACTCGAACGAACGCTTCCTGTACTTCCGTCATATTCATACTCACTCCTTAGCAATAAATCACATCTACATTTATCATACATAACATTCTATTTTGAGTCAATAGATTAGTGGGGGTATTTCTGGACAGATAGGCATTGACATTTCGGATAGAAAGTGATATACTGTCGGCAGTAGCTGTACCGCTGGCCGCTTCGGGCGTATCGACAGAGGCTTGTTCAGCTGTCGCAGTGGCAAGGCTGCTATTCAAGGGCACCGTTTTTCAGAGCGTAACTCTTAGGGAGTCGCTCCACATCGTTAACTCGATGGGCGGTGCCCTTATTTTTTATGGATAAAATTAAACCTTCGCTTTTTACAAGCGAAGGCTTTTTGGTTTTATTTTTAAAATTTATTGCATATATGTAAATATTATGCTATAATCTATGCTGTATAAAAATATGGATTTATCCAAAATCGTTTTACCTGCTGAATTTGCAGGGCTTTTTGTAGGAGGAGTTTTATGACCAAGTTTTTTACGCAAGCATTCAAAGGCATCAAAGGTGTTATTTTTCTCATCTGGCTCATTGGTTCACTTATCGGAATATGCGCAACCTATAATTCCAATCAGTTGATCTTCTCAGCGCTTATAGGTCAATATTTTGCTATCGGCGGTTTGTTGGTAATTATTGTAAGTATATCAAGAAATATGTTCCTTCCTTGGCTTACACTTGTACCTTTTATCGGTGGTTTGTGGGTATATATTGCCCTTTATATGTATTTTGGCGAATATACTCTGAAGGAAGCTTTAAGCAACACTTTCCCTTACTTTGCACCTTCCTTCATTATGTTTGGTGGTCTGATGATGATTTTAGACCAGGCTGTTCAGTTTAGCCGTGAAAAGAAATGCACCCTTCTTGTACGTGCGGTATGCTCGGGTGTTGACACATATGTTACAAACTCAATTATCAGAGGTACACATGATGTTGCAAGACAATGTCCGTCATTCAGTTATGATTATGAGGGCAAGACATATAATGTTAGTACCAACACTTATACAGGCGGTATTACAATGCAACCCGGTGAGGAATGTGATATATACATAAACCCTGATAACCCTCAAATGTTTAAGCTAGCAAGCGAATCAAAAAGGCTCAAAGCTGCTAACCTTTATTATGGAACAGCTTTTTTCACAATCGGTGTTGTAGTTTTACTTGTTGTTTTGCTGTTCAAATAATTTAAGTTAAAAAACGTAAAATCAAAGCCTTCGCTTTTTGCAAGCGAAGGCTTTTTGTTTTTCTTATTTCAGAAGCTTTACGAATGCTTCGTAGAGGGTTTCGTTTGAGAGTATCGGAATTTAATCCATGTGATTCTAAAATAGATTTTATCATAAAGGTTGTTGTTGTATAGGCATAGTAAATCATTTCGTAAGAAGGCATTTTATCGAAAACTCCTTCTTCTACTCCGACCTTTATGCTCTCTATAACTATCTCTATTATACACTTTTTTATCTCTGCAAACAGATGTGTAAAACGTTCTGCATAGGATGTTGAGAATGCTACCTCTGAATGAGTCATTAAAAATCGAAACAGAGTCACATTACTTCTGACAAGGCTCTGAGCTGTGCTTATATAGAAAAGTATTCTCTCTTTGAAGCTACCCTTCAGCTCAAGCTTTAATACTGATGAGATAACGTTATCTGCATAATATAATATCGCATCACTTACAAGCTCTTCTTTACTTTTACAGTATTCATATACAGTACCCTTGCCCACATTGGCACGCTCTGCTATTTCTGAAACTGTAAAATCTGCCTTGCCCTCAGAAATAATGGCTATTACGCTTTCGTAAATCAGCTTCTGGGTTGATTTAATCTGCGGCTGCTTCATTTTTCTTTTCCTTCTTTTCTTTCTTTACCTTCTTCTTATTGAAGATAGCGTACATACAAGGAACAAGAACAAGTGTTAAGAGTGTAGCGTAGATAAGGCCGCCTACTGCTGTTACTGCAAGAGGCTTCATCATTTCGCCGCCCGATGATGTATCAAGGGCAACCATGAGCATTGCAACGATTGTTGTAAGCGCTGTCATAATAATTGGTCTGAGTCTGTTCTTACCTGTTAAAATAAGAGCTTCGTTGAGTTCCATACCCTTTTCGATCTGCTGGTTTGCATAGTCAACAAATACGATACCGTTGTTTACTACAATACCTACTAAGAGGATAAAGCCGATGAGCGAGATAACGCTGAGCTTCATATCTGCAAGGAGAAGACCGATAAAGCCACCTGTAAATGCAAGAGGGATCGTAAACATAATGATGAATGGTGACTTGAGTGACTGGAACTGAGCTACCATTACAAGATAGATAAATACAATAGCGAGCGCAAGCATCAAGAAGAGGTCTTCAAAGGTTTCAGCGATAACTTCACTTTCACCGCTGATTACAGCTCTTGTACCGCTTGGCATATCGTAATTATCAAGGAAATCCTTGATATCGTTATTAACTGCTGTTACATCATAACCGCTCTTTATAGTACCTGAGAGTGACATTGTTCTGTCAAGGTCAGAGTGAACGATAGTTGTAAAGCCCTGAGAGAGAGTAATCTCAGCAACATCGCTTACCTTTACAGTATTGCCTGACATACCTGCAAGCTCGATATCGCCTATTGTTTCAACAGTATAGGTTACATCTCTGTCATCTCTTACAAATACTGAATACTTGATATCGTTGTCTGTAATTTCAGCAGATGAGGTTTCAGTTGCAAGCTTTTCAGCTACTGCCATATATACCTGAGCAACTGTAAGGCCCTGAGCGATAGCCTTATCCTTATCAACAATAACTCTGTATTCGTTGTTGTTGTCTTCAAGACCGTTTGTGATCGTTTCAACGCCCTCTACAGTCATAAGCTTTTCTGTGAGGTCAAGCGCTGTTGCCTTGAGGTTATCAAGGTCGTTTGAGTAAAGACCTACTGAAATCTGTGAGCCTGAGAGCATTGACATATCCATATTTGCACTTGATACTGTTACTTCAAACGGAAGATTTTCAGTATCCTTTGATATTTCCTCGGAAATTCTTGTTGTATCGTTGTAGTATTCTTCATTTAAAAGAACGTAAACTGATGTACCTGAACCCATCATTGACATCATAGCTGACATTTCATTTGTGCCTGACTGGTGCATGATACCGATAGTTTCGATTTCTTCGTGCTTATCTAAAATTTCATAGAGGCTGTCAAGAGATGTGAAAATTTCTTCATCTGTGTAGCTTTCAGGGAGAGTTACTGTAATAGCGATAGAGCCTGTATTCATCTGTGGGAAAAGCTCTGCGCCCTTCATAACACCCGCTGTTACTGATACTACCAAAAGTACAACGCAGGTTAAAACTACAAGAGTTTTTACCTTTAAGCACTTGCCTAAAAACTTAGAATAAGCGTTTGCAATCTTATCAAAGAGCTTGTTTTCTGAGATAAAGCCCTTATCCTTCATCTTTGAGCTTACTGCAGGAACGAGAGTGAGCGCTACTACGAGTGAAGCGATAAGTGAGTAACCGATCGTGAGAGCCATATCAATGAACAAATCAAGTGTAAGACCTGATGTGAACACGATAGGTACAAATACTACGATAGTAGTAAGAGTTGAAGCTGTGATAGCGCCTGCAACTTCCTTAGCACCTTCGATACAAGCATCCTTCATTGACTTGCCTTCGTTTCTCAGACGGAAGATATTTTCGATAACAACGATAGAGTTGTCAACGAGCATACCTACACCGAGTGCCAAGCCACTCATTGAGAGCATATTGAGAGTAATACCTGAGAAGTACATCAAAACGAATGTTGTGATAACGCTGATTACGATAGAAGCGCCAACTACGAGGGTAGGCTTTATCTTCTTCAAGAAGATGATAAGTACTACAATAGCAAGCAAGCCACCGCTTACAAGGTTTGAAATGATTGTATCAACCATTAAGTTTACATAGTCACCCTGGTTCATAAGTGAGTAGAATGATACGTTTTCATACTCAGTTTCAATCTTTTCAATCTTATCTAAAACTGCGTTTGTAACTTCTGCTGTTGAGTAGTCAGGCTGCTTTGAAAGAGTGAGCATAATACCATGTTCACCATTGATCTTTGAATAGATCTGTGACATATTATCAAATTCAACTACTTCACAAACGTCTGACAGCTTTACTGAGTTTTCAGCGTCAAGTGAGAATAAAACAAGGTTTTTGAGTTCTTCAACGCTTGCAATCTCATCGCCTACTCTGATCATATAGCTTGACTTATCTTCAGACATTACAGAGCCTGCAGGCATTGAGAAGTTCTGACCTGTAAGGATTCCTGAAATCATATCCTTTGTAATGTCAACCTTTTCAAGCGGTACTGATTCTTCAAATGATGGAATGTTTTCCATAATTGCCTGCTGCTGCTCTGCAGGAAGCATTTCAAAGGTTACGCCTTCAGGGAGAGTCTGAGCAATCTGAGCGTCAATAGCCATCTGATACTGCGCTCTGGCTGCAGCCTCGATGCCTGCGTTCATCGCATCGATCTTTTCGCCTGAAATTGTAACGCTTACATAATTCTCAATAAGACCTGTTGCTGTAACAGATGCAATACCCGCAACGCTTTCGATTTCAGGAATAATTCTGTCTTCGATAAAGGTTGCAGACTCAGCGTCTGTCATACCTGATGTTGAAACTGCTGTTACCATAGCAGGCATCATATCAGGATTGAGCTTTAAGATCATAGGGCTTGTAACAGCTTCAGGGAGATAACCTGTTACCATATCAAGACTTTCTCTCATCTCGATCATAGCCGTATCCATATTTGTTCCGTCATCAAATGATAAAATGATAAGTGACATATGCTCAGCTGAAATTGAGCTGATGTTGTCAAGGTTATCAAGTGATGCTAAAGTTGACTCTAATGTATCGGTTACTACTGTTTCTACCTGTTCAGGAGATGCACCGATGTATGATGTAATTACTACTGCGTATGGAAGGTTGATACTCGGAATAAGGTCAACCCTCATCTTTGTGAATGAAACCACACCGAGAATGAGAACAATGATTATTGCCACAAAGACGGTAAACGGCTTCTTTACACTGTACTTGGAAATCATAATGTCAGCCTTTCTTTGTTAGAAATTTACCGACCGACTGGTCGGTCACGTTTTATTATATACTATATAATCAGTATAGTCAAGAAAAATTTATTATAAGCGTAAAGGATTTAAAGTATTTAATGCAAGTACAAGTGTACGCGACACAAATACAAGCGTTTTCGACAAGAAAACACATAAATATTTTACTTTTTTGTTTTATTTACTAATTGACGATACGCTCAAAAAAACATATAATATTAACATTGGTAAAAATATAACATAGGTAGGTTTTAGTTATGAACGGTATTAAGGTAGTAAAATTCGGCGGCAGCTCACTTGCTGACGCTAATCAGTTTCGTAAGGTAGCTGACATTATTCTTTCAGACCCTAACAGAAGATATGTTGTTCCATCAGCTCCAGGTAAGAGATTTTCAGATGATATCAAGGTAACAGATATGCTTTATAACTGTTATTCTATCGCTTCAAAGGGTAACGACTTTACAAAGGAATTTGAAGCTATCAAGGACAGATATTACAGCATTATCGCTGAGCTTGGTCTTGATTTATCACTTGAAAAGGAATTTGACGTTATCAGAAACTGCTTTATCGGCAGAGCAGGTCGCGACTACGCAGCTTCAAGAGGTGAATACTTAAACGGTATCATCTTAGCAAAATTCATCAAGTTCCCATTCATTGACGCTGCAGACGTTATCTTCTTTAACGACAACGGCGTATTTGACGCTGAAAAGACAGATGAAGTTTTATCAAAGAAGCTTTCAATCACAGAAAGAGCTGTAATTCCAGGTTTCTACGGTTCAATGCCTAACGACACTATCAAGACATTCTCAAGAGGCGGTTCTGATATTACAGGTTCTATCGTTGCTCACGCTGCAAATGCTGACATCTACGAAAACTGGACAGACGTTTCAGGCTTCCTTATCACAGACCCTAGAATCGTTGATGACCCTAAGCCTATCACTACTATCACATATAAGGAGCTCAGAGAGCTTTCATACATGGGCGCAGGCGTTTTACATGAAGACGCTATCTTCCCTGTTCGTAAGGCCGGTATTCCAATCAACATCAAGAACACAAACAAGCCACAGGATCCTGGCACTATGATCGTTGAAAAGGCTGGTACTGATGACTGCAAGTATGTAATCACAGGTATTGCAGGTAAAATCGGCTTTGCTTCAGTTACAATCGAAAAGGATATGATGAACTCAGAAAAGGGTTTTGGCAGAAATGTTCTTGAAGTATTCCAGAAAAACGGTCTTTCATTTGAGCATATGCCTTCAGGTATTGACACAATGAGCGTTATCCTTTCAAAGAAGGAATTTGAAGAAAAGGAAGAAGCTGTTCTTTCAGGTCTTTACAGAAACGTAAATCCTGACCACGTTGAAGTTGACAGAGATATCGCGCTTATCGCTATCGTTGGCCGTGGTATGAAGTCAGCAAGAGGTACTGCAGGCAGACTCTTCTCAGCACTTGCACACGCTCGAATCAACATCAAGATGATCGACCAGGGTTCTTCTGAGCTTAACATCATCGTTGGTGTTTCAGAGGCTGATTTCAAGAAGGCAGTTTGCGCAATCTACGACATCTTTGTAAAAACAGTTGAAGATTAATATATATAACTATCAAAAAGCCTTGCACAAAAGTGCAGGGCTTTATTTATTTGCGCTAGGGATAAGCAAAAGCTACTAAAAATATTTTTGCACGTTTTTTCATTGAAAAGGATAATCTTATGGGTTAAACTGAAATTAAGATTTCAAAAGGAGGTTTTTTAATGAAAAAACTCAATATGTATATAAATGCAAGCGATAAGCGCTCGCATATCAACCCTGAAATTTATGGCCATTTTTCAGAGCATCTTGGCAGATGCATCTACAATGGTATCTATGTTGGCGAGGATTCAACTATCCCTAACACAAAGGGTATCAGAAACGATATTATCGAAGCTTTCAAGAACATCAAGATGCCTGTTTTACGTTGGCCGGGCGGATGCTTTGCTGATGAATATCACTGGAGAGACGGTATAGGCGAAAAGTCGACCCGTAAGAAGATGATAAATACTCACTGGGGCGGTGTTGTTGAGGATAACTCCTTTGGTACTCATGAGTTTTTTGACCTCTGTGAGCTTGTTGGCTGTGAGCCATATATCGCAGGTAACATCGGCAGTGGCAGTGTACAGGAAATGGCTGAATGGATCGAGTATATGACATTTGACGGCGTTTCACCGCTGGCAGAACTGCGCCGCAAAAACGGCAGAGATAAGCCATGGAAGCTCAAGTATTTCGGTATCGGTAACGAAACATGGGGCTGTGGCGGTTCAATGCAGCCTGAATTTTACGCTAACGAATACAGACGCTATCAGACATACTGCCGTAATTTCAGCGGTAATGAGCTTTTCAAGGTAGCCTGCGGTCCTAGCGCTGATGACTATAACTGGACAGATGTACTGCTAAAAAATGTTCAGCATTACCATACAAAAGCTATCTCTTTACATTACTACACTATCCCTACAGGCGACTGGGGTCATAAGGGCAGTGCTACAGAGTTTTCTGACGATGAATACTACAAGACAATCTGCGGCACTCAGAGAATAGAAGAGATGATCGTAAGACACGGCGAAATTATGGCTTACAGAAATCCTGAAAAGAATATCGGTCTTATCGTTGACGAATGGGGCTGCTGGTATGATGTTGAGGAAGGCACAAACCCAGGTTTTCTTTATCAGCAGAATACAATGAGAGATGCTATCGTTTCAGCTGTAAACTTAAATATCTTCAATAATCATTCAGATATCGTTATTATGGCAAATCTTGCTCAGGCAGTAAACGTTTTGCAGGCGGTTATTCTCACAGAGGGTGAAAAGCTCCTGAAGACTCCTACATACCACGTTTTTGACCTTTTCAAGACTCATCAGGATAATACTCTTGTATACAGCCATTGCGAAAATGAAAAGGTCAATAACATTGACGCTGTATCACAATCAGTTTCAGTTTCAGAAAACGGTGAAATGACAATCACTCTTGCAAACGCAAACCTTTCTGAAGATTATGAAATCGAATGCTCAATCGCTGGCTTTAACGCTACTGGTGCTACAGCTCGAATCCTTGACAATGATGTGAGAGATTACAACGATTTTGATAATCTCGACAAGGTTTCAATCAAGGATTACAGCGTGACACTTGACGGCGATAAGCTGAGAGTTTCACTCCCTGCTTGTTCGGTAGTTTCAATTATTCTCAAGTAATGAAGCCGATATGCAGAAAATGCCTTTTATCAGAGATCGACAAGGATAAGGTTTACTCAAATGTTTATGAGCTCATCGACCTTTTGCCGCCTGATAAAAAGGCTGATGACAATGAATATAAAAGAAGGCTTGAAATCTGCAAGAGCTGTGATGAGCTTGCAGACGGAATGTGCGCAAAATGCGGCTGCTTTGTAGAGCTAAGAGCCGCTAAGAAGGCGCAGTATTGCCCTCATGAGATTAAAAAATGGTAATAAAATTTAAACCCCGCAGAGAAGCTAATTCTCTGCGGGGTTTATTTAGCCAAATTTTTATAAAGTCAGCGTAATTACATCTGCAAGTTTGATAAATCCGCATCTGTTAGCCAGCTTTTGCGACGCAATATTGTCAACCGAAGTTGACCATTGTGGGACCTTTTTGTTTTTCAATATTTCACATACGCATTTTCGACACGCACTCGTAGCATACCCCTTGCCTCTATATTCAGGCAACGTATTGATACCTATTTCTTGCACCTCTTGTTCCATATATGGCATACTTGGAGCATCAGTACAGCTGGCTAATGCTTCACCATCAAACACACCAACACATAAGTTTTCAACTACCATTTCATTAAAATATTCTTCTAACCAATCAATACTATTGCAGTCGGGATTACATTTCTTAAAGAAGTCTTCATATTTACTGTAATGTTCTTTATTTAACGTTACAGCTCTTTTGTCAACGATTTTTTCGTTATCAAAAACATACTTTATATTATATGCAGGTCCTTTACCATATATTTCGCTTATCAACAGCCGCACATCATTTGCAGACATATTGATATTTAAATACTTTTTTACCTCAGCTATTTTCCCCTTCGCCTTATCTCCATAAGAAACGATAATTTTATCGTCTTTAATAAATATGTACAAATCGAAAGCTTGTCCATAACCATACTGAGGCTCATTTCTACTGCTTGAATACACATACTGTACTTTATCAAATGCATTAAATAATATCTTTTCTTTTCCAAGCCATTCAGAATAATATTCAAGCGTTTTATCCAAATAATTCACAATATCATTCCTTTCTTAAATTTTGTATTATCATAGTAATCAATATTCAAGAATAGTAAATGTCTTTTGTAGTCACTCCTTTATTAAACAACATAGTTTGTTTTACATCAGCTCTTCGATTATCATTTTTAAAACTCTGGTGTCACGCTCTAGCATACCGTTGAAGGTTGATTTTCTGCTTTTTTCATCGTGTATGCCCTTTTCGTTCACATCTATTGCATACTGTGGGGTTACAAACTGAAGCTCAAAGCCTTCTTCATCTTCATAGTCATCAAGGGATTGACTACCGATAGTGTCATCAGTTTCACAAAGATAATAGAAATTTTCCTGTACAAAAATATCTTCGATCATTCCCTTTTCTATGCGCTGAACATAGCCAAACTCCTTGATAGTGTTGGGCTTTACATCAAGACCGCTTTCTTCTTTAACCTCTCGGATAAGAGTTTGTATGTGGCTTTCGCCCTCGTCTATTCCGCCGCCCGGGAATTTGTAGTAGTTGAATTTCTTGCTGTAGATAAGGGCTATTTTATCATCCTTTATGATAATACCTCTTACAGAAGGGCGGTAGCCTACGGAGCCATTTTCGATATAGTTTTTCTTATCGATAACAAAAAGTGTTCGCATAATTACTCCTGTCTGATATAGCCCATTTTATCAAAATAGCTCATATATCGTTTTTTCTGACCATAGATGATTTTATCTGAGTTTACAAACTCTATAAACTCTTCTTCACTCACCCATTTATAGCCGATAGTTTCGCCCTCTTGCAGGGTTATTGACGATTTATCGCAGTTTGTTATGCATAAAAACGAAAAGAAGATACATTGCTTTTCATCAAATACAAACCTTGATAATTCTCTGAGGTTATCACCCTTAACGCCCGTTTCTTCAAAAAGTTCACGGTATGCGCAAGCGTATTTATCTTCACCCTTTATAGCGCTGCCACCAGCGGATGCTTCATAAAAGCCGCCGTATTTTTCTTTTTCATACGACCTTTTCATCAAAAGGTAATCGCCGTCTTCATGCCTTACTAAAATATCGCATACAAGATGATACTGACCTTTTGGAATATCATTCTTACCACGCTCGAAGGTATCACCTGAAAGCGTTCCATCGGCATAATAGCCATCCCATAGCTCTGCCATATTACTCACCTACTGCAGTTTCAAGCGCTAAGAGCATCATCTGCGTAAATGACTTTTCACGCTCGTCAGCTGTAGTTTCGGTATTTTTAAACGGACAGTCTGAGATAGTACAGATTGTAAGCGCTTTTTTATTGAGCCTTGCGGCATTGAGATAGAGTGCCGCTGTTTCCATTTCAACAGCTAAAACATTATTCATCTTTCGCCATTCTGATAAAGACATACTGTCATCATAAAACATATCAGATGTAAAAACGTTGCCTACCTCGTATTTTACGCCCATTTTATCAGCGCATTCTACTGCTTTTCTGAGCAATGAAAAATCGGCAATAGGGGCATACACGCCCGGCAGACGATACTGATATGCAAAATTTGAATTTGTGCAGGCACCCTGCGCTATAACTATATCTCTTATATCAACCTTATCAGAGATAGCGCCCGCTGTACCTACCCTTATAATACTTTCAACATCATATTCAGAGAAAAGCTCGTATGAGTAGATACCGATAGATGGCGCACCCATACCGCTACCCTGAACGGATACACGCTTACCCTTATAGGTACCTGTAAACCCGAACATATTTCTTACATCGTTATAGCAGATAACATCTTCTAAGAAGTTTTCTGCGATAAACTTTGCTCTCAGAGGGTCACCAGGCATTAAAACGGTTTTTGCGATGTCACCTTTTATAGCTTCAATATGTGTACTCATAGATTTTTCCTCCTTTATAAAACATAACAGCCGCCAATAATGGCGGCTGTTTTTATGCCGCTTTTTACGGCTTATTTCTTTTTAAAAGCTTTTCTCAGAAGCGATATACCACCGATGATGCCTGCTGTATAAAGCAGATGTCTTACAGTTATATCAATACCGATATTGTTGTTGCCACCAAGTGACTTATGCATTGAAAAAATGTTGGTGTCTAGAATGCTCTGAGAAGCATTGTTCTGGCTGTTTTCTTCATAAAATCCATTTTCAAAAACACAGTTATGACGCTGAGTTCTCTGTGGGTCTGACTCTTCTGAAATAAGCTCAGCATAGTTTTCAACAGGCAAAGCCTCAACGATAGTTGTAGGCGCACCGCATACGTTGAATCTGAGTGTCATCTTTTCAGCGTTACCTGAATTGAAATTAAATTCATATAAATTCCAGCCGTTTACAATCTTTACAGGCTTTATAAATTCACGGTTGAGCTTGTATGTATCTCTGTTTTCATAATCTTCATCAGACCACATTTCAAACTCACAAACCTCATCAAAACGGTCGTTTTCACCGCCATTGAGCCAGAATGCAAAGGTGTAATCAGTATTCTTTTTAGGGGTTATGATAGTTTTGATAATAGACCAGTCCCAGCGCCAGTTACCTACCTGAAAGCCATCGACCATCTCGTTATTATAAAACTTTACCTGCTTTATAATACCTATACCACTTGTTGTTCTGCCCTCAATGCCCCATTCATCTACATTAAATCTTAAAAACATATATTAACCCTCAACTTTCATATTCTTTATAATTTCTTCTTTGATGCTCTGACGATATTCTTCGATTATCTCATACTTCATACCGTCAAGCTCACCTCGGAGCTCTTCTTCAATTTCATCCATAATTTCATCAACTATTTCGTCAACAAGCTCATTTGTCATACCCGATACTCTCTGACGTATCTGAGAATTGAGCGACATATCAACGCCATGATTATAATTGACGCTAGCGCCATTATGGATATTCGGCGAAAATGCGTTTGTAATCACATCTACAAACTTTGTACCAAAGACACTTTGCTGTTTTTGAGCAGTATCGTAATTACCCTTATACCACTTATCGGTAGGCCAGCCATCTGAAAAGATGATGTTATGCCTCTGTGGCTTACCCTGCGGGATATGGTCATCTACAATACCGTCATACTCTGACACATCAAGTGCCGGCATTACAGACATATACGCTGACATTGAAACGAATTTCATTATCACCTTTTTCTGCTCTGCAACAAACGGGATTTCATACAGATACCAGCCGTTTATATGCTTTTTGTACGGGATAGTGTTGCGGTTTAGCTTATAGACAATATCGCCTACACCATCTTCATAGCATATACGAAACTGGCAGGTTTCGTTGTAGCGGTCATTCTCACCGCCATTGAGCCAGAAGGTAAAAGTATACTCCTTATCAGGCTCACAATCGACCTCTCTGTAGATCTCTGTCCAGTTATAGCCCCAGTCACCCAGAGTATAAATCTGCACGAGCTTTCCGTCAAGCCCTGTGATGTAAGAGCGCTCAGCGCGGTTATTGGTGCACTGCTCATTGAGTTTCCACTCTTTTGGGTTAAAATATAGTTTATTATCAGTCATTAACTTATCCTCCGAAATACTCCCGATCGGACAGTCAGACTCTGAAAACAAACGAATTGTAAAATCATCGAGCCTTTCTGCCCGACCGTTTCTGACAAGCCCTGCCGCCCTTTTGGGATAGGTAGAGCCAACTACTTCGCCTGTTTTGCCAATTACAACTACGTTTTTTGCTATGGGTATCTCCCCCTTTGTAATATGGGTATTCAGTTTTTATATTTCTCGTTTTCGTTTTTTGTTATGGGTTTCTCCCCCAACGATAAATACTAAGATAATAATAACTTATTTTTATAGTTTTGTCAATAAATTACTTTGACTGACCGTAGTAGGCATTAGCGCCGTGCTTGCGGTAATAATGCTTATCCTGCAGCTCCTGAGGGGCTGGTAAAATATCAGGATTTAAACGTTCTGCCCTTGCCGCCATTTTTGCGCATTCTTCTAAGACTACGGCATTGTGTACTGCCTCGTGAGCTTTTTTGCCCCACGAGAATGGACCGTGGTTTTTACAAAGACAAGCAGGCACTGCCGCAACATCATATTCAGTTTTGAAAGCTTCAACAATCAAAAGTCCTGTATTTTTTTCGTAAGCCTCGTCGATTTCTTCTTTTGTCAGGGTTCTAAGACATGGAATCTTTCCGTAAAAATAATCGGCATGGGTTGTACCATAGCAAGGGATATCCCTGCCCGCCTGTGCCCATGAGGTTGCCCATGATGAATGGGTATGAACGATGCCGCCTATTTCTGAAAAAGCCTTATAAAGCTCTAAATGAGTAGCCGTATCTGATGAAGGGTTATATCTGCCCTCTACCTTATTGCCATCGAGATCCATAACTACCATATCATCAGGAGTAAGCTTTTCATACTCAACACCTGACGGCTTTATTACAAAAAGCCCCTTTTCTCTGTCAATACCGCTGACGTTGCCCCAGGTAAATGTTACAAGGTTATATTTTGGTAAAAGCATATTTGCTTCATATACTTCTTTTTTTAAGTTTTCAAGCATTGTGTGTCACCTATCTTAAATTTTCTACTGCTGATTTTTCAATGGCAAGACCTGATTTATATGTTTTCATAAAGCTGTCAAAGCCTGAAATTTCAGCGTCTGTTGCCATAACTGTATCTATCACGGCTGTTGAGAATACTCTGTTATTCAAAAATTCTGCAAGGGTTTCATTACCAAAATTAAGAGCATAGGACGCCAAAAGCGCTATACCCCATGCGCCGCCCTCACCCGCTGTCTGCATAACAGAAACAGGAGCCTTGCAGGCTGATGATAAAACGGCTTGTGCAACACCCTTTGTTTTGAAAAGACCACCGTGACCGACAATCTTTTCAACCACAACGCCCTCTTTTTCAAAGAGAATGTCAAGACCTGTTTTTAATGCGCCAAAGGATGAATACAGATGAAGCTTGATAAAGTTTGCAAGATTGAAATTGCTGTCAGGCTTTCTTACAAACAGAGGTCTGCCCTCATCAAAGCCCGTAACATGTTCGCCTGAGAGGTAGTTGAAGGACAAAAGACCTCCGCAATCCATATCGCCATTCAGAGAATTTGAAATGAGGGTTGAGTAGATATCGCCCTTATTTGTATTACCGCCCATCAGCGCTACTGCCTCGGTTATGAGTGATACCCAGTCATTGAGATCGGATGTGCAGTTATTACAATGAACCATTGAAACGAGGTCACCGCTTGGTGTTGTTACAAGGTCAATTTCAGAATATGCCTTTGTAAGCGCCTTTTCAAGCACCACCATCGCAAAAACCGATGTGCCTGCTGAAACGTTGCCCGTTTTTGGGGCAATGCTGTTTGTAGCGGTCATACCAGTACCTGCATCACCCTCAGGAGGACACATTAAAGCCCCTGCTTTGAGTCTACCCGACTTATCAAGAAGCTTTGCACCCTGCTCTGTGAGCAAGCCTGCATTTTCACCCGCTACCAAAACATCAGGAAGGATATCTTCAAGGCTAATTCCTACGTTTTTCTCAACTATATTTTTCTGCAAGAGATTTAGCATTTTCTGGTCAAATTTCTTGGTTGAAAGGTCGATCGGGAACATTCCTGAAGCTTCACCTACACCTAAAACACGATTGCCGCTCAGAAGATAATGAATGTAGCCTGCAAGGGTTGTAAGATGTCTGATTTTTGAGATATGCTCTTCTTCATTGAGTATTGCCTGCCAAAGATGAGCGATACTCCATCTTTGCGGTATAGGATAATCAAAAAGCTCTGTAAGCTGCTTTGACGCTTCACCCGTCATAGTATTTCGCCACGTTCTGAAAGGCACTAAAAGATTATCATTTTCATCAAAAGCCATATAGCCATGCATCATAGCTGAAATGCCGATAGATCCGAGCTTTTCGATATATACGCCATACTTCTTATAAACATCATCAGAAAGGCTTTCGTAAGAGGCTGAAAGGCCTGTTAAAATATCGTCTACAGAGTATGTCCACACGCCGTTTTCAAAGCGGTTTTCCCATTCATAATCGCCCTGCGCTACGGGAAGAAAATCATCACCGATAAGTACCGCTTTTATTCTTGTTGAGCCAAATTCTATACCAAGCGACATTGAGCCGTTTATAATCTGTTCTTTGATAGTCATATTATTCCTCTTTCTGCGCTAACTTGAGCGCTCTGTATTCAGTAGGGGTAAGGTTTGTCCGCTGTTTGAACTGCTTCATAAAATACACTTCATCCTTATAGCCGCAAAGCTCTGAAATCTCGGCTAACGAGAGATTTGTAGAGGTAAGATAAAACTGCGCTCTGTTGATACGCGCTGTTATTTTATCCTCGGTTACCGCTACACCGAAATGCTTTTTATAATTATGCTGAAAGCCTGAACGACTGACAGAAAGCTCCTTTGCCATTTCATCAACAGAGCGGTTGATATGAGGCATATTATAAATCGAGTTTCTGAGCTCTTTATATCTTATAAGCTCAGTATCAAGCTTCATTTCACGCTGATTTTTCAGATGGGTGCTCAGCTTCATAAACAGGATTCTCAGATATGATTCTGTTATATCCGCTCTGAAAGGATTATCAGTATAAAATTCTTCGGTAACCTTTTTCATAATGTCAGAAAACTCGGATATTGATCCAAGCGGCACTACCTCGTTTATAGGGATTTCAAGGCTTGAAAGCATTTCTCTGTCGATATTCTCCATTCTAAAATGCATCCAGTCATCAATATAAACGTTGCCAAAAGCTCTGTAATACTGCGGCACGCCTTCAGTATAAAGGATAAACGAGTTTTTCTGAACGATGATCTCTTTACCACCTATTCTGAAAAAAGCAGGTGTTTTTATAAATAGCAAAAGGCAGTCACCTATTCCGTAAGGTCTGTCAATTACAAAATCGCCGCTATGGCTATGATGAAAGCCGACATACTGTATCTCCATATAGTCCTTCCCCCTTTGAGCATTATTTTACCATACGTTTGCACGTTTTTCAAGTAGGTTTGGCGATTTTATGCTATTTTCAGATAAAGTTTGCACATTTGTGCAGTTTTGTATGCACAAAAGTTTATTATATCGTTTTCATAATTATGCTACAATAATCTTGACGGATATTTTGAAAGGCGGTAGAACTTATGGCTAATCCATATTTACCATTATGGGAGTATATTCCTGACGGCGAACCGAGGGTTTTCGGTGACAGAGTTTATATTTACGGCTCTCATGACAGACCAGGCTCTGACTCATTCTGTGATTTTAAATTAAAGGTATGGTCTGCAAGTGTCAACGACTTAAACAACTGGGTATGCCACGGTCACATTTTTCACACAAGAGATGACAGAGATCATAAATCTGATACAGCCGACTGGACTGACGGCTATTTATACGCCCCTGACGTTGTAGAAAAAGACGGTAAGTATTACCTTTTCTGCTACATTATGTGGGCAAAAGGGTGTGTCGCAGTAGCTGACAAGCCCGAAGGACCTTTTAAGCTTGTAAATGTCTATGAATATGATGTACCTGAAGAGCTTGTAGGTCAGGGTACATTCATAGACCCTGGTGTTTTAGTTGACGATGACGGCAGAAACTATGTTTACTGCGGTTTTGAAAAATCGTTTATGTGCGAAATGGAAAACAATATGTATAAGATGGTTTCAGGCTCATATATTCCTGACATCATTCCTGTAAAGGATGACCCTTCGGGCTTTTTCGAGGCTTGTTCACCGAGAAAGGTCGGCGATACATACTACCTTATCTACTCTCCGAAAATCGGCTCAAGGCTTGACTATATGACATCAGACTCACCTACAGGGCCATTTGTTCACAGAGGTACTATTATTGACAACAGCATTGATTACCCTGGCGGTAACGACCACGGCTCAATATGCTGTATCAATGGTCAGTGGTATATTTTCTACCACAAGATGACAAACGGCACTATAATGTCAAGAAGGGCTTGTGTTGAAAGGATTGAGATGCTTCCTGACGGTAGCATCCCTCAGGTTGAAATGACATCCTTAGGCTTTGAGGAATCACTCAATCCTTACAAGATTACTCCTGCTGACATTGCCTGCGTTTTAAAGGGCGGTACATTCATTACTGAATACAATATGTTTACAAGAGTTGTAACGGGCATCAAGAACAAGAGCGTTATCGGCTACAAGTATTATGACTTCGGCGAGGACTACTCTACCAAGACTATGGAGCTTGCATTCAAGGTCAAGGGCTGTGGCTGCAGCTCGGTTGTAAGCGTTTATGTTGACGGCGAGGACGGCAGAAAAATCGGTGAATGCAAAATCGGCGCTGATGACGGAGTTTACAAATGTATTGTAGACAATGTCACGGGCAGACATTCTTTGTATTTTGTTGTTGACCACGCTTACAGCGGAGCATTTGAGAATATGTTTAACGGAAGAAATCTTTTTGAGCTTGAAAGCTTTGTATTTATGAAATAGGGTGATTTTATGTTGAAGAAAATTTTATCGGTTGCTTTGGCATTTGCAGTATCGGCAACCATGCTTACTGCCTGCGGTAAGGAAAAAGAAAATGTCAGCAAGCCTGATGTCAAGCTGACAGAGGTAAGAGGAATGACAACAGCTCAGGTTGTTGAGGATATGGGGCTCGGTATCAACCTTGGCAATACCTTTGAAAGCTGTGGAACATGGCTTTATGGCGATGATGTTTCAACCTATGAAACGGGCTGGGGCTCACCGATTGTAACAAAGGAGATTTTTGCTGGCTACAAAAGCTGTGGCTTTAACAGCGTGAGAATCCCTGTGGCGTGGTCAAATATGATGGATGAGGAATATAACATTCACCCTGACCTTATTGCAAGAGTAAAAGAGGTTGTAACCTGGGCTATCGAATGCGATTTATATGTTGTTCTCAATATTCACTGGGACGGTGGCTGGTGGGAAGATTTTCCTACTAAAAAGGATAAGTGTATGACAAAGTATGAAAAGGTTTGGACTCAGCTTAGTGCAGAATTCGGCGACTTTGGCGACAGACTTATTTTTGAATCGTTAAACGAAGAAGGCGGCTGGGAGTCACTCTGGAACAGATACAGCGGCAAAACCGACGGCAAGGCTGAATCCTTCGGGCTTTTAAATGAGATAAATCAGAAATTTGTTAATATTGTAAGAGCCTCAGGCAAGCAAAATGACAAACGTCACTTACTTATCGCCGGCTACAATACTGACTTTGACCTTACCTGTGATGAGCTGTTTGTAATGCCAAATGACCCTGCAAACAGCTGTGCGGTTTCAGTTCACTACTATACTCCTTCAACCTTCTGTATTTTAACAGAGGACGCTGCATGGGGTAAGGCGCAGACAACCTGGGGCAGCGATGAGGACTATGAGCTTTTAAAGCATTATATGAATCTTATCAAGGAAACCTTTGTTGATAAGGGCATACCTGTAATTATCGGCGAATACGGCGTTGCAACAAAGAATAAAGAGGCTGAGGATGTAAACAGATTTATAAGCGCTGTCTGCGATGAAGCGCTCGGTATAGGCGCTTGCTGCCCGATGCTATGGGCGGTAACAAAGGAGCATTATGACAGAGATAACTTTGTAATGTATGATCAGAATTTACAGACAATGCTCGATGAAATAAACGCAAAATACGGCTACGAGGTTTCAAGTAAAGAAGAAGAAAAAGACGCGGCATAACATAAAAAGCGACCTGAAATAGCAGGTCGCTTTTTTGATTTTAATACTTGAATTTGATAAAGAGTTGTGCTATAATCTAATAGTATCGAGGTGTGGCTCAGTTTGGTAGAGCGCTGCGTTCGGGACGCAGAGGCCGTGGGTTCGAGTCCCGTCACCTCGACCAGTATAAGAGCCTCGACACGCAATTCTCGTATCGAGGTTCTTGTTTTTCTTCTTCCTACCTCGCATCTGAGGTTGGTTTTATTGGATTTTTGCACTTATATGTTGAATATTGACATCCTCAAGAAATCCCGCTATACTGATGATAGAACCAGTAATCGGGTGTGCGGCATTTTTGCTGAGCCCGAGGCGACTATTCGCAACTGGTTCTTTTATTTTTATTGTTCCTACCTCGTGTCTGAGGTTGATTTTATTTGGATTTTTTCACTATTATGTTGAATATTGACATTTTCAAGTGTTTTCGCTATACTGATAGTAGAATCAGGAGAGGGGTTATCGGTTTCAACACCAAGCCCCCGGCGCTCACGCGCATCTGGTTCTTTTTTATTCTAATTTCAAGCCAGCAAAACAGCCTTGAAATGCGGTGGTGCATTTCAAGGTTGTTGTTTTTTGTTTTCATTTTCTTTTTTCTTTATACGATATACTTCTCTGCAAATTCTGTTATGGTTTTTTGTATGATTGATTTTTTTGCATAGTTATGTTAAAATGTTGAAAAAAACTATAAAGGAAATTGCTATGAAGAAAGTTAGATTAAGCAGTATTGGTCAGTTTGTTTTTGTTTTACTGATGATTGTTGTTACAATAATCACCTTTGTTGACAACCATAATTCAGTTGCGCCTACCTCTCTTGATGTTGTTTTTTCAGGTGAATACAAAATCGGTGACGGACAATGGCATAAAATTACCCCTCAGAGCCGTATACCCGCCTTACAAGGCGATGTTACCCTCAGAGGCGTTTTTGAAGCTGTTACGCCTGACGGCGAGAATATCGGTTCTCTCAGAGAGGGCTGGTCGGTTCTTTTTAATCTTGACCATCTGGGCGGTCAAATGTATATAGGCGGCGAATGTGTTCACAGCTTTGATTCTGAAAATGAAAAGATTGGCTCGTTTACCTGCGGTGAGAATATTTCTGCCTACAGAATAACTGGAAAAGAAAGCTACGGCATTGAGATAATACTTAAAAACCCACACAAATTCGGTAACTCTGATGCTGTAAATACGTTTTTGGATTCACTTTCTATATATTCTCCCGAAACTGAAAAAGCCCTCGTTTCTCAAGGTAACAGCGAGCGTACTTCAGGCTATATTACAATCTTTCTATCCCTCGTTCTTTTCGGTATTGCTCTTTTTTCTACCCTTCTTCATATCCCTTACAGCAAAACGCTCTGGCAGACCGCGGCTACTATTTTTTTCGCGGGCGGTCATACGGTAATGTCAGCGCCATATATTTCTTTATGGAGTAACAATACTCAGTTCAACACATACTCTGTTCAATTATGCAGTTTTATGTATATGTTCTTTACTATGTGTATTGTGGCTGATACTCTAAGCGTCAAAAACAAAAGAATCTGCGGCACAGCAATAGCAGTAACATCAACCGCCTTCTGCGCGCTTTTGGCTCTTTCGTTTATAGATATAATTCTGCCTTACGATGTATGCGCATATTCAGCACCGTTTATTGCAATATCAGGTATTATTCTTATTGTATGCTGTATAACAGAATTTAAAAAATCGTCAGCTAAACGAAAAATACTTATTGTAGGCGAAATACTTGTTCCTGCATCATTTGTTGCAGATATGGCGGGTATGGCGGCAGGACTATGGCAGGATAATCTTGTTTCAAGAATAGTTTTTGTACCTGTTTTTGTATGCGCGCTTATATACGCTTTAAGATTTATCCCGAAAAGTCTGTTTGCGGCTATGCGCGAAAAGGAATTACAGCAACAGCTTCAGGAAAGCCGTATCGCTATAATGATGTCACAAATTCAGCCTCATTTTCTCTATAACGTTCTAAACACCATATATCACCTTTGCGGAAAGGATGACAGTACCGCAAAAACCGTAATCAGCAATTTCTCTGATTATCTCAGAAACAACCTTGATTCTCTTGATAAAAAAGATCTTATTCCCTTTTCAACAGAGCTTAACCACGTTAAAACCTATCTTGATATTGAAAAAGTACGTTTTGGCGATGAGCTTGAAATTGAATATGATATAAATGCCAAGGATTTCTTTTTACCTGTTATGACAATACAGCCTCTTGTTGAAAATGCTGTCAAGCACGGTATTTCAAAAAAGCGCGGTGGCGGCAAGCTTACTGTTTTTTCTGCTGAGAAGCCTGATTGCTACGAGATAATTGTTACTGATACGGGTAAAGGCTTTGATGCTGATAATTACAGCGATAACAACAGTCATATCGGAATTAACAACGTAAAGCAACGTTTATCAAATGCCTGCGGCGCAACGCTTAACATAACCAGCGAATGCTCGATAGGTACAACTGCTGTTGTTTGTATTCCTAAAAAGGAGAATTGATATGATAATTTATGCAATTGATGACGAAACTATCGCTCTTTCGGGTCTTGTTGACTCGATAAAAGAGGTTTGTGACGACGCTGTTATCTACAGCTTTCGTTTTCCCGAAGAGGCGCTCGACCAGATGGAGAAAACCCCTTGCGATGTTGCGTTTGTGGATATAGAAATGTCAGATATAAACGGAATAAGTCTGTCAGAAAAATTCAAGCAGATAAATCCTGAGGTTAATATCATTTTTTCAACGGGCTATAAAAATTATTATGAAGACGCCTTTGAGCTTCACGCAAGCGGTTATATCGTAAAGCCTGTCACAAGCGAAAAGGTAAAAAAGGAGCTTGATAATCTCCGCTATCGCGTGAAAGCAACGAGCAAAAAGCTTTTTGCTCATTGCTTTGGCAACTTTGAGGTATATGCAAACGGTATGCCGATAGCTTTTAAA
>CALBJC010000051.1 GCA_937892655.1 uncultured Clostridia bacterium | reverse complement strand
GTCGCTACTGCGGGGAACGACCATCGTCTGGGAGCCAATGAGGCTCCCCCCGCAGTAGTGTCGATCTTCCTCGGGGATGAGCTGACGGTAATCGTCGGGACAGTCAAAGCGCAGCTCGCCCACAAATATCGGCCTTGCTCTTGCCGCCGCAGCCTCACTTGGGGACTGCGGTATGATAAAGCAAAAGGAAGCGCTGGCTTATATGATTGACCGAAAGGGCGCTATGATAACTGTAGGTGAATTTATCGCAGTTTTATTTGACGGAGAAAACGGTCATGAGCGTTACTTTAAAAGTATACGCCGAGATTTGCTCACAACCCTTGAAAAGTCAGGCTGCTTATCAGCAGTAGCACAGCAATGGGGCAAGCTTGGAATTGTAACCTCTGAGATTGAATGCGATTATTACAATTATCTGAACGGAATTGATAAAAACGGATATAAGGGCGAATATATGTGTCAATACAGTTGGGCTGAAACTACCAACGGTTTATTTGATAAATAATGAAAAGCGGCTGAATAAGCCGCTTTTTTTACTTTTCTTTTTCTTAATTATTTCGAATTTTTAACATAACTTTTGCCTAACTTTTGCATACCTTTTGCATACTTTTATATGCTATAATTACGCCATAACATCTGAAATTACAATTACCTATTTTTGTAGTTTCAAGAAAGGATGATTTTTATATGAATATCAAACAAAATTTCAGAAAGGTAACTAGCTTTATCGTTGCATTGGCAATGGTATTATCTGTTTTTACAGGCCTTGATTTAGGCGTGATAACAGCAAATGCCGCTGTAGAAGATACAACAAGCGTAAAGTATGCTATTATCGATAGTGACAGTACAGAAACTCCGGCTGTTCCTACAACATGGGCAGATGAGGACGCTACTCTCACAGAAGCTCTCGAGGCAGCTAAAGCAATTACTGCTCAGCAGACTTTCTATATCCTTTTCAACGGCGATATAAATGCTGAAAATTATGGCAAATGTATTGCTCCTAATAGTATTGCAGGTCACCTTGTACTTGACTTGAACTGCCATACTGTTGACAGAGGTTTAACAGAAGAAACAGCAGAATCTGGTGGTAACTGTATTTATGCCGGATCAAGCGCTGTTAAATATTTGACTATTACTTCTTCTAACGGCAGAGGTACTTTTACAGGTGCATATACATCTTCATATGCAGGTGCCAGTGGTTCATCACTTTGCTTCAGTGTTCCTGTAACCGTTTCAAATATCATTATTACAGGCAATCAGACAAAAGCTACATATACACCTGGTTTATATGTATACGCTGATGTTGTCCTTGATAATGTAACTATTACAAATAATATTCATCGTAATAGTGCCTCTCAGCCTGGCGGCGCTATGTTTTACAATAACGTAACATTGAAAAACAAAATCGAAATATATGATAATTACAGTACAGACTCAGGCGAATTAATACATAATGACTTATATTTTAGTTCGTTTGGTTCGCCTGCAAGCATGGACATAAGCGAAATGTCAAGCGATTCTAAGATATATTTAAGTGCTCCAGATTCTCTTTATAATAGTATCCTTGTTATTGCTAATAATGGCAGCGACAAAATAGACTGTTTCCATTTTAGCGAGGCTGATAACAATAAATTCATAAGTAGTGGATATTGGCTTTATAAAAATGCAACAGACGGCATTTCAACAGCTAACAGAATATACACTGTCACATTCAACCTTAACGGTATGGGATCAAATCTTACTGAAGATGTAAAAATAGGTAGCACAGTAACAAGACCTGAAGATCCTTCATATGATGGCTACAAGTTTGTAGGATGGTATACTAATCGAAACTTAACAACAGCGTATGATTTTGATACTGTTATTTACGGTACAAAAACAATATATGCAAAGTGGATAGAAATCATTGAATATAATCTCTCTCTCGATACAAATTCACTTATAGGCGCAACAGCT
Source organism: uncultured Clostridia bacterium (assembly GCA_937892655.1). GTDB lineage: Bacteria > Bacillota > Clostridia > Oscillospirales > Ruminococcaceae > CALBJC01. The sequence goes on along the minus strand of CALBJC010000051.1, from coordinate 25,955 downwards.
GAGCTTAGCGCAACTAAGATTGAACAGGATGATACTGTAACTGTTACAATTACTCCTGATGCAGATTATGTATTTAATGAAGCTCCAACTGTATTAACATCAAAGCCTGCAACAATAGGCGCTTGTACAGCAGATGAAAACGGCGTATACACTTGTGAAATATCCGGCATTACTGCTGATCAAACCAAGATTTATGTTTCAGGTGAAGCAAAGCCAAGCCACAACCATGACTGGTCAGAAGAATATACAAACAATGATACTCACCACTGGTATGAATGTTTAGAAGGTGGCTGTGATATTGATGCTATAGCTGATATGGAAGGCTACGCTGAGCATACATTCGGTGATTGGGAAGTAACAACAGAAGCTACATACTTAGAACCTGGCGAAAAGGAAAGAGAATGTTCAGTATGCGGCTATATCGAATATGACGAGGTTGAATACGTTCACGAACATGACTGGTCAGAAGAATATACAAACAATGATACTCACCACTGGCATGAATGTTTAGAAGGTGGCTGTGATATTGATGCTATAGCTGATATGGACGGCTACGCTGAGCATACATATGGCGATTGGACAGTAATAACAGAAGCTACATACTTAGAACCTGGCGAAAAGGAAAGAGTATGTTCAGTATGTGGCTATATCGAATATGACAGAATCGAATACGTTCATGCTCATATCTGGGCAACCAGATGGTCAGCAAACGATACTCACCACTGGCACGAATGTTTAGAAGGCGGCTGCAATATCGAAGCTATCGCTGATATGGAAGGCTACGAAGAACACGCATACGGTGATTGGACAGTAATAACAGAAGCTACATACACAGAACCTGGCGAAAAGGCTAGAGAATGTAGATTATGTGGCTATATCGAATTTGATGACGTTGAATACGTTCACGAACACGACTGGGCAGAAGAATATACAAACAATGATACTCACCACTGGTATGAATGTGAAGAAGACGGTTGTTATATTGATGCTATCGCTGATATGAACGGCTACGAAGAACATACATACGGTGATTGGACAATCACAACTAAGGCAACACCAGAAGCTGATGGCGAAAAGACAAGAACTTGCGAATGTGGCAAGGTTGAAACTGCAGTTGTAAATTATATCCCTGTTGCTGACGGTGACACAGGCGGTTTAACAGACGGCACAAAGCCTGAAAACAACGAATGTAATGCTGACTTAGATGTTGATGCTGATGATATTATCACTGACATCGGTCTTGAAGATGACGAACTCGAGGCAATCGAAAACGGCGAAGATTTAAGCGTTTACCTTGAAGTTGAAAACGTTGATGATACAATAGCTTCAGATGACAAGGCAACTCTGGAATCTGCCCTCAAGGATAATATGAATATCGGTATGTTACTTGAACTCAACCTTTTCAAAAAGATTGGCAGCGATACTGAAGCAGGCGTTACAACAACATTAAAACCTATTACAGTTACACTCGTAATCCCTGATGAGCTTATTGCAACCGACAGAATTTATGGTGTTATCGGTATTAACGCTGATGGCGTTGCTGAAGATTTTGACAGCACATTTGATGCACAGTCAAAGACATTGACATTTGAAACTGACAGCTTCACAAACTGCGCAATTACTTATATTGATGTTACAACCGGCGGTGGCGCTCCTGCCCCTGCTCCAACTCCTGACGACGATAACGTACCTGGTAGCGATGATGTTATTATTACTCCTGACGATGATGATGATGACACAGACGCTGACGGCGATGACGATGCAGCTGACACAAACCCTGACATGGGCGTAACAGCTAACTTCGCAGCACTCGTTCTCTCAGGCGCAGCAATCTTATTCTTAAGAAAAAGAAGATAATTAAAAACTAACTCCCTCTGTTAATACAGAGGGAGTTTTTTATGACTACTCACATTATTTATATGCTGACTATTATATAATGTTTCTTTATTCTAAAAACAACAGCACATCATTTTATTGTTCCTACCTCGTGTCTGAGATTGGTTTTATTTGGATTTTTGCACTTATATGTTGAATATTGACATCCTCAAGAAATCCCGCTATACTGATGATAGAACCAGTAATCGGGTTATCGGTTTCAACACCAAGCCCGAGGCGACTATTCGCAACTGGTTCTTTTTTATTCTGATTCCAAGCCAGCAAAACAGCCTTGAAATGCGGTGGTGCATTTCAAGCTCCGAGATAATGCCACGAAGCTCAGCGTTTTCCTTTACAACATCTTCTAAGATTGCGTCATTGGCTGGCGATATACTCGGCATCCTGAGCAGGAGAGATAGAAAACTTTATATCATCTCTAATTTCTGAAGTTTCTCCAAAAATGTACTTTCGCTCAAATTCTCTTCTACGAGCTGATTTACTTCTTTCAATAAATTCTTTGAATTCAACAAATCTACCGCTTTCATTACTGTAGATTTTGAATACCTGTCCATCATCAATATTACTGTTGCGCAATATTTTTTCGAGTTCTTCGACTGAATAACCATTCTTTACTCCTTTCGCTAAAACAACTGCAGGATTTTCGATTTTGTCGTTAACTGTATAGTTATAATTTTCGATCATAAACACTTCGGTAATTTCGAAATCATAATCATCTTCTCTATCATAGCATAAAATTTTAGTGTTGTCTACACTCGCATCGCTGATGACATATACAGCAAAGTCTTCAATCAATATCCCTTTATGGTTGTTTACAATAGCCGTTCTAGCAATGTTATATTCGTTAGCAGTTAATGATTTTTTCTTAGTTGATGACAGTGAAAACCTCACACCCTCACCGTTACTCTGTGTATCGGTGTTTTTTGTGCCTCAGAGTTGCGAGTCTCGGCTGCTCTTGAGCTGTCGCCTCAAGCGCATCTACCCACAGCTTTTCAGCCTGCTTGAGATACTTTTTATTCTCATAGAGTATCTTTGCTTCAGCTGTAGACAAACCGCTTTCTCTGAGCATTGATGAGATTTTCTTGAGAACATCTCGAATGAAGTCAAGTACCTTCTGAGCTAAGCTTCTATCGGTTTTTACAAGCTCATCAAAAAACGCTTCATCAGCCAAGAAAGCTTCTGTAGCATCTGCGACTACCTCGTTTACGAGCTCATCATAAGAAATATCACCATATAACTTACGCTTAGCCTCAAGCACTTTGTTGAATTTATTGCCCATAGCCTTGATAACAACATCACGAAGCTTTTGATGTTCTTCAGGTGAGAAAAATTCTGAACGGTGAGTAATTTCGTGCGCAAGAGCCTTGATAATAGCTTTATCGGAATTCTCGGCTACAATATGAACGGTATCATCCTTTGCGATGTGGAAGCCGTTGATTACCTGACCGCCTTCCGCATCGGTATTGATTTTGTACTTTTCTAAGTCATTGACAGAATCTATAACAATATTCACGCCTAATACCTTACCGAGCTTATCAAGAGAACGAGCCATGCCCTTATTAATCTTAGAGTAGCCGCTTGAAAGCGCCTTGTTTACGCCTGCGGTTGCGCTTACCGGTGGAACATAAGCCTTCTGCTCTGTCATTCTCTGCGTTCCGAACACCTGACCTGCTGAGTAAGCCTTCTGCTTAATTGATGGAGCTATGTCCATAACCTCAGATAGTACATCGTTTCTTACTTTAGCGTAGCCGTCTTCAACAGATGCGCCGCTTCTGCCATCTTCCAAGCCTGCCTGATAATAATGAGAGAATGCAAGGGTAAAATCATCAACTCTGTAATTTTTACCGCTTGCCTGAGCTTCCTCAAATGCCTCAGTAAATATCTTCTGCAAGTTTTCATCTGTGTACTGTTTCTTTGCAACGGTTTCAATATTATTTGAGCTATTCGCTGTCATATCTGCACGCTGTGGCGTCATGCAATTTTTAACGCATAAAATTTAATGTCCAAAAATCAGTATCAGCAAGTGATATGTGCAGTAATTCAGCGAGCTTTTTGCTTCAGACAAATCAAAAGGACGAATGTTATTAATCTTCTGGCAAACCGTTGGCTGCGCTAGATTAAGTGCCTTAGCTACATCAGCCTGTGCGATCTCGAGCTCCTTCATTCGTCCTTAAATTTTGTTTGTGTTGACCATTTTCCTTTCCTTTTTCTTGTTGCATTGTGCAACTCAACAATCTCATAATAGCACAAGTGTTTTTTGTTTATCAATAGCATTGTGCAACTTTTTGTAAAAATATTTTTATTTGATATTGCACAATGCAATTGTTCGTGATATACTACTATTAAAGAAAAGTTAAAGGAGGTATACCATGAATAATCAACTTGACTTGTTGGAAATAGGAAGGCGCATCAAATTCCGCAGAGAACAGCTGAAGCTTACTCAAGGAGAATTAGGCGACCTTGTATGGCTTAATAAATCCACAATCCAGCGCTACGAAAACGGAAAGATATCTTACATCAAAATACCTGTTCTTCATGCTATGGCCAAGCAACTTAACGTAAGCCCTGACTGGTTATCTGGCAAATCTGATGATATGGGCTCTTTTGAGGAAAAGTATGAATCATACGATGAACCTGCATCCATCATAAGTAAATTTGACAATTTATCACCTATCCACTTAAAACGATTCCCTATGCTTAGTGAAATAACTTGTGGAAAAACCATCTGGGCCAACGAAAACAAAGAACATTATTTAATGGCTGATATGGATATCGAGGCTGACTTCTGTCTCACCGCCAAAGGCGACAGTATGATCAACGCTCGCATTATGAATGGTGATATTGTGTTCATCAAGCAACAGCCTATAGTAAATAATGGTGAAATTGCCGCAGTAATAATCGACAATGAAGCAACTCTCAAAAGATGGTATTATTATAAAGACGATAATAAGTTAATGCTTGTTGCCGAAAATCCAAAATATCCTCCACTTGTTTATATGGACGAAGAACTAAACTCAATTCGTTGTCTTGGAAAAGCCGTATATTTTATGAGTGCATTATAAGGAGTGATTTTATTGTCTCGTGATTCAAGTTTGATTGACACTATAATCTTTATAATCATAGAAGTGGTTCTACTATTTTTGCTAGGCTTTCTTTGGAATACTAAAAACAGTATCGAAGAAGAAAATAATTACTGCTACATAAATTATTCTGACAGCGCATTTCATACAGACGATTGTATGAAAGCATACATTTCTGAATATGATGAAGTTACCATAAAGAAAGCTAAAGAATTAGATAAGAGTGAATGTTCTTTTTGTTTTGACATACCTTTAGAAGGAACATTTACAAGCGGATTATTGGAAGTTGCATCTTCATTTGTTTTAATTATAATGATTGGAGTTTTGGTAGTATATTTCAAGTGATATGTATAAAAGGAGTTGATGACAATGCCCAAAAGCAGAAACTCTGTAAGACCAGATGGAAGAATTGAATCTAAGATTTATCTTGGTAATGGTAAGTATTAGTATGTTTATGCAATTGTCAATTAATAACAGAGTAATGGATTTCAACCCTGTAGAGCATATTGTCATCCCTAAAAATCAATATAACAATATTCCCTATTAAGGATTAGTTAACGTTATAGATAGAAGGTGAAAAAAATGACGGAAAACCAAAAATATGAAGTTTTACGTAAGCAAAAAGTTGAGGAGCTAACAAAACAGCTTAAAGCATTGTTGCCAAAAATTTTGGAACGATATACTTTTAATGAAGATAAACCTGATGATTTAAAATCTCAGGAATTGTCTCTTAATGCAAAAATCGGAAGTAAAAACAATACATATCTCAATATCACTAACGATGTGATTACTTCACCGGATCAATATGTTTCGATGTGGTTTGACGGATTGCTTAACCATATCGAAGTGGTTGATAAAGGAATGGAAGAAATACGCGCTGCATACAATTTTCAGCAACTATTGGTAAACGATGATGATTTAATGCAATACACCATATTATTTTTAAAGCGAACCTATTGGCGCAACTGTTATTCTATATCAAAAATTAGGCCTACTGAAAAAGATGCTGAACTTTGGATAGGCCAAAAAAATGCTGTTTATGGTCTGCTAATAACCCCGAGATTTAAAAACGGGAATTGGGAAAACGATGTTAGTGAAATACGGCATTTTAGACAAGATTACTTTACAATTGGTCATATACTAGAAACCGGATTGGTTATCCCATATGAAAATGATAAGATTAAATTCAACTCAGTTGACGAGTATCTCGCTTTCTTTAAAAATGTTTTGGTACGCTTATCGGGTTCTCCGTATGAATTAAAAATTGCCAAATTATATAGTGAATATGTTAGAAGTAGTGATAACCCCTACAAAGTGCCGCTTCTTATACCTGAACTAAGATATAACGGATTAGAAAACAATCATGTTTATAGGCTTGATTTCACTATTATTAACCCAATCACCTTAGAAAAACTGGGTTTTGAGTTTTCGCCATGGTCCACTCATGGTTATCTTGGTGGTATTAAAGGGAAAACACAAAAAGAAGTTAATGAAGAGGCAAAAGCAAATTTCGAACATGAAATGAAAAAGCACAAAGATTATTATCGAAATTTAAATATCTTTACTTTGATATATACTGATTCAGATTTGCAGGATATTGATAATATCTTTATGGATATGAAAGAATATCTTGCACCTAAGCGAGAAAACAAACAACTTTTAGAATCGGTTATAGAAAGAATAAAGAATTTTAGAAAAACACCATAAATATTAAAGATGTGAATCAAGAAACGATTTTATATTAAGGCTTCTGATATTGATAATTGGACCTCTAAAGATCCACGCAGAGCCCAGTAATTATTACCAAAGTTAATTTGAATGTTGATTATAGATTCTTCAAAAGCGGCAGAAAATCATCACTTTCCATTTTGAGAACCACCGCTACGGTTATTTTCGAAAGTGCGTACGCTGGAAGTATCAGCTATCTTTTCCTATTGCAATAATAGCACAGCCTTGAAATGCGTTGGTTGCATTTCAAGGCTGTTGTCTTTGTTTTCATTTTCTTTTTCTTTATACGATATACTTCTCTGCAAATTCTGTTACAGGCATTGGTTTTGCGTAGAAGTAACCCTGGATGAGGTCGCATTCCTGGGCGGTTAAGAATTCTACCTGCTCTTTGCTCTCGATACCTTCAGCTACTATCTTCATATTGAGCTTCTTTGCAAGGTCTATTACCTCTGATACGATGAGAAGACCTCTTTCTTCAACATCTGTGCCGCGGAAGAAATCTGCGTCGATTTTTAAAACGTCGATCTGAAGCTCCTTTAATGAGTTGAGCGATGAATAGCCTGCTCCGAAGTCATCCATTGATACCTTAAAGCCTGCTGAGCGCAGTTTCTGAACGGTATTTAAGAGCGCTTTCTTATCATCAAAGAATGCGCTTTCTGTAAGCTCAAGCTCGATTACATCGTGAGGAACGTTGTATTTATCTACAATTGAACAGATATGCTCTGCTAAATCCTCTCTTGTAAAATGCGCTCTTGAAACATTTACTGAAATCGGGATAAGCTCTTTACCTATTGTGAGCCACTGAGCCTGAACCCTTGCAATCTCTTCGAGCATATAGTCATCAAGCTTTAGGATAAAGCCGTTTCTTTCAAAGATAGGGATAAAGCGGTTTGGAGAGATAAAGCCTTCTGTTGGATGCATCCAGCGGACAAGCGCCTCTGCTCCGCCTATCACCTCTTCATTTGTGCTGATTTTCGGCTGGAGATAAACCTGGAATTCTCTGTTTGCAAGAGCTTTTTCCATATCGTCTTCAACCTTACGCTCCCAAAGCTTCTGATTATTCATTTCAACATCAAAGTATGCTATCTTATCTTCATTTTCTTCGCTGAGCATTTCGCAGGCAATCATAGCGTTATTGTATAACTGCTCAACATCATGCTCGCCCGCATTCACGATATAGCCGCCTACTCCGAAATACATTTTCATACCAGGTACTACAGCGCTTAAATTATTCTCAATTCTGCGTATTCTCGCTTCGAGGTCAAATTTATCTGTAAAGGTAAGCAACAGACCAAACTCGGAGTTTTCCTGATGCGCCATAACCTCTTTACGCTTGAGGTCTTTTCTGAGAACATTGTAAAAGCTCTCGATAAGCTCCTGCCCCTTATTTACGCCAAAGCAGGTACAGAAGCTTCGATACTTACGCATACCAAGATGAACCATAGCATAGTTTTGCTGACCCTTCTTATTCTTCTTGAGAAGGCTTGTTCCTTTTTTGATAAATAACAGCCAGTTGTTACCGCCAGTTACCATATCGGTATAGAGAATTTTTGCTGTTTTATGCACGCTTATTGCCATACTGATAACTGTTGAAAGATAGTACATTACTAAAATCACAATTACAACAGCGCAGAGAGCTGTGCATATCTTCATCATAAGAAAATCTCTGTATAAAACAGGAATGTTATCCAAAACCATAACATTCATTCCGTTTACAGGAATGACATACCAGAGATTTACGCTTGTAAACTCTACATCGTCATCAAACTCCCATGTAAAGAGAATTTTCATCAGCGCTGATTTTTTGATAGTAAAGCTATCATCTTTTACCACAAATGCCTGCTGATCAAAATCCACAAAAATTACGCCAAGCTCATCGCCCTGAGAATTTGTCACAAGGTCTGTATGCTCTGCTTTATCGCTGTCAGGGTATTCGCCGCTGCTTGACCATAGAGGATTTTTGTCAGCGTCAGTTACTGAAACCGCCTTTATATCATCGAGTATATCTATATGGTCTAAAACCTTCTGCTCAATATCTGATGCAGTATCAGCATTATAGTCTGCAAAAAGCTCTGCAACCTTGAGCGAGGTTTTATTACTGTCATTGACCTTTCTGTATACAACGTCAACCGCTGATACTACCATAGCCGCTACAAGAATAATAACTGACAACAGAAGGATTACAAATAAGCCCACTATTGACGGCCATACATTCTTTTTCTTGAATTTCTTAATTCGCTTTTCTCTTGCCTTGTTCATAAGTTTACCTTCTTTGAGTAAATGGGAAAATGATGTTTATGCTATAAAGTATACCATATTCTGTCGATAAAGTAAAGCAAAAGCCGACGGTAACCCGTCGGCTTTTATTCATCTGCAATATATTTCAATCGCTTTGCTCATATATTCTGCTGTACCCTCACCCTGCTTATCGATGTTTTCTTTAAATCGCTCATCGGCTGTATACATCTGTGAGAGACCTTTTAAGATTTCTTTGGTGCAGGTATAGTAGTTTTCTGTAATGAAATTCTGCCACTTTAAAACCAGAGCTTGTGCTATATCGCTGTCAGGCGGGTTTAAGTTATTTTTGCAGGCTGAAAACTCGCAGATGAGCTTTGTCATCTTGTCATTTAATTCAGAATACTTTTCTTTTGTATAATCTTTTGTTTTTTCAGCGCTTTCTTTGTAAGCGGCAGTTTCTCCCCACTTTTCTCTCGCTTCATCAGCATACTGCTGGCGGGTTTTCTCAAATTCGCTGTTGTCAAATACGTTCATAGGTATATTTTCTCCTTTCAATGCATCATCAAGGGCGGATATCAAGCGCTCTAATCGTTCTTTTTTGAGAGCTAAAAGCTGTTTTTGCCCTGACAGAGCCTTTTTCTTATCAAAATTTTCTGAGGATAAAATTTCATGAATATCGGATAGTGAAAACTCAAGCTCACGGTAAAACAAAATCTGCTGCATACGCTCAAGGCATTTTTCATCATAACAGCGGTAGCCGTTGTTTTCATCGACAGATGAGGGCTTCAGAAGACCTATCTGGTCATAATAATGCAGTGTGCGCACGCTGACATTACAGAGCTTTGAAAACTCTTTTATATTCATAAAATCATCTCCTTAATTTTGAGTATATACTATGACGTAACGTCAGAGTCAATAGGTTTTTGAAAAATTATAACATATTTTTTCTTAAAATAAAAGTAACTGTTGTATTTTAATTTATAGTATGATATAATTTCAAAAACAATGGAGGGGATAAAAATGAAGGGTGAAATTGCACGCAGTTTTTTTGAAAAAGGATTTTTGTGCTCTCAGGCTGTATTTGCAACCTTTGCGCCTGAGCTGGGACTAGATGAAAAGACTGCTCTTAAAATCGGTACCTGTTTTGGCAGCGGTATGAGAAAGGGCGAGGTATGCGGCGCTTGTACGGGCGCATTGATGGCGCTGGGGCTGAAGTTTGGTCAGGCTGACATTACGGATAAACAGAGCAGATTAAAATCAAATGAGGTTGCTGTAAGATTTTTAGACGAATTTAAAAAGGAGAATGGCGATTATATCTGCAATAAGCTACTCGGCTGTGATATTACTACAAAAGAGGGCGTTGAGTATGCGCTCGAAAACAAGCTGTTTTTTGAATTCTGCCCTAAGATGGTAGAGTCAGCAGCAAATATCGCACAGAGGATCATTAAAGAAAATCAGTAATAATATGGAATACATTATAAGAAAAATTGAAAATAACGAAATTTATCTTTTAGACGATTTTTTATACGAGGCTATCTTCATACCCGATGGCGTAAAAGCTCCGCCCAGAGAGATTATAAGTCAGCCTGATTTGCAGGTTTATGTTGAGGACTTTGGCAAAAGAGATGACGATATATGCTTTGTAGCGCAGGTCGGTGAAAAAATAGTCGGAGCTGTATGGGTAAGGGATATGAATGACTACGGGCATATAGCTCAGGGTATCCCCTCTTTTGCTATTTCACTTTATAAGGAATACCGCAATTTCGGGATAGGTACTGCCCTTATGGAGAGAATGCTAAAAGAGCTCAGGGCAAGAGGTTACAAAAAGGCTTCTCTTGCTGTTCAGAAGGCAAACTACGCTGTGAGGATGTATAAAAAGGTCGGCTTTGAGATATTTGATGAAAATGATGAAGAATATATAATGGTTTGTAAGCTATAAATAACCCCCGCTGTAGATAGTACAGCGGGGGTGTTTTTATTCTTCGCCTTCTGTGTAATCAAACTGGTCGGGATTATCTTCGGGGGATTTTCCAAACTGAGTCTGGTAAAGCTCGGTATATACTCCGCCGAGGGCTACAAGCTCATCGTGAGTTCCTCTTTCGGCTATAACACCGTTGTTTATTACCAAGATTTCATCTGCAGCGAGGATCGTTGAAAGTCTGTGAGCGATAAGTATACTTGTTCTTGATGCGATCAAAGGCTCTATAGCATCCTGAATTTTCTGCTCGGATATTGAGTCAAGCGCTGAGGTTGCTTCATCAAAAATCATAAGCGCAGGGTTCTTGAGAAGTACTCTTGCTATTGAAATACGCTGTTTTTCACCGCCTGAGAGCTTTAAGCCACGGTTGCCGACTACTGTATCAAGGCCTGTTTCCTGCCTTTGAACAAAATCATAGATGTTTGCTTTCTTACAAGCCTCGATAAGCTCTTCCTCTGTTGCATCAGGCTTTGCATACAAGAGATTCTGACGGATCGTTCCGTTGAAAAGATAGGTTTCCTGACTGACGATACCTATATTTTTTCTGAGATATTCAAGGTCTAGCTTTCTTACATCAATATTATCAAATGTTACACAGCCTGATGTTACATCCCATAGTCTTGGTATAAGATTTATAAGCGTACTCTTACCTGAGCCTGACGGACCGACTATAGCAATACACTTTCCGCTTTCAAGGGTAAAGTTTACATCTGCAAGGATTTGTCTTTCCTTATCGTAATAAAAGCCTACGTTCACAAACTCAACCTCGCCCTTTGCTCTGTCTTTCGGACAGATAGCGTCAGGGGCGTTTTCGATTTCAACGGGCATATCAAAGTATTCAAAAATACGGGTAAACATAGCCATTGAACGAATCCAGTCAACCTGAATATTCAAAAGCTGATTTACAGGGCCGTACATTTTACCTAAGAGGGCTACCAAAACTGTAATATCACCGACAGTAAGGCTGCTGTCAAACTGCATTATCAGAATACCGCCTACAAGATACAAAAGCATAGGACCGATGCCTGAAAAGGTTGAGAGCACTACTCGAAACCATCTGCCTGCCATACCCTCTTTGATATTGAGCTTTACCATCTGCTTGTTAGCATCCTCATACTTTTGATACTCCTGCTTTTCCATACCAAAAAGCTTTACCAAAAGCTGACCGCTGACAGACATGGTTTCATTTAAAATACCGTTTATTTTATCGCTGCATTCCTGCGACTGTGCTGTTATTGACCATCTTGTTTTACCCGCACTTCTTGTAGGGATGATAAAAAGCGGAATCACAGCAATACCTACGAGTGCCAGAACCCAGCTTTGTCTAAACATTACAACAAGCGCTACGATAAGGGTAATGGAGTTTGAAAGAATACTTGTAAGAGTAGAGGTAATAATCTGCTGAACGCCTGAAATATCGCTTGTCATTCGGGTTATGATATCGCCCTGATTATTTGATGTAAAAAATCTCTGCGACATTTTCTGAAGATGCGCATACATCTTGTTGCGCATATCAAAGGTTATATGCTGGGCTATCCAGGTATTCATATAGCTTTCCAAAACACCTATTAAGTTTGCACCAAGCGTTACTGCAAGGGATAATACTATAAACAGTATCAGCTTTTTCATACTCTGACCGATAAGGCCTTCATCAATAATCTTACCCGTTAAAACCGACGGCATAAGGTTTAATATTGATGATACGGCAATCGCTACCATTACAACAAGCATCTGCTTCCAGTATGGTTTTAGGTATGAAAAAATTCTGCCAAGCAGCTTTTTTGTAACCTTAGGGCGATTTTGCTTTTCTTCTTCAGTTAAAAAGCTTTGTCTTCTTGGACCATTCATTGGGGGCATAAAATCACTCCGTTTCATAATTTATAATTATATATTCTTATCCCTGTACATTTCTCTGAACTCTGTAGGGGTACACATCTTATGCTTTTTAAAGGCACGGTTGAAGGTTGTGATACTTGTAAAACCCGTATTCATGCAAGCCTGAGTGATAGAACAGCTTTCATCATGGAGCATTACCTCTGCGGCCTTTATGCGCCTTGAATTTAACATATCGGTAAATGACACACCGTTTGCACTCAGAAGCCTTGACAGATGAAATTTACTGTAGCCAATGGCGTTTGCCATACTGTCAAGAGTAATGGGAGATGCAAAATACGTGTCGATATATTTTCTGATAAGACCAATTTTGTCAGAATACTTATTCTCCTCTACCCCTTTGAATTTTTCGTATTCCAATATTTTTAAAAAAAGGCTTATGAGCTTTTGATACAGCATGGTTTCACAGAAAGGAGCGTTGTTTTCAAAGGTTCTGAGCATATCAGAGATTATGGCACATAGCTCTTTTGTAAAATCGCTGTTGTAGGAATTATCAATCAGAATCGGCTCTGATAAAAGCATATTTATTTCGCCTAAAGCGGGATTATCCTTTAGCATCATATTATCACAGAGCATTATTATCCTTCTGCCCTTCTGCGCTTTTAAGTTATGTAGATGACCTGCGGGGATTATGAGGATGTTATTTTCTTTGAGAAGATACTGACTGTTTTCACACACTACAGGAAAGACGTTCGCTGTAGGCATTATTATCTCAACTGCATTATGCCAATGAGTTTTGTACTCTTTATACTCATTACTATCATAAACCAAAAAGCAGGGAGTTCTGCTAAATGTCAGGCTTTCAGGCGCTGTATTGTGAACGCTGTTCATATTTTATACTCAACCTCCTTTTCAAAAATTGCTAGATTTTCTTTAGTATATCACAATATTTTTAAGTATTCAATAGTTTTTTAAATACAAAAGAGCAATAATTGAATTGTTCACAGCAATTTTTGATTAGCACAGTATATATATCAGTTATATAATAGGTATGTGAAAACGTTTTCTTGTATTTGGGAGGAAGTATTGAAATGAAAAACTTGAAAAAGAAAATTTTAGCGGCAATGCTTGCAGGTACTATGATTTTTACTAGTGCTTGCGGCGCTAAGGACGAAAGCTCAAAGGTAACTACAAATGCTGACAGCGCACCTTCGACGCCTTCAGTTTCAGATGAGGTTATTACAGCAACGCAGATGGCTGACCTTATGAACATCGGTCTTAACCTCGGCAATACCATGGAGGCTTATGAGGCAGGTAACTGCGAAAAGATTACTTATGAATGGATACCTGTTTGCGGCAGTAACACACCTTCTGACTATGAAACAAGATGGGGCGCACCAGTTACTACCCAGAGAATGATCGACGGTATCGCAGACGCAGGATTTGACACAATCCGTATCCCTGTTTTCTGGGGCAATATGATGGAAAATGACGGTACTTTTACTATCAACGCTGAATATATGGCAAGAGTAAAGGAAATCGTTGACTACGCACAGAATGCAGGTCTTTACACAGTTTTGAACATTCACCATTTTGATGAATTTATTATAAGAAGAAATTCACTTGAGGATTGTGAAGCTATCTTTACAAACCTCTGGACACAGATTGCAAATGAATTCAAGGATTATCCTTACTCACTCGTTTTTGAGGGCTTTAATGAATACTTAGGCGGCGGTCAGTTTAATGAAAGCGGAAAGCTCGTTGAGCCTTCAAGAGCAGACGGCTTTAAGATTGCAAACACACTCAATCAGACATTCGTTGACGCTGTAAGAGCAACAGGCGGCAATAACGCCGAGCGTGTTCTTATCGTTTCGGGCTACTGGACAAATATCGACCTTACAACATCAGATGAATTTGTAGTGCCTACAGACACAGTTTCAGACAGAATCATGGTTTCTGTTCACTATGTTGACAACGCTATGTACTGGAGCAATCAGATTGGTAATCAGGAATGGTTAAACTACATTGAAAGCCAGTGCAAGCTTCTCAAGAAGGCATTTACAGACAAGGGTATCCCTGTATTTTTAGGTGAAACAACATCAGTTTATCCTTCATCAAACTTTGCAGGCAATGCTATGCACAAGGAAAGTACTGAGTGCCTTGAAATTGTACTCACAAAGCTTCACGAATACGGATTTGTTCCTGTTTTATGGGATACATCAAACAACTTCTACAACAGAAATAACTGTCAGATAAAGAGTGAGTCAGACAAGGCTCTTATTGCAGAGCTTTCAGAGAAATTCTAAGTTGAGAGGTAGATAATATGGCTAATCCATTTTTACCAGGTTGGGAGTATATCCCTGACGGAGAGCCAAGAGTATTTGGCGACAGAGTTTATATTTACGGCTCACACGATAATGCGGGAGCTGACGCTTTCTGCGACTACAAATTAAAAGTCTGGTCAGCACCCCTAGATGACCTTACAAACTGGGTTTGTCACGGTGATATTTTTCATACCCGTGATGACAGAGACCATAAATCTGATACCGACTGGACAGATAACCCTCTTTATGCGCCTGACGCAGTTGAAAAGGATGGCAAATATTACCTTTACTGCTATATTTTATGGGACAAGGGCTGTGTAGCGGTTGCTGACAGACCTGAAGGGCCTTTTGAGCTTTTATCACAGTATAAGTATGACGGCATCGAGGACTACAAGGTTGAAAACGGTGCGTTTGTTGACCCTGGCGTTTTAGTTGACGATGACAGCAGAGTTTACATTTACTGCGGCTTTGAAAAGTCATACATGGCAGAACTTAAGAGCAATATGTATGAGGTTATCGCCGATTCCTACAAGCCTGACATTATCCCTGCTGACAAGAGCAGCGAAAAGGGATTTTTTGAAGCCTGCTCAATGAGAAAGGTAAACGATACATACTACCTTATCTACTCCCCTAACAAGGGTAACAGACTTGAATATATGACATCAAAGTCACCTTTCGGGCCTTTTGAATACAGAGGTACTATCGTTGACAACGGTATTGATTACCCTGCAGGCAACGACCACGGCTCGATATGCTGTATAAACGGTCAGTGGTATATTTTCTACCACAGAATGACTAATGCTACAATCACATCGCGCAGAGCTTGTGTTGAGAAAATTGAGATTTTACCTGACGGCACTATCCCGCAGGTTGAGATGACATCTTTAGGCTTTGAAGAGTCTTTAAATCCTTACAAGATTACAAACGCTGATATTGCTTGTGTTCTCAAAGGTGGCTGCTTTGTAACAGAGCATGACTGCTTTACAAGAGTTATTACAAGCATAAAGCCTGGGGCTGTTATCGGCTATAAGTATTATGACTTTGGTGAAGACTTCAGCTCAAAGACTATGGAGTTTTCTGCAAAGGTAAATGGTACGGGCTGTAATGCTACTATCAGAATTTTAATCGACGGCGAGGATGGCGAGGAGATTGGCCGCTGTACAATAGGCTCTGCAAGCGGAGTTTACTCGACTGTTGTTAAAAACGTTACGGGCAGACATTCGGTATTTTTTGTAATCGAGCATAACTACACAGGCTGGTTTGTTGACTGGTATAAGGACAGACATTTATTTGAGCTTGAAAGCTTTGTTTTTATGAAATAAGCATAATTTTAGCCACAGTATCAAACTGTGGCTTTTTTATTTACTTATGACAGGTTTTGTGATATACTTTTATAAAAGCATTACGAGGTGAAAAGATATGAAAATTATTCTTGTAAGACACGGGCACCCTGATTATACTACTGACTCTCTGACAGAGCTTGGTCACAAGCAGGCTAAAAGTGCGGCTGTAAGGCTTAAAAATGAGGGTATTGAAAAGATTTACTCCTCACCTTTTGGCAGAGCAAGGCAGACAGCGCAGTATACTGCTGACATTCTCAAAAAGGATGTTGAGGTTATAGATTTTATGAGAGAAATACGCTGGGGCTCTATTGACGGCAAGCCCGTTTACAAGGACGGTCACCCCTGGGATACCTCGCTTTATGCGCTCTCAAAGGGCTATTCGCTGATGGACACTGAGTGGACAAAGAATGATGAATTTTGCAACAATGTTGTATTTTCTGAGCTTGAGCGAGTAGCAAAAAACGCTGATGAATGGCTTTTGAGCCTTGGATACAAAAGAGAGGGTACAAACTACAGAGTAGTTTCTGATGACACAAGCAGAACTATTGCGCTGTTTTCACACGGCGGCTCTTCATCTGCTCTTTTATCACATCTTCTGAATTTACCGTTTTTCTATCTTTGCAGAGCTATCTGCCCCGATTTTACAGCAATTACAGTTTTAAGCCTTTCTGATGAAAAGGGCGCTTTGACAACACCGATGATCGAGCTTGCAAATGACGCTAAGCATATAAAATCTGAGGGTGTTTCTTATCAGATGTAAACATATAAAATCCCCTGTGAAGAAATCTTCACAGGGGATTTTTTGATAGCTAAATCGGGATTGAAGGATACTTATTTATCTTTTAATTTCTCTACATTCTCCAAATAAATAGATACCTCTCCACATTTAGGGCAGATGGCGACTTTAGGTTGCTCCATTCGCCCACCCCACCATTTGTTTTCATCATCAGTTAAAACTAAACCATAAGCTGCACCTTTAACTTTAATTCCACAATCTTCAATCATTGCTGTATTACATCTGACACACTTACGCATAATAACCTCCATTTTTTGTTGTAAATCAATTACACCGACATAAGCAGATTATATAAACCATCTTCCGACAACACTCCCCTTTTTAAATCGCGGGGGAGCTTTTTTGCTTCATCGGCTTTGAAATCTAAAAGCCACAAGCCGCTGTCGGTATAGTTTTTGAGCGCTTCTATCATATTTACTATTTCGATATCATCGGTTATGCTGTCGGGGTTTGATTCTATTACATCTGATACTGTATCAAAATAGTTTTCCATTTTTGTAATGCGCTCTAGCTGTTCTTTCTTTTCTTGCTGACGTTTTTGGGCTTTTTGCTCTTTTGTGAGCTTTGGCTTTGGCATAGTAAGCTCATAGCTAATATCAACAAGCATTTTTACCAAATCATCATCAGCAGAGTTATCAAGCGCTACTGTAATCCAGTTTTGTTTATTCATATGATATGCAGGATATACTCCCTTTTCAAGACGGACAGAGCCTATCATCAAAGTATCGCATTTTAAGTTTACAACGTCTATTATCTCGTCGCTGTCAAGCCCTAGCTTTCTTTTTGAAATCTGCATTAAAAGCGCAAACCATTTTTTATTTGACTGATGCCTGAAAACCTCTGTTTCAAGCTCTGAAAATGGGTTATCGGGCAAAACTGAATATGCAGATTTTATATGCTTTTTAAAATCTTCTCTGTTCATTATATCACCATTCCTGACAGAAAAACTCTACCTCTTCGCCCAATGGGCCATAACAGAACGCAACGGTTGCCTTATATTTTTCAAGCCCGCCGATTTTCACCTGCTTTGGCTCTACAAATACCTCGTAGCCTGCGTTTTTTACAGCCTCTACGCATTTTCTGACATCATCGGTTGCAAAGGCAAAATGACGGATAACGCCCTTTTGCAGATCATCTTCACCGTTTCTGAAGACCTCTACAATACCGCCGTTTGTTGACAACAACAGGCAGGTTTCACATTCAAGCAGGATTTCAAGCTTTAATGTATCTATATAAAAATGCTTTATTCTTTCATATTCACTATCATTTTTGCATTTCATTGAAATATGATGTATTGAATTTATCATATTATCACCCCTTTTTATTGTTAAGCTGATTATAGCATAAATTATCCAAAAACGCAAACGGGATATTTTAATATCTCAGATTTCGTCCGGTGCTTTTCAGGTTTAAAGGCTGTTTCACTTTAATATCATTTTAACATTTTGTTAATATCATCAGGCTGATTTATGGTATACTTATAGTTGGTGTTTTATGCACATTTATGGATTTTTATACAGAAATTTCTTTATAAAGAAGGGTTGTATATGAAAAAGATTATTTTTATAGCTGTTGTAATTATAATTGCTATCGTAATCGGTATTTTTGCAATACACGGGGCTGAAGAAAAGGATGACCAGACTATAACAGTTGGTCTTATATTAAACGGTAATGCTGATGATTCAAGCTGGAGCCAGTCACATTATGAGGGTATGAAAAAGACCTCTGAGGAGCTTGGCGTTGAGCTTATTTACAAAGAGAGCGTTTTAGAATCTGACCTTGAGGTTGTGACAGATGAGCTGGTTTCTGACGGCTGTGATATTATTATCTGTAACTCATACGGATATGGCGAGTATCTTGATGAGGTTTCAGACAAGTATCCTGATATTTACTTCTTCCACGCTTCAGGCATCGAAAACGGCGATAACGTTACTACCTTTTTTGGCAGAATGTATCAGATAAGATATTTAAGCGGTATTGCCGCAGGTATGGCTACAAAGACAAATGAGATAGGCTATGTTGCGGCCTTTGATATTTCAGAGGTAAACCGCGGTATCAATGCTTTCACTTTGGGTGTTCGCTCTGTAAACCCCGAGGCTGAGGTTATAGTTACCTGGACAAACTCATGGACTGACGACAATGCCGCGCAGAGCGCTACACAAAGATTGATTGACAATCACAACATTGATATTATAACAATGCACGTTGACTCTATATCCCCTCTTGATGTAGCAGAGAAAAATGGTATAAAGAGTATCGGCTATAACCTTGATAACAGCAGTTTATATCCTGATTCTTATCTTACAGCGGCTACATGGAGCTGGGAGAATTTCTATATTCCGCAGATAAGCGCTTGTATGCAGGATAAATTTACAGGTAAAAACTACTGGGACGGTGTTGAAACGGGGATCGTTTCTCTCGCACCGCTGAGTGAAAGCGCTGACAGTGCTATTTCACAGAAGATTGAAGAAGAAAAAGAAAAGATGTCACAGGGAATGTTTGATGTATTCTATGGTCCTGTTTATGACACTCAGGGTAATATAAGAGTTGCCGATGGTGAGAGCATGTCTGACGACGCTATGCTCAACAGCTTTGACTGGTATGTAGAAGGAGTAATGATCGATGAGCAGTAAGGTAAAACAGCGTATTCTGATAATCAGCGCTGTAGTCATTTTCATAGGAATTATCGTTGTAGTATTTCTTATGAATCAGTCAAAGGATGACAGCGTAAAAATCGGATATGTTATGACAGGCTCAATTGACGAGGGCGGCTGGAATGGTATGAATTACAAGGGCATTTCGGCTGTATGTGAAGAATTTGAGGTTGAGCTTATTGTAAAAGAAAATATCCTTGAAAATCAGGGTATGTGCAGCAGTGTTGTAAATGAGCTTGCCAAAAGCGGCGCTGAGCTTATCTTTTTATCAAGCTTTGGATATCCTAATGAGGTCAAGGATATTATTGACAAGTATCCGGAGATCTCATTCTATGGCATTTCATCGCAGTATTATTCAGACAATATGTCATCATATTTCGGCAGAATGTATCAGGCAAGATACTTAAGCGGTATTATTGCGGGTATGATGACAAAAAGCAATATGATAGGCTATGTTGCAGCTATGCCAAACGATGAGGTAAACCGTGGTATAAATGCTTTTACTCTGGGAGTCAGACGCATAAACCCGGACGCTCAGGTAAACGTAATCTTTACAGACAGCTGGGATGATGAACAAAAGTCAAAGGATTCAGCGACAATGCTCATTGAAAAGGGTGCTGATGTTCTTACATATCATCAGAATCAGCCTTATGTTGTTGAGGTTGCAGAGGAAATGGGCGTTTACTCTATAGGCTACAACGAAGCGCAGACGGGGCTTTCTGACAAGTATCTGACGGCAGCTGTCTGGAACTGGGAGCTTCTTTACAAGGATATTGTGAAGGGCTTTTTGCAGGGCAAGGCAAATTCAATGGCTCATCACTGGTGTGGAATTGAAACCGGAGCTGTAGGGCTCTCGGAGCTTTCGCCTCTTGTAACTGATGAGATAAAAGCTGAAATTGAAAAGGCAAAGAATGAGATACTCTCAGGCAACGACGTTTTCTCAGGAGAGATATACGATAATGAGGGTAATCTTCGCTGTCAAAAAGACGAATTTATAAGCGACAGCGCACTTATGAAAGACTTTAACTGGTATGTAGACGGGGTAGTTATCTATGAATAATATGAACACAAAAAAACTGCCCTTCAATTTAAAAAGCACTCTTTTTACAACTATTGTATATCTGATAGTTATTGGCTTTGTTTGTATTCTGCTCGTATCAAGAATCAATATTGAAATTGAAAAGCGAGTTATTTCTGACGTTGCAAAAAGAGCCGAGCTTTGCGCACATACGCTTGACAACAAATTTTCTGCACAGCTCGAACAGCTTGAAGAAACTGCTGTTATCGTTCAGAATGAGGCTACAGGTATCGAGTATATAAAGCATCTCAATACAAATGGCATTGATGGCGCTTCATACGGAATACTGAATATCAGCGGTCAGGCGATTGTTGGCACGGCGCTTGATTACAAAGAATACCCTACTATAATAAATACTTTTAAGGGCAACCCAGGGGTATGCTATAACGAAAGCGGAAATGTTTTGTTTTCTGTTCCTGTTTACAACGGACAGAACGTAAAATATGTTCTGTATAAGCTTTATGACTGCGCTACCCTTGCTGACAAGTTTGAATGCGATTTTGGTATTGACAAGACGCTTACAGTTATCGCTGACATAAACGACCATATCATTCTTGATTTTAACAGCAATAATTATTTTGATGAGCACGATATAAAAACTGTTGCTGAAAAGATCTCAAAGAAGATAAGTACATCAGCATCAGCTGCAGTTCGCTTCAAGTCAGATAAGGATAACAGCTGTCTGTTTGTTGCAGAGCTTACATACTCGGATTTTTATCTGGTCGGTATTGTAGATTATGACGCTGTAAGTCAGGATATATACGTTGTAAGAACGCTTGTTATCTGGACCTTTGGTCTTTTGGGCTTACTTTTAATTATTATTACAATTTACCTTTTCGGCGTTGAACAGAAGGCTAAGGAAAGCGATGAACTGCGAGAAGCAAAGATCACCGCCGAAAACGCAAGCCGAGCTAAGAGCGACTTCTTAGCTAATATGTCACACGAGATCAGAACGCCTATAAACGCAGTTATCGGTATGAATGAAATGATTTTGAGAGAATCAGACGATAACAACGTTTTAGGATATGCTCACAACATCAAAAACGCTAGTAACAGCTTATTATCGATCATCAACGATATTTTAGACTTTTCAAAGATCGAGTCGGGTAAAATGGAGATTTCAGAGCATAATTATGCACTGCGCGACCTGCTTACAAACATCGTGAATATGGTTGACATAAAAGCACAGTCAAAGGGGCTTGGCTTTAAAGTTGTGGTTGACCCGCTTATCCCTGCCGACCTTTACGGCGATGATATAAGAATTACTCAGATCATACTCAATCTTCTCAACAATGCAGTAAAATATACGCCTAAGGGTGAGGTAAAGCTTACGGTTGACGGTGAAGAATGCGGTGCAGGCGTAATGCTTAAAATTTCTGTTACTGATACGGGTATCGGCATTAAAGAGGATGATATACCGTCACTTTTCAAGGATTTCCAGAGGCTTGATTTATCAAAGAACAGAAATATCGAAGGTACAGGCTTGGGGCTTGCTATCACATATAATCTAGTAACCCTTATGGAAGGTAAAATCGAAGTTTCAAGCGTTTACGGCAAGGGCTCAACATTTGTGGCGTACATTCCGCAGAAAGTAACCTCAAAGGCTCTTATCGGTCAGTTTAACGTTACAGAGCAGGCTGTCAAGGAAGAAAAGTATACTCCTGTATTTACTGCACCTGACGCACATATTCTTATTGTTGATGACAACAAGATGAATATTTTAGTTGCAAAGAGCCTACTTAAGAAAACCAAAATTCAGATAACAGAAGCTATGAGCGGTTATGACGCTTTGGAAATTATGAAAAAGCAGAAATTTGATGTTATTCTGCTTGACCATATGATGCCTGACTTAGACGGTATCAGAACCCTGCAGGCTTCAAAAACACTTATCGGCAACAAGAATACAGATGTTCCTGTTATCGCGCTTACAGCTAATGTTATTTCGGGCGTTAAAGAGATGTATTTAGAAGCAGGTTTCAGCGATTATATCGGCAAGCCTATCGACGGTGAAATCTTTGAGCAGACACTCAGAAAGTATATAAGCCCTGATAAGATTATTAGCGGTGAGGCAGAGAAAAAGCCTTGCGAAGCTTTGAGTGAAGAAGCTGTTGCTACTGTAGAAGAGCAAAAAGCTGTTTCAGAAATTTCCGAAAACGAGCTTGACACTCAGACGGGTATGCGCTACTGCGGTGACAGCGAGGAGCTTTATAGAGATGTTTTACAGATGTACTGCGAGATGTATGAGGAGCAAAAAACAGACCTTGACAGAATGCTCTCTGAAGAGGATTTCAAGAATTATACAATACTCATTCACGCTGTAAAATCTACTTCTATGAATGTGGGTGCTGTTGAGCTTTCTAAAAAATGCCTTGAGCTTGAAAAGGCAGGTAAGGCATTAAACAGCGGCGAGGACGCTGATGAAAACGCAGAGTTTATCAGGGTAAATCATAATGCTGTTATGGATATGTATAAAGACATTGTTAAAAAGGCCCAAAAATATCTTTCTTAAAACTCAAAACCACTTCTGATTTTCAGAGGTGGTTTTTCTTTGTGTTTTGAAATATTAGTCTTTACAAAATATTTTGAAAACCCTTGAAATCGCTATATAATTGTGATATAATTTGCTTGATTTTGTAATTTTAATAAAGGTGAAAAATATGGCACGTACCTACGATTTAACTCATGGCAAGGTTTCAAAGCTGATTCTTGCCTTCTTCTTCCCTATGCTGTTTACAAGCCTTCTGCAGCAGGCTTATACTATTGCTGACACGATTATTGTCGGCAAGGGTCTTGGCGATGATGCGCTGGCGGCTGTAGGCAATATGGGACCTTTGAGCTTTCTTATTATGGGCTTTACTATGGGGCTTACAAATGGTTTTTCTGTTTCTATTGCCCACAAATACGGTTCTCGTGATTTTGATGGGTTAAGAAAAGCTATCGCTTGCGCAATAAAGCTCTCTGTATTTATCGCTGTTGTTGTGACATTCATAAGTGTTGTGGCTTTAAAGAGCATTCTTATCATTCTCAACACATCAGATGATATTATGAAAGACAGCCTGATTTACGGATATATAATTTTTGGCGGTTTGTTTTCAACTATTGCATATAATCTTTGCTCTGCGATTTTAAGAGCACTCGGCGACAGTAAAACTCCGCTTATGGCAATTATTGCATCTTCAATTATAAATGTTGCATTAAACTGTATCACAGTTTTTGCGATGGGTACGGGCGTTGAAGGTCCTGCGGCTGCAACAATTGCTTCACAGATAGTTTCAACCCTCATCTGTCTTTCAAGACTCAGACAGATTGATATTATATCGCTTTGCAAAGAAGACTTCGAGCAGGATCTTTCAATGTATGCTCTGCTTTTGAAAAACGGTATAGCAATGGCTATTATGAACTCTGTAACCGCAGTAGGCAGTATGGTCGTTCAGTATTTTGTAAACACCTTAGGGCTTGTTTACACCTCGGCATACTCAGCTTGTATGAGAATACTCAATCTGTTTATGGACCCATCCTGCACAGCGGGATTTACAATGTCATCCTTTGCAAGTCAGAATTTCGGTGCAAAAAAATACGACCGTATCAAAGAGGGGCTGAAGGTTTGTCTTAGTATTTCTTTTGTTTCATACATAACTCTTGGCTCGCTTATGATATTTATTCCAAAAGTTCTTGCAAGAACGATGCTCAACGGCGCTGATTCAATTCAGGTCTGCGGTGAATTTTTACCGATATGCGGTATTTTTATAATTTTCTTAAACTGTCTTTTTGTTTTCAGAAGCGGTGTTCAGGGTATGGGGTATCCGCTGTTTCCTATGCTTTCGGGAATTTTAGAAATGATAATGAGAATATCTGTTATCATACTCTTTACTGATGCTTTAGGCTTTAAGGCAACTGCATTCGCGAGCGTTGCGGCTTGGCTTGGCGCACTACTGCTCAACGGCAGCGCATTTATCGCTATACTCCAAAAAAAGCTCAGAGAACAAAAAAAGCAGGATTATATTGAGATTGACGAGTCATTTTTGTTATGATATAATCATAGCGAGGTGATAATATGGCTTTTATAGGTCTTTTTGCGGCAATTATTGCAACTATAATTATTATGCTCATTGCAAGCATTGTGCCATATATTCTGGGGACTTTTCTGTTCAAGAAGACCAAGTACAAAAAGACGGGTATTGCGCTGAGAATTATAAGCTATATCACCTTTATTCCCGTTTTGGCTTTATCGGTTATTGTTTTTGCTATAATGAAATAAAACTCCTGCATTACTGCAGGAGTTTTTTATTATCCTCTATACTTTTCATAAAAAGCGTGCATCATAAGATAGCTTGCCATTGATTCGGCGGATGTGCCGACATCAAGAAAATGCGGGCAGCCGCAAACCTCATGGATAATACCAAATTCATCAATGTAGTTATCCATTGTATCAATTACAAGCTTTGCGTTTTGTTCATACTTTTCGTCGAGCCAGCCGCCATATAAACCGCGGTAGATAAATGCCGCTGTCATCATAGCGCCCGTACCGTCAATGAAGGTATTTTCATCGTCAACTATATCGTGAAATCTGCCGTCGGGAAGTTGGTATTTCAAAAGAGCATCGAGTATTTTTGTGCTTTTTTCAATAAGCTTTTTTGAGATGTCTTCCCTGCCTTTTTCAATAGCTACGTCAATTACCCTTGCCATACCCAAAAGCGCCCAGCCGATACCTGTAACCCAAAGCTTTTTTCTGACAAACTGCTTTGTACCTGCATCATAGATATGAAATAAAAGATTTGTTTTTTCATCATACAGATAATCAAGGTAGCCTTCAATCTGACAGAGCGCTTCATCGAGCTTACCCATTACAGCTAAAAACGGCGGTGCCATATAGATGGAATCCACCCAGATCTGGTTCGCAGAGTACCCTTCGTGAAAACTGACTTCGTTATGACAGAGAATGCCACGGTCGGTCCGCGGTGCTTTCTCCATCAGATAATGCAGCATCTTCTCTGCCGCTTCACGGTACAT
>CALBJC010000050.1 GCA_937892655.1 uncultured Clostridia bacterium | reverse complement strand
TCAAAACTGCTGTGCACATAAATTTGCGTTGTCGATATATCGCTGTGACCGAGCAAACACCGCACAGTTTCGACATCTGCACCGCTTCTGAGTAAAAACGTTGCAAAGGTATGGCGGAGCTTGTGAGGTTTTATGTATTGCAAGTTTGGATATTTTTCCTGTTGTGCCTTATAGTGTTTCGCATATCGTTTGTGATACATTCTGAAAGACAAATGCTTGCCGTTATCCCCTCGAAAAAGGAGACCGCTTTCAAAGTCATTTTCTCGTATCTGTAGCAAAATCTCTTTTGCATTGTCATTGAGTGTTACTATTCTATCCTGTCGGCTTTTGGTTGTCTTCTTTATCTCCTCTCCGTTCTCCGTTCTGACTACTGTCTGACATACTTTGATATATCCATCGTTCAGATAGATGTTATCCCAATCCAAAGCTAGAAGCTCTCCACGTCTTAATCCTGTCCAGAGCTCGAGCTTCAACATTCTTGTTGTTTGGTTGTCGGTATCGAACAGCATTGCAAGCTGTTCGTCCTCGAACACTTGAACGAACTTTCGCTCCCTCTTTGGCGGTCTGACACGCTTTACAGGGTTATTCAGAGTAATGTCATTGAGTATAGCTTCTCCAAACGCTTGGCTAAGCAAAAAGTACACTTTACGCTGTCGGCTGTTGCTGTACTCAATAGCTGTGTTTATACACTCCTTAACGTGCATAGGCTTTATATCGTCTAAATCCATATCCCGTATGCTTTCGTAGTGCTTCTTGTATATTCTGTCGTATTCCGTCCATACATCATAAGCAAGACTTTTTCTGCAGTATGTCTGCATAAACTGTTCAAACCATTCAGAGAATATCACGAAACAACACCCCCTGCAACCTCTAGATACTTGAATTTTACGCCTGTTGCCTTGCAAACATACTCTTTACTATCTACCATTTCAAAATCGCTGTCAGAGAGCGTTATTTGTGCTTTTCTATTGATATTACCACCTGCAAAGTAGAAATTACCAAATATACGCTGAAAATCCTTTGTGATATACTTTGTCAGATACTTTGCTATTGCAATCTGATTTCCGTATATCTTGGTTGCTGTCGAATGACCGAGCGACCAATTTTTAACATTGTATACTGTTTCTGCCTTATCTAGCGGTATACCCTGTCTGCGTAGTGTATCTATCTTTACAGGCTTTCCAAACATTTCGTGCTTTACTGTTCCGCTGTCAACGAGCTTCAAATCTCCGCTTATTACTGCGTGAAAATGAATTGCACCGCTTTTGTGAAGCTCTGCTACAAGCACATACGATATGTGCTGTCTGTTTCTCATATTGTTTAACCAGCTTTTCAGCTTCTGCTGTACTGCTTCTGTATCTTTCCTGTCTACTTTGTCGGGGCTTAGTGTCAGAGTTACAAAGTAGTCAAAGCTATTGAGTGCAACTATATCAAAAACAGCTTCTTTTGCTCTGTGTACGCTGTCGCTTCTGCTCTCTCCGTCCATATCGTACTGTGTAGGGATAACTCTTTCTTTTTTCTCTATATTCTCCCAACCTTTTTCAAAGTACACGTTATCACTTGCTACTGTTACCCTCTGATAATCGTTAGGGTAATGCTTGGTTTTAGTGTTGTGTGATATACTTGCTTTTGTCTGTCTAAATCCGTTTAGCATTCTTTCTCCTTTCTGCGTGTTTACGCACTTTCCTTTCTCCTGTCTTTATCCTTTTGAGTGTTATTTGTGGCTTTAATCAAGTAGCGCCACAAGCCAACTTTTGCACGTCCTCTGAACACCTTGTCGGCTTTCTGATGTTCAGCTTTTGCTCTCTCGGCGGTCGGTCTCCGAACCTCTCGGTTTTCGGAGAAACCGCCCGCCCTCGTTTGAGCTATCCCGAGCACACCATCTGTTTTAGATATTTTACCATCTATTTCAGATGGTTGCACAATATTTATCAGATATTTTCATCTATTTTGTCAGTTTTCTATTGATTTCAGATATATTTTGTGATAAAATACTATTGAGGTGATATAATGCAAAACAAATCTTTAATAGAGCTTTTCAGAGAATTTGCGAATAGCTCAGCAGTAATTCAGAAGAGAAAAACCGAAATTGCCTTGCGTGTTAAAATGCTAAGAATTGAACACAGACTTACCCATCAGGAAGTCGCTGACGCTACTAACATTAAGGTACTCACTTATTCAGGTTACGAAAACGCTCATAATAACATACCAATAGAAGCCCTTGTTAGATTAGCTATCTACTACAACGTATCTTTAGA
The DNA here is from genome assembly GCA_937892655.1 of uncultured Clostridia bacterium. GTDB lineage: Bacteria > Bacillota > Clostridia > Oscillospirales > Ruminococcaceae > CALBJC01. The sequence goes on along the minus strand of CALBJC010000050.1, from coordinate 5,654 downwards.
CTATCTCTGTGGCAGAACTGAAAACAAAAAAGGTTGTTATCTCTCAGAGGAGAACACAGAGGGCGACCAACAGAAAAAAGCATTAGAAGAACTCATCAAGAAACTCAAATAAAAACAACACGCAGAAGCGGTCGAGCAGTTGCTCTCCCTGTCTGCGTGTTTTTATTTGAGCCTTGAAGCTCGTCTGTCTTGCTTTGCTACAAGGTAGTTTTGTGAACATTTTGCTCTTGGGGCAAAATGTTGCACAAACTCCACCTTTCCGCACGCATTTTATCTGATGTCATTTCACTACCGAAAGGGGCAGACGGAAGCAAGCTCCCCTCTCCCCCTCTCGTCCGTTCCATTTTATCAGATAAAACCGACATACTACTAAGCGTGCACATTTCTCCTTTTTCCTCAGGGGCACCAAAAGCAAGCTGAAAATGGCATCAAAAACGGACTGCGGATAATATCCTTTTATATCTTACCACTTTCGAATCCTTGTGCCCCAGCCAATAACTTTTTTAAACCGCTTTGAGTAATCAAGGCGGTTTTGTTTTTTAAAAAACAGCGTAAAATCGGGCTTTTGCAGTTTGCAAAGCTCTTTTATGCTGTTTTTTTATTTGTTTTTATAAGCATCATTTCGTCAAAAAAGGTGCCCGCTGTTGTGTAAACATTGTTTTTTCAGAATATTATGCCCGAGTATCTGTTCCTTGTGCCCCCTCTTGATATTTGTATTGCAATTCGTTTCAAAATAATGTATACTTAACATAATAAACATTTTTGATTGTGGTGGTGTAGATTTTGAGTGGCGATATTTCACTTGGTTTTTTAGGGCAGAGCTTTTTGTTTCCTGCTGATATTGATGATTTTGTAAGGTATACTCTTAAATTCAATATTTATGAGGACAGGCTGCTTGATGTTTATAACAAGGCTTATGAGCAGAACAAATGGCATAACGCTTCAACCGAAAGTATCTCATATTATAAAATGAAAATGCTTCAGATAACAAACGATGTAGCGCAGGATCTGGCAAAGGATAAAATCACCTTTGGCAACGCAGTTGGGTTTATAAACAACAGCGACGGCTACAAGATGCTTTTTAAGGTTTGCGAAGATACTACTCCTCACATGAGAAAGCTACGATCAAACTACATGCTCACAAAGCCGGAGCTTGAGGCACAGACAAACACCTTTTTAAAAGAAGAATACTTCCCTGTTGTTTTAACTGCGCTCAGAACATTTTGCAACGAGCTTTTGCAGTTTCAGCTCAAGGCTATCAATGATGCAGGCGTTTATGATTTTTCACGCATTAAGGAATATGACATAAAAGCATCATTTGATGCTTTAAGAGAGCTTGAAGGCTCTGATAATAAAAGAGCAGTTCTCATAAAAGCATTCGAGCTTTGCCCTTTCAACAGTGAGATTTATATTATAGCTCTGCATCTCGGTTTTGCTGACGTTTCGACCTTTGAAACCGCAAAGTATCTTGGCATCGACCACGCTATAAAAGATAAGATCGCTGCATATTGTGTTGAGAATGTTACTGATGAAGAAAAGATCAGAGTTGCTGTAACGGCTCTTTCTGTATTTTCATCAACAAGCTATACCGATGCTTTAGATTCAGTTTATAGGGATACTGTAAAATCTGCAAAAGACAAGTTTTTAAAAATAAGCGGTGCTATAGGCAATAACATTGCACTTGAGATGTGGATTAAAAAGAACCTTTGCCATGATGACATAGAAGGCTTTTTAGGCACTTCAGACGCGGTTATCTTTGAAATGATAGACAAGTATATTGACTCTGTAATGTCAGTAGAAAACTTTTATTTCTTATCAGGCAAAACTGGTGTAGTACATACTGATTTTGCAAACGGCAGTGATTATCACAGCTATGAAGATTATATCATAGTCACTAAGGATAAGCTATCAGAACGAGTACGCTGGCTTCTTGATAAAATCGCAGAGGACAGATACAAGCAGGAAAACGCAGACGCTGTTTTTGATAAGCTATCTTCAAGCTACAATCATTTCAACGGTGACACTCTGGCACGTCTTGAAAAGCGAGTTGAAAGGCTCAAGGATCAGATTATTATGTTTGGTATCATAGACGCCTTCAGAGGCGGCAGACTGTTTATTGAGTATGCTTTTGCCTTAGCAGAGCTTGAAACATACAGAAAAAGCCTTGAAAACGTAGCAGGCGACCACATTTCGATTATGCATGATATCAGAAAAGAAGAAAATGCATCGCCACTAAAAAGCTTTGGTTTAACAACAATCGATGATTTCATTGAAGATGAATAGGAGAAAAAAATGGAACAGTTAAAAAATACAGAAGAACAGGTCATACAGGATAAGCTCTTAGAGCTTTATAACATCTCAAACCTTGATGTTGTTCACAGAAAGGTCAAGAAATTTGAAAGACTTATGTCTTACTACAAGTGCGCTATGATGGAGATTGAAACGAAGTTTCACGTTTTAAACGAAGAGTTTTCACTCGAGTTTGACCGAAACCCTATCAGCTCTATCAAATCAAGAATCAAATCAATTGACAGCATTCAGGAGAAAATGCAGAGAAAGGGGCTGCCTTTTTCAGTTTCAGCAATAGAAGAGAATTTAAGCGACGTTGCGGGGGTCAGAGTTATATGCTCGTTCCCTGAGGACGTATACAAGCTTGCTGACGCTCTGGTAAGGCAGGATGACATTACTCTTATATCTCTCAAGGACTATATTGCAAAGCCAAAGCCAAACGGCTACAGAAGCTTGCATCTTATTGTTGAGGTTCCGATATTCTTATCAAGTCAGAAAAGAAAAATGAAAGTTGAAATTCAGCTGAGAACCATCGCTATGGATTTCTGGGCAACTCTTGAGCATCAGCTCAGATACAAAAAGGATGTTGAGTTTACAGAAGAAATGGCAAAGGAGCTTTACGAATGCGCAAACATAAGCGCATCACTCGATATAAGAATGGATAAGCTCAGAAGAAGCGTTTTAGGTCAGAAGGAATTTGAAATTAAAAACTGATAAAAGGCACTCGATAAGAGTGCCTTTTTATTGACGATAAACTCATTAAGTGGTATAATTATTTTATATGCTACTTTGCAACAGACAGGAGGATTTTATATGGCAGCAAATTTTTGTAGCAAATGCGGCAACACACTGGAAAACGGTATCTGTTCAATCTGCGACGCGCAGACTGTAAACACAACAGAAGCAGAGCCTCAGAAGCAGGTTTACAGCCAGGCTGACAAGGAAGGTATGTTCATAAGCGAGGATGAAAAGGTTTTATTCCAGATGGGTAAGGGTTATGCGCAGATGTTTTTGGCAGGCGGCGGTATCGCCTCAAACGCTGCGGCTATCACAAACAAGCGCGTATACTACAAGGGCAAAACTCTTGAAACACTCGGTCACTGTAAGACAACTCAGGTTGTAGACTTAAAGGAAATCACAAGTGTAGGTATTTTCAGAGTATTCAATGTTGCCCTACTTGTTTTGGGCATTATACTTATGTTTACATCAATTGCAATTTTTGCCTCACTCGGCGAACAGTCAAGCGCTACTGCTGTTGTGATTGGCACCTTTGCGGTTGGTCTGATACTTATGCTTACAGCATTCATCGGCGCAAGAAGAGTTCTTCGCATCGAATATGCGGGTGGCAGTATCGCAGTTGATATGAGAAGCTTTTCCAAAAAGGATTGCGAAAATTTCCGTATAGCGCTTTTCAGAGCAAAAGATAACATTACAAATTACACATTATAAAATTAAAACTCCTGTGGTTTTCCACAGGAGTTTTTTGTTAGAAATTATCTGACATAATGTAATCAAGAATATTCTTTGCAAATGCTGAAACCTCTACTCTTGACGGGATGTCAAGAAGTCTTGATGTGCAAACCAAAAGCTTTCCGCCAAGCTTTGTAGTTTCAAACAGAATACCAAGCTTGTGATTTCTGTCAGCGTTATCAATCATCTGAATGATAGGTCTGATATCTGTATCGTCTAAAATTGCGCAGTCTGCGTTTTCAACGATGTCAAACCACTGCTGAGTTGTAAAGCAGTCTGTTGCAAAGGCTGATACTGCAGGATGAGTATTGTCAATAACCATACCCATTGTACCTACAGGGATAGGTCTTTGCATACTTCTTGAAATTGATGAGAACATCGGGAAATTCCAGAAATCGGTACAGTATGCACCCTTTATCTTCTTATCATCTTCAATTTCACCCTGAAGCAATAAAACCTTCTGATTATCTGCCAAAAGCTCTTTTGCCTTGTTGAAATCTTCTGTAATGTAAACTGTCTTATCGCCGATTGTGAGCTTTTCTTCAGCAAGCGCTGTCACATCATATTCAGGGTAAACCCATAAATCATAATGATTTTTAACGCATTCGTTTTTGATTTTAATTTCAAGTAAAAGCTTTTGGGTTTTATCAGCCTTTGGCATATCAAAGCTGATTGAGCCAAGCTTATTAAGGCCTGCTGTTGCGTTATCAACAGTTAAAATACCTGATGAGATTTCTTCATTGCCGTTTTTTACGCTCCATGAAACGAGCTTATCGCAAAGGTCATAATCTCTGTACCACGCAAGTGAAATATCAGCAAAAAACTTCTCTTCTGATTTGAAATTGAACTTATCGAAATGAGCCATAACAACAGCATCTGAGCAGAACTCTCTCCAGCCCTCATCGGTAATAAGTCCCTTTGAATCCATAAATGAGTCAAGAATACCTACAAGCGCTGTACCCTGACCGTTGAAATCCTGAATATCAAGAATCTGATAGCCTGAAACATTTTCAGAACGTACAGCCGCTTCAAGCTCTTCTTTATAGCAGTTTACAGCCAATGCACCTGAACACTTGAAAAACTTTTCAGCCATATCAAGCATACCCGCTTTTTCAAGCTTATCTCTGAAAATCTCAAAGTTTGCAGCACGGGTAACGCCTGTATACTTTTTTATCTCATCAAAGTTCGGGAACACGCCATACTGACCTATTTCGTGAGTAACAACAGGGATTGAAGGAACAAATACCTCACCTAAGCTTTCAGCCTTAACCTTCTTAACACCTGTACCATACTGAATTTCGATCTCACCGCCAAGGTTATCTGCCTTATCTGAAATAACCTTTGGCAAGATAGCGTCATCATAATTATGGTTTGTTGCAGGGCGCTGAGTCTGAATAAAGCCAAGCGGCGCGTCACACTGAGCGTATGAACCTCTTATCTGCCTTGAAATATCAAATCGAACACCTACAAAGTAGTCATCCTCTTCAAAGATTTTAGGACACCACTGATAGTTGTTTGAGCCCTGAGAATAAAGATGTCTGTCATCTTGAGCCTTGTATTTTCTCAAAATTTCTGCCAGGCGCTTTTCACTGCCCCAAAGCTCGTTACCAAGCGACATCATACAAAATGACGGATGGTTACCGTATGCCTCTAAAATGCGCTCGCCCTCTGAAATAAGGTATTCCTGCTCAGGCTTTTGCTCTTCAAAATTTTCATCGCCCTCTCCTGCGAGTGTTCCCCAGAACGGAAGCTGAGGCTCCATATAGATACCGACTAAGTCTGCCGCTTCAAATGCAGCGGTTGGCGGGCAGGATGTATGATAACGATAATGGTTTATACCATAGCTTTTTGCAATACCGCTGTGTATTATTTTCCCCGTTTCATCAACAAGGTTG
>CALBJC010000049.1 GCA_937892655.1 uncultured Clostridia bacterium | reverse complement strand
AGGCCATCGTATGAGCCTTGTTTATCTCACGGAGATTTCTGCCTGCCAAATGTTTTCTTTGAAAATGATAAGCTTTCGGGATTTATCGATTTAGGCGATACGGGTATCGGCGATAAATGGCGGGATATTGCGCTTTTATACAGAAGCCTCAAGCACAATTTTGACGGCACCTTCGGCGGCAAGGTTTACCCTGATTTTAACCCTGATATGCTGTTTGAAGCACTAGGCATAAAGCCTGATTTTGAAAAGCTAAGATACTATACTCTGCTTGACGAATTGTTTTAATCTATTAAATACTATTAGCTAAAACGCTGTTTTTGGGCGGTAAAAACCGCTTAAATACGGCGTTTTATTGATTGACTTTAATTTTTTTGGGGCGTATAATAAGCATATAAAGGAGAAATTTATATGGCTAAGACTTATAAAATAGATATGACAAGCGGACCTATTCTGCCAAAACTCTTGAAGCTGGCATTGCCTTTAATGCTGTCTAGTGTTTTACAGCTTTTATTCAATGCTGCAGACATTGTAGTAGTCGGCAACTTTGCTTCAGACCAGTCATTAGCTGCAGTAGGCTCGACTTCATCGCTTGTAAACTTAATGACAAACCTTTTTCTCGGACTTTCAACGGGCGCTAACATCTTAACCTCGCATTATATGGGTGCTAAGGATTCTGAGAAGGTTGAAAAAACTATTCACACATCGATTTTACTCAGTATCATAAGCGGCGCGATACTGACTGTTGTAGGCGTTTTGTTTGCCGATAAGCTCTTGCTGCTTATGAAAACGCCTGAGGACGTTTTACCGCTTTCAACGCTTTATCTGAGAATTTACTTTGCAGGTATGGTTGCTATGATGATCTACAACTTCGGCAGCTCGATCCTGCGCTCAAAGGGCGATACAAAAAGACCGCTGTATTTTCTCACCTTTGCGGGTGTTATAAACGTTGTTTTAAACCTTATCTTTGTAATTGTTCTGAAAATGGACGTTGCGGGTGTAGCGCTTGCTACCGTCATCTCGCAGTGCGTTTCGGCATTTTTGATTATTCTTTGTCTTATCAGAGAAACTGATGAATTTCATTTTGATTTCAAAAAGCTCTCGCTTGATGTGGCAATTACAAAGAAGCTGTTGTCAATCGGTGTGCCTGCGGGCTTTCAGGGCGTATGCTTTTCACTTTCAAACGTAGTTATCCAGTCATCTATCAACAGCTTTGGCTCAATAGTTATGGCAGGCTCTGCGGCAGCGGCAAGTATTGAGGGCTTTATCTGGGTTTCAATGAACGCCTTTTCACAGGGAGCGCTCACGTTTGTCAGCCAGAATATCGGTGCTAAAAAGTTTTCAAGAGTCAACAAGATTGCATTTATCTCCTGCGCTTGTGCGGCGGCGGCAGGGCTTATATTTGGCAATATCGCATTTTTACTCGCAAAACCGCTTCTTTCAATCTACGATAAGCGCCCTGAAGTAATTGATGCGGGCATTATCAGAATGCAGTATGTATGCTGTCTGTATTTTCTTTGCGGAATTATGGACTGTATTGTCGGCTCAATACGAGGTATGGGCTACGCTGTAGCGCCGACCATCGTTTCCCTGCTCGGTGCGTGTGGTCTGAGAATACTCTGGATTTTTACAATCTTTAAAATCGAAAAGTATCACACAATAGCAATGCTTTTCCTATCCTACCCGCTTTCCTGGGCAATAACCTTCCTTGTGCATCTTGCATGCTTCTACTTCATGCGAAAGAAATTCCCTAAAGGCGATATAGACGATAGCGCACAGACAGAATAAGTAATATAAAAACAAACCCCCAGGCGTCATTTTTATGACGGTGGGGGTTCGTTTTGGTATATGATTTTACTATGCACTTTGTTAGTCAGCTAACAGTTTTACTACCATTTAGGATTACACTACTCTCAAACAGCGTCGCCTCGATACAGGCTTCAACGAAAGTTTTACTACCATTTAGAATTACACTACTCTCAAACTGATTCATTGTCCAAACTGTAATAAACAATGTTTTACTACCATTTAGAATTACACTACTCTCAAACGCGTTCCGCCATTTGCTGATTTTTTGAGTAGTTTTACTACCATTTAGAATTACACTACTCTCAAACCAACGTTTGCACCATCATTCATATCTTCCAGTTTTACTACCATTTAGGATTACACTACTCTCAAACATGGTCTAATGTTTTTGCTACTGACAATTAGTTTTACTACCATTTAGAATTACACTACTCTCAAACTTCAGCCCATTCAATATCATCAAAACAGTTAGTTTTACTACCATTTAGGATTACACTACTCTCAAACTAACAATTAAGTCATTATAAGCTTGTGAATGTTTTACTACCATTTAGGATTACACTACTCTCAAACTTGCTCATGTTAGTGTTTAGCTGTTTTCTAGTTTTACTACCATTTAGGATTACACTACTCTCAAACTTTACTGGTAGGCGATATATTTAATGAGTAGTTTTACTACCATTTAGGATTACACTACTCTCAAACGAATAGATTCTGATTGCGTAGAAAAATCAAGTTTTACTACCATTTAGGATTACACTACTCTCAAACCTATAATCCATAATACCCTCTAATTCATAAGTTTTACTACCATTTAGGATTACACTACTCTCAAACCTATATTGTAAGGGTAGAGAGATAATTTCTGTTTTACTACCATTTAGGATTACACTACTCTCAAACAAGAAAATGAGCTACCTGAAAGAGTTTCAGGTTTTACTACCATTTAGGATTACACTACTCTCAAACTCGGTGCTGTCAATCAGAATTGAATAGTACGTTTTACTACCATTTAGGATTACACTACTCTCAAACGCGATGGTTGAATCATGTTAGGGCGTGATAGTTTTACTACCATTTAGGATTACACTACTCTCAAACCTACAGCCATTACCCGTCATATATAGCATTGTTTTACTACCATTTAGGATTACACTACTCTCAAACACGGGTAGACCTATTGTATATGATAGCCGTGTTTTACTACCATTTAGGATTACACTACTCTCAAACCAATGACAATATTTCAAAACAATTTTCAGAAGTTTTACTACCATTTAGGATTACACTACTCTCAAACCTGACAAAGACCACGCTTGCGTTAATGACCGTTTTACTACCATTTAGGATTACACTACTCTCAAACTTTTGGAGTTCTGTATGTATTCACAGTCGGGTTTTACTACCATTTAGGATTACACTACTCTCAAACAAGCGCGAGAGTTTAAATTCAGCTGAAACAGTTTTACTACCATTTAGGATTACACTACTCTCAAACAGTGGATTCACATGATACGTCAAAGAAGCTGTTTTACTACCATTTAGGATTACACTACTCTCAAACCCTGATGCCAATATTACGTTCAACAAAGAGGTTTTACTACCATTTAGGATTACACTACTCTCAAACAGGGTCGGTATCAGTTTCTCAGAAGCAGAAGTTTTACTACCATTTAGGATTACACTACTCTCAAACCGCCAGACCGATATTCATTTCATCTATTTTGTTTTACTACCATTTAGGATTACACTACTCTCAAACCTAAATCTCGGTTTTTCATAATTTCGATAAGTTTTACTACCATTTAGGATTACACTACTCTCAAACTCTCAAAATAAATAATATCATTTTGAACTCGTTTTACTACCATTTAGGATTACACTACTCTCAAACAGGAAAGCATAGACACGCTTGGAAACTATGGTTTTACTACCATTTAGGATTACACTACTCTCAAACAAAAGTATGTCTGTTAGTCAACTAACAAATAGTTTTACTACCATTTAGGATTACACTACTCTCAAACCTCAAATTCCGTAAATCTGCAAGGTGAGACCGCTACTACAAAAGCGGGTGTTATCTAAATTGTAGCATTTCTGATTTATATTTCACATAAATCATTATCAATAATTACAAAGTTTTCTCTGTCATCTATCCTGCCTGAATAATGCTGTTCGATAAGCAGCACAGTATATTTACTATAACAGAGATTATCATAAAACTTTTTTGTTTCCTCATTGGTCATAAATGACCTGAGCCCTACAAAAACAAATAGTTTTGTTTTCAGAAAATCAGTAGATATTTTAATATACTCAAGCTGTTTTTCACAAAATGATATATCATCAGCTTCGAATCTGAAATCAAGCAATTTAATAACAGACGAAAAATCAAAAACATCTGAATATGTAATGCTATACTCTGACAACACCTTTATTCTGGACGCCATTTCATTTATTTCGCCTATCAGATTATATGTATCATCAAAGCTTTCATTACACAGCTGATTGCAATATGTATTCAGTTTATTCAACAGCTTTTTTGAATTAATTTCAACAAAAAGCGGGTTGGTAATGATCTCGACATACTTTGACATTTCAAGAATACTGTTGTTTTCAGAGAAAACAAAACTACCGTTTTCACCACTGCATTGAGCGTATATTTCACCTATAATTCTACGATACATTTTTGGATTTTCTATAACAAGGATATTAATTTTATTTTCCGCGAACTCAATCGGCTTTTCAAAATCATAATACGCAAGCTTCATAACTCAACAAACCTTTCGTCGGAATCAATTATATCTCCCTTGTAATTTCCTAATATAAACTCCATATCAGAATACTGTTTTTCGGTAATTATCAGGAGCTGTATGAGCCCTTCTGACGGTTTATTATTTCTTATACTATCTGCCACAGACTTTGCTACAGTATTATTCAGAACAAGCTTGCAGTATACTGATTCCTGCATCATCATAAATCCGCTTTTTATCAGAAATTTTCTGAATTTTGTATACTCTTTTCTGGCTTTTACTGTATCTACCGGCAGATCGAAAAACAATATCATTCTCATAAATCTATAACTCATATACAGGAAACTTCAGTAAAGACAAGTCTTTCAGATTCAGTGCTTCAAAAACGCTCTTTACATATACTCCGATTGCTGCTGACATATATCTTACTCTCCCGTCAATATAGATCTGTTTATTAAGTATGTTTATAAGCTTGATTTTGGTATCATGGTCAAGTTCTGAAAATTCTGTTCCTTTTATTTCGTTGTCAACAAAGGGTCTGAACGGCTCCATAAGATCGCTTGCGAGATTATAGCAGTTATACATATTATCATGAAAAACACCTATCTGCATCGAATAACCACATGTAGCTATCTCTCTAGATACTGCTGACAAGATTATACTGTAACCATAATTGAGTGCAGCATTTATTACATTCTCTCCTCTCCTTGAAAAATCCATGCCAAACAGTGCATTGAAATAAACTTTTGCAGCATGTCCTTCTCTATTGGTCAGATCTGCAGGCTGAATCTGGGGGATATACGATAATAACAGCTTTTCTTCAGGCATATCATATTTATGTAATACCGCTGATTGCCCTCTGATCTTGCGAGTGATAATCTCTTTCCATACCTGGTCTTTTATTTCCTGACTCCAGAGTATCTGATTACGATATTTAAGGCTGGTATCATGACTGCCATATAAAGGTAAAAGCTGGCTGAACGGGTAGCGCTTTTCATCACAGAACAAAACATTGATTTTTCTTTTCAGCAGTTCACATAAAAGATATGCTGTCATCGATACTGCTGTTGATTCTATCAAAAGAACAGATATTTCACTCAGATGTATCCTTCTGGTTTCTTCCTCTGTTCTGACTACCAGATAATCCATTTTGTAGTCGAGTTTTGCTCTGCTTGATACTGACACTACCCTCCAGCTCATAAATTCACCTTATTTCAATAAATCAATTTCTGTCTCGAAAAGTCCTGTTGGCGACTGATTAATAAGTTTTGCAGACACCAAGCCCGATATTTTCTTGTTTGCCCTAACTATACCTGCTGTTGCCGGTCCTGACAGCTTTGTCAGGTCTGGACACTGTCTGTCACATCTGAACGCTTTTAGAATCTCAATCAATACATAACACTGCTCATTCAACGATAGGTTTTCAAATTTGCTCTTACTTTCATTTAATTGTGTAGCCATTGTTTTAAACAGAGCAGAGTAAATTCTGGTATTGAGTTTTTGCAGATACCAATCATAAAGCTCTGCATTCTCTTCCTGACTTATGTAGTCATATTGAGATATATCCAATTCCTTCTTCGCTTCAGAACATCTTGTAATATATTTTATTATATTCTTAATGTATTTCAGATGTTTTTCATCAATTGCCAATTGGTAAGCGTGCTTGTAGACATAACTATCGCCCGTTCTGCCGGTTATGTTCATTCTTATACCATCGAGCTCAAGCAATGCGTCGAATCTTACCTGCTTTGCAATAATGACCGGATCTGTCAAACCAAGTTCACTCTTACAGTATTCGATAGAAGCAGACTCATACAACTGCTTTTTATAAATATATACAGGTTCGATCGTTCTGATCCTTTTACCCTTTTTATCAGTATGCTCTACAACGCAGAAATACGAACCTGATACTTTATTATAGCCACCGTATTTATCAATATCAAGTCCATTTTTGATTGGCAACTGACCTTTTGTAGCCGACATAATCTGAAGATCAAACAGCTGACCTTTGACCTCATGAGGCATTCTGGTATAGAGTATATTATTCTTTTCAATATACTTCTTTACAGTCTTTATACTGTTTTCTTTATCCCACGCCCCAGGTGTATCAAATTCAAAAATTTTATTGAGACTGTACTTTTCATTCTTTATATTCATAAAGAAATTTTCAGTAAATCTTGTGTCATATACATTTCCTACAACAATGTTGAGATATGCATCCTTAGCATGATGAAGATCGTTTACATCACGGCATTTTACTATATCAAAGCTCTGTCTGAATTCACTGACATTTGATGCCTTTGAGTATACGATTCTGGTTTTTGGATAAAGATGTTTTATTATTGTTGCAAGCGCCTTGGTTGACTGCTGAGTTTCAACGAGCTGACGGGCTACAAACTCAGATAATTCTTTCTCTGTGAGTTCTGTATTTCTGACAAGCCTGTCATACTTCTTTTCAGATATGAGTCCCTTATTCTTAAGTTCAGACCAGAAAGCTTTCATATTCTCTCTTACAGACTGCGAGATAGGGTATGAATTTGACTTTGTTCTGTTTTCTTCGCTATGTACCAGAACTCTGTTATCAATGCTATCATCCTTGATTCTTGAACGTGGATAAATATGGTCAATATCATAAACGCCATTTTCGCCAAGCTTTGTAATATCAATAGGTTTACCGCAATACATACATTTACCAAACTGCGCATAATAAAGATAATACTTATCACTGCGCAATTTGTTTTCATCCTCGGCATTCAACATTTCAAACAGCTTATCGCTCTGCATTTTACAGCTCTTATAAAGCTCGATAAGTCGGTCTTTTCTGGAAACTTTTCTCTCCTTTTTCTCGTTGATATCACCTCTGGCCACCTCAATAAATATCTTTGATGGCGCTGATTTTTTGATATCAACAATCTCATCAACTATTCTGAGAGTCTGCCAGATAGTTCTTCTTACAGCTGGTGAAACATACATATCATCAAGCATAGATTTTACGCTGTTATTACCGCCCGTTACTTCTGCCCTTAGCTTTTCAGCCTCATTAGCAAAGCTGTATTCCGAAGATAAAAGCTGCATCAGATTATTATTTGTATTCATAAGCATATCCATAACAGAATATGCTTCACCATTAATATCTGTATGATAAGTATTACATAAAAACTCCTCTGAGAGTCTGCCCCAGTCTTTATATTTGAGACGACAGATTTTTGAAAAATCATTATCATCGAGCATACTGCAGTTATCCCTGAGCCATCTTCTGAGCATTCTCTTATCATCGCCAAAGACAACAACCATCTTGATAATCTCTTCAATTAAATTTTTATCACTTGTCTTTTCAAAAATAAACTTAAGGTCATGATATGATTTTAGTTTCGACTTGATAACATCATCAACACCTGTAATATTATCATCCTTTTTTGCAAGACCATTTGAGCAAAGACATTCAAGGATAGATTTCTTTGTTACCTTTTTACATGAATTTACAAACAGATTTTCAAATATCAGCTTCTTGGCTTGAGTTGTAATTGGCTTTCCGTTTACAGCAAGTGTGTTTATTTCATTTAATACAGTAAACTCGCTATAAATCAATGAATCCTTTGGCAATACAGGCAACGCAGTATAACTGCATCTGCCTATAAGTTTTTCCATAAATTTCTTTGAGCTTTGCTGAGTATCAACTACATTTTCAAAATTCCAAGGATAGATTTTTTCAGATTCCTTGCCATCTCTTCTCACTACCCAACCAGTTTTGGAATTCTTATTCAGAGGACCTACATAGTATGGAATCTTATATGAGAAAATACTCAGCACTTTATCCTTTACTGATATTCCTTCTTCATCTGTAGCATTCAAGAAATCATAATGCTTACTTGAATTCTCAAGGATTTTTTCAAGTTCAGCCTTATGCAGCTGGTTTGGAATAGTACCATTATCTGTACCTTTGAGCTTTGTCAAAAATGTTTTATTCTCAATCTGAGTATATATATCCTTATACTTTTCTGATTTTGATAATTCGGGCAGAGTTGATTTTAAGAAAGCGCAGAAATCTTCCTGATTGCATGTGTAAGCTCCGCTTCTGAGCTTATATCCGCTATATGCACTGAAATTGTTAAGCTTGTCCTTTTTCTCAGAAAAAATCATTTTGTATTTTTCAGGATAGTTTTCTTTTACATAGCTCTTAAGTTTTTTTAGATCTTCACGATTCTTTTCATACAAAGCAATTTTAGCGTCTGAAATATATGTGTATTCACCCTTGATAATCTGAAGTCTGGCAATATCATAAACAGACTTCATCACCATAATAAGCTCAGCTTTAGTATCAAGAATCTCGCATAATTTGTCATATACTTCATCGATGTTATTCTTAAGAACAATACTCTTTATCTCAGCATTCTTTAAATCATCGTCACAATACAAGTCAGAAAGTTTAACAGTACTGCCTGCCAGTGCAGCTACTACAGTCTGTATATTTATCAGCAGGTCATCCTTATTCTTGTCAATTGCTACTAGTTTTGTGAGTCTCTTTTTCTTTTCTGAAATACCTGTTTTGTTATTGAGCATTTCTTTTTCAAAAAGCGATTGGTCGGTAATATTGAGTTCGGTATCGTATTGATCAACAAGATGATTCTTGAGTTCACCTAGCATATATGACAACGTTCTCTCTGTTTCACCTGTACCGGTATCAAACAAAAAATGTCCTCTGCTTTTTATGATATGATGAATAGCAAGATAAACTAAACGTATATCCATCTTTTCATCTGAATGAATGAGTTTGCTTCTCAAATGATACATAGACGGAAAATCAGCTGAGAAATCCTTATCTGTATAATGCAGATCGTTGAATACAGAGTATTTGCCAATTCCATCAGATTTATCCTCAATATGCAAAAAGCTCTCCCTCATTCTGATTATAAAATTAGGATCAACCTTTGCTATTTCTTCAGCAAAAAGCATTTCCAATAAAAACAGTCGTTGTTTGAGTCTTGCAAGTCTTCTGCGTGAAGTACGGGCATTACGCCTTCCCTCAGCGGTTAACGCCTCGTCAAACAGACGAACTCCCCACATAGCATTTCCCTTGAAACGCAGTACATTATAATTTATATCAGTAGCAGCAAAGCCGAGTGAATTTGAACCGGCATCAATACCAACATAATAATCACTGCATTTCAAATTGTTCCCATTGTTTTTCATGTAAATCCCTCCAGAATAAAATTTACTATTGACAAATCAAAAAAACGTGCTATAATTAAGATAATCTTAAACTACCATTTAGGATTGCACTACAAGTTCAAATAAGCTTTTAGCGAACTCATCGCATTTGCGAATTCACAGTGTGTGAAAACTGACTCCACTTATGTGGAGTTTTTTGTTTTTATAGATTAATTTTTATAGAATAAACGGTAATTTTATCTCTTATTTACATATTATCACAAATTTCGACACAATGCAACAAAAGTTTTCGACATTCAGGGCATTATTTTGTACAGATAAAACAAACCCCCACGCATCATTTTTTAATGACGGTGGGGGTTCGTTTGGTATATGATTTTACTATGCACTTTGTTAGTTGACTAACAGTTTTGTCAGTCTTTTGTTTGATTATCGCTTTGAGGTTTTACCTATTCACTCTTTGTTCGATGAAGTCGGGGATTTCGTTGAGGGGGATACCGAGAACTATCGAGAACTCGTGATGTAAAAGCTGTTCTGCGGATTTGAGGGCTTTTTCATCTATGCTTGGCAGATGCTTGCCTTCCGACTGACGCTTTAATGCTTCATCGTGGATCGATTTCAAAAGCTTTATGAGGTCATGATAATTGTTTGAGTGAAGAATTTTTGAGTACATATTCTTGCGCTCTGTCATATTGTTTGACCACTCGCCCTGCGCTGACGACATTTCATCGATAAGCGAGAGCACCTCATCCTTGGTGAGCAGCTTTCTTAATTTTTCATCCTTTAAATCGACGGGTACAAAATATGATGACTTATTGTTTTCAATAGGCGCTAGGACGCAGTATTCACGCTCTGTATTGCCCATAGCCATTTTCTCGTATCTTAAGAGCTTACATATCTCGATACCGCAATATACTACATACTCACCTATTTCAAAACTCATAATCTACCTTGCCTTTCAGATGACACCTATTACATATATAACAATTTTAACACATCTGAGAGGATTTTTCAAAGGCAGTTTTGACTAAAAAGCAGATATAATATCTTGTTAGATTACACAAGAGAAAATTCAGCGCTGTTCTGAGTATCGCTGTCAGAGCCGATAAATACGATATGCTTACCACTCTCTGAGCATTTTTGCATATTGATATTGTAAAAACGAAGCATTTTCTCTGTGATAGTAAATGTAACTGTCTTTTCTTCACCTGGCTCAAGATAGATTTTCTCAAAACCCTTGAGCTCTCTTATAGGTCTTATAACTGATGCAAAGCAGTCTTTTATATACATCTGAACTACCTGCTCGCCTGCTCTTTTGCCTGTGTTTTTAACCTTTACTGAGGCTGTAATACTGCTGTTAGCAGTCAGAGTATCAGATGAGAGCGAAACCTCACTTATTTCAAAATCGGTATAGGTTAAACCAAAGCCGAACGGATACAGAGCATCAATCGGAGTATCAATATAGCCTGAGGCGTAGTTGAAATCTGCCTTAGGGTTTGAAGGACGACCCGTTGAGTATCTGCGGTATGTCACAGGACACTGACCTGATGAACGTGGAAAGCTGATTGAGAGCTTACCTGACGGAGCTTCAACGCCTGATAAAACATCAATAATTGCATTTGCGCCCTCAGTTCCCGGATACCATACATACAAAATTGATTTTGCTTTTTTCTCAATTTCGCTTAAAACTATCGGTCTGCCCGCAAAGATGACCAGAACGATATTTTCATTTACCTTATAAACCTCATCAAGCAGTTTTTTCTGAATGTCGGGAAGCTCGATATTCGTTCTGCTTGCCGCCTCGCCCGTTTGCATTCTATGCTCACCGATACATAAAACTACTGTTTTTGAGCTTTTAGCAAGAGCTACAGCTTCAGCAATAAGCTTTTGTTCTTCGTCAGCTGTCATACTCTCTCGATAGCCCTTTACTCTCACACCAGCGCCTAAAACGCTGCAGCCGTTTGCAGTTTTTGCGGGGATATTACGCGACTTGAGCATTTCAGCGATCGTTTTAGTATCGCCCTCGTTATCTACCCATGACCATGCGCCATACATCTGGCGGTTATCTGTGAACGGGCCGATAAAGGCTACCTCTGAAAAGTCGTCAATCGGCAAAAGGCTTTCATTTTTTAGCATTACAAATGATTTTACTGCCGCTTTTCTTGCAAGCGCTCTGTGCTCATCACAGAGAATAAGCGCCTTTTCATCAGCTTCATTAGCATCCTTATACGGATTTTCAAATAAGCCGAGTTTATTTTTAAGCTCTAAAATTCTGAGAACGCTTTCGTCGATAAGGCTCTCACTTACTCTGCCGCTTTCTACGAGCTTTTTGAGATTATGCGCGTAGCACAAGGTCATCATATCTATATCAACGCCTGCGTTTATTGCAAGGTATGATGCCTCTTCTTTATTTTCAGCAATTGTGTGGTTGATAAGCTCTTCTACAGCCGCCCAGTCGGAGATTAAGACACCGTCAAAGCCCATTTTATCACGCAGAATATCACGCATAAGCCATTTGTTAGCTGATGAAGGAATGCGGTTTAAGGAGTTAAATGATGTCATCGCCATTGTAACTCCAGCGTCAATAGCGCCCTGATAACCGTCTAGGTATTCTTCTAAAAATGTTCTTTCGGAGATTTCGCTGTTATAGTATTCCATACCGCCCTGTGGCGCACCATAGCCCGCAAAATGCTTGATACAAGCACCAATTCTGCCTTTATCGATAAGGTTATCCCCCTGATAGCCTTCAACGAGCGCTTTTGCAAAAACGTAGTTTAAGTATGGGTCTTCACCAGTTGACTCCATTACTCTGCCCCATCTTGAATCAGTTACTAAGTCTGCCATCGGGGAGAATGTAAGCGCTATACCCTCAGCGACCGCTTCTCTTGCAGAAGCCTCAGCACACTGCTTTGACATTTCAGGGTCAAATGAACAGCCCTGCGCTAAAGGGATAGGAAAAATAGTTTCATAACCGTTAATAACATCCATACAGAATAAAAGCGGGATGTTATGAGGATGATTTTTCATAAATTCATCCTGAATTTTCTTTACATTTTCAGCACCGTTTGCGTTTAAAACTGAGCCTATCAGGGCAGTTTCACTACCGTCAAAATCAAATGTGCCAAGAGGGCCTGTTATCTCGCCCTTTGCACCTAAAAAGTCAGGAATAAGCTGTACTGTCTGACCGATTTTTTCTTCAAGCGACATTGAATTTAAAAGCTCTAAAAGCTTTGAATGTTCCATACAAAATCCTCCTACATAGGTTTTAATATATTCTAGCATTAAACGGGATAAATTACAATAGAATAAAATGAACATATATAAAAAAGCTGACAGTTACCTGCCAGCTTTTTATTATTTGAAATACATAAACAGATTACACTTTATCATACCGTTATAAAGCTTACGCTTTTTGTCGGCACGCTTGCCAAAGAAGGTTTCAAACTCCTCGTGAGGTGAGATTATAAAGCAAGGGCGGTCAGAAGACGGGGATAAAACCTGACCCATTTTTTTGTAAAGCTCTTCTGCCTCTTTAATCTGCAAAAGACGTTCACCGTATGGTGGGTTTACTATAACTGTTGACTTTTCGCCGATTGACAAATGGTCAAAATCTCTTACATCGCCATACTTTATATCAAGCTTTGAAAATACTCCCGCTTTTTTAGCGTTATCCTCTGTAAGATATACGCAGTTTTCATCAATATCAAAGCCAAAGCCGTGGAATTTTGCTTCCTTATCAATGGATGAAAGCGCTTTCTGACGCTCATCCGCCCATACTGATTTTGGAATCTGATCCCATTTTTCACTAGCAAAGCTTCTTCTTATACCAGGGGCAATTTTTAAAGCCTTGTAGGCTGACTCGATAAGGAAAGTACCCGAGCCGCACATAGGGTCACAAACAATAGAATCGGGGCGGATACGAGCAAGGTCCACAATACCTGCGGCAAGAGTTTCTTTGATTGGCGCATCGTTTGAATTGCGGCGATACCCTCTTTTATGTAAGCCTACACCCGATGTATCAAGATAGATAGTAGCAATATTTTTTAAGATTGAAAATCTTATCTGATGAACAGCACCCGTTTCTTCAAAGTAGCTTACCTTGTATTTTGACGCTAGTCTGTCAACGCAGGCTTTTTTGATGATACTCTGAATTGCAGGGATTGATGTCAGGGTTGAATCAATTGATGAGCCCTTGTTTGGAAAAGCATCATTCTTGCCAATAAAGTTTTCAAGCGGCAGAGCCTTTACACCCTCAAAGAGCATATCAAAGGTATCTGCACGAAATGAGCCGAGTTCTATGAGCACGCGCTCTGCTGTTGACAGCCACAGATTTGCAGCGGCTAAAGTATTAAAATCGCCGTCAAATGAAATTCTGCCATCGCTGACGATTAAGTTTTCACCGCCGATTTTAGTTATTTCATATTTTAAAACACTTTCAAGCCCGAAATGACACGGACAGCAAAGCCTTATTTTTGACATATTATTACCCCTTGAAATATCAAATAAGCGGCAAGGGTTTTGCCGCTTATTGTAGTTTTATTCTTCCTCGTCATCCTCAAAGGTATTACCGAGAGTTTCGTTGTTTACAGTATTTGAGTTGTTAGGGTCAACCGGTCTTGGAGTATCTTCACCATCTTCACCGTTTTCGCCACCTTCACCCTGCTGTGTATCATCATCAGGCTCTTCTTCATCAACGTGAACGCCTGAGCAGATTGCAGGAATAGCAGTTTTCTTGTAGTAGCCATACTCTAAAGAGTGAGGACAGAATTCTGATGCGATAAGACCTGTTTTTGTGCAGTAATAACGCTTTACAACATTCTCATTCTCGCCAAAGGTCTTTGTAGGGCCTGCCTCGCAGATTTCACCGAATACGTTTTTCCATACAACTGATGAGCTGTAGTATGTGCCAGTATATACTCTTGCAGGAGTATCGTAGCCATACCAGATACCGCTTACATAGTCAGGAGTACAGCCGATGAAGAGAAGGTCCTTCCATTCTTCAGATGTACCTGTCTTTGCAACAAGCTCAGTACCTGCAAGGGCAGCTGCTCTACCTGTACCACGGGCGCCTGTTACAACGGTTTTCATAAGACGGTTCATAATGTATGCACTTTCTTCTGAAATTGCCTGCTCGTAGTAAATTCTCTGCTGATAGATAGTATTGCCGTTTTTATCAACGATCTTGTTTATAAATGATGGCTCACAGTATTTACCCTGATTACCAAAAATCTGATAAGAAGAAACTAAATCATAGATACTTACACCTACAGAAAGCTGACCTACAGCCAGAGGTGAAAAGTCCATATCAGTTAAAATTCTGCCAGTTTCAGGGCTTCTCATACTCAAAACTACAGGTAAATGCAATCTGTCCTTTACAAACTCAAATGAGGTTTCACGGGTTACAAGCTGTAAAATCTGAGCTGATGTTGTGTTCAAAGAACGCTGTAAGCATTCAAATGTAAAGTTATATTCTTCTGACCACGCTTCAGCGCCTGTTGTTGAATAATTTCTCGGCCAGCGACGGATTTCGTCAGTTTCTTCATCGAAGATTTCGATAGGCGGTTCATCTTTAAATCTAGTTGACCAGTTGATAAGGTCAAGCTCGATAGCAGGGCCGTAAGCCGCAATAGGCTTGATAGTTGAGCCTGCAGGACGGGTAGCATCTGTAGCGTAGTTATAGCATCTTGCAGATGGCTTTGCACCGACACCGCCGGCGATTGCTAAAACGTTACCGCTGTAATCCATAATAACGCCTGAAGCCTGAGGAACCTCGCCCTCGATAACCTGATCTGAGAAGGTTTCAGGATTCATAAACTTTTCTTCAAGCTCAATCTGCATATCAAGGTCAACGTTTAAATAAACTGTAAAACCGCCAGACTTGAGCTTTGCTTCTGCATCTTCAAGAGAGATACCATACTGATCTGCAACAATTTCAATAGCCTGCTTGATAGCGGCATCGCAGTAGTATGATGAAACCTCGTTGAAGTTTGAATATGCAGAAATGTTTGAGTATTTGTTTTCTTCGGTTGGCTCTGCTACATCGTTAGCCTCGTTTTCAGCCTCAAGAGCATCCTGCTCGAGCGCTTCCTGCTCGTTGTAGTTTTCGTCCCTCAGAGCCTTGTTGTAAACTTCCTTTGTGATATATCCCTTTTCTAAGAGATAATCAAGACCGATTACATAATCCTCATGGTCTTCAACAGCTGTCTTCGAGTCAAAATCAAGCTTTTCTATGAGCGCTGCATCAAACTCTTCTGTAGAAATAGCACCGTTTTCAAGCATTGAGTTTAAAATTACAACCTGACGCTCTTTATTTACTCTGTAGTGTGAAAGAGGATTGTTTGCAGCTGGGGATTTGATAACAGCTGCGATTGATGAGCATTCACCCAGAGTCAGCTCTGAAACATCCTTATCAAAATAGAAGTTTGCAGCGGCCTGAACACCGTTTGTATTGTTACCTAAGTGGATAAGATTGAGGTATGCCTCTAGGATATCGTCTTTAGAGTAATTCTTTTCGACATTCATCGCTCTGAAGATTTCTCTGAATTTTCTACCGATACCCTCAGTACCGCTTGCAGCATCGTCACCCGTAACGTTTTTGACTACCTGCTGAGTAATAGTTGAAGCACCCTGCTCTGAACTCCAGAAATGCATGATAAGGTTTGCCATAGCAAGGAAGGTTCGCTGAAAGTCAACGCCATCGTGAGTAAAGAAACGCTTATCTTCAGGGTAAACTACCGCAAAAATCATATTGTCAGGCACCTGCTCTAAGTCAACCCAGACTCTGCGCTCGCCGCCCTCGGACATTTTGCCGTATTCAATCCAGTTGCCGTTAGCATCTTCAGCCATAAAGTAGCTGGTATAGTTGAGCGCCATATTGCTGATATCAATATCAACGCTTTCATCCATATAGTTCATAACGTAAACTGTAAGGGCTGTAGCAAGGATAGATACAGTAATGATAACAAGCAGTATTACAGAGAGCACTAAAGTACCAAACGCCTTTAAAATGCGGATGATAGGATGAACTCTTCTGCGCTTTTTCTTCTTTGCCTTTGATTTATCAGACGCTTTATTATTAACTTGATTATTAAGGTTTTTATTTTCTTTTTCCATATTGTTTACCTTTCCAGTTAATTCTAAATTACATAGTTATTCCATTATTACTATAGTATACCACAAAACTTAAAAAAAGTTAAGAGCTTTTTTTAAATAATCTTATTTTTATAAAAAATTATATATTGAGTATTGCCAAACCTTTGCTTTTGATACATTTTGCAAAATAAAAAGGGCAAAGGTTTTAACCCTTGCCCTTTGAAATTTAAAGTTTTGATTATTCAGCAGCTTCTTCTGCAGCTTCTTCTGTAGCTTCTTCAGCAGCAGGAGCTTCTTCAGGAAGCAATGCTCTGATTGAAAGGCTGATTCTCTTCTTGTCTGTATCGATTTCTGTAATCTTACAGTCAACTTCATCGCCAACCTTGAGCATATCTGCAACGTTATTTACTCTCTGATTTGCAATCTGTGAGATGTGGATAAGACCGTCAACGCCTGGGATAATCTGAGCAAATGCACCGAATGCTGTGATAGAAACGATAGTTGCCTTGATTTCCTGGTCAACAGCGTACTGAGCCTTGAAGAGTTCCCAAGGGTTTTCATTTGTCTTCTTGTAAACAAGTGAAATCTTGTGGTTTTCCTTATCGATATCCTTAACAGTTACTTCGATAACATCGCCTACTGATACAACATCTGATGGGTGCTTGATTCTAGCCCATGAGAGGTCTGGCTTTCTGATAAGACCGTCAACGCCGCCGAGGTCTACGAATACGCCGTAATCAGTGATTGACTTAACTGTACCGTTGAGTACAGCGCCTTCAGCAGTTTGATCAAAGAACTTTGTTTCAGCTTCGCCCTTCTTGTCCTTTAAAACTGCTCTGATTGAACCGAGAGCTCTGCCTCTGTTTTCTGTAACTTCTAAAACCTTGAAGTCAACAGTCTTCTTGAGGAGATCTTCGAGCTTGTCATCACGTCTTGCAGTTGCCTGTGATGCAGGGATAAATACCTTAACGCCGTTTGATAAAACGAGGATACCGCCCTTGATAACGTTTGTAACAACGCCTGAGAGGATTGTGCCCTCTTCCTTAGCCGTCTTGATTGTTTCAAAGCCAACCATAGCGTCAACCTTCTTCTTAGAAAGTGTAACGATACCGTCCTGGTCTGAAATCTTTGTTACGATAAGATCAATTTCATCGCCAACTGAAACAACGTCAGCAGGCTTTACAGATGAGTCATCAGAAAGCTCTGATGCAGGAATATATCCAGTATGCTTAGTGCCGATATCAACGATTACTTCACCGTTATTAACGGATGTAACATAGCCACGTACCTTCGCTCCTGTATATATTTTCTTGAAGGACTGTTCAAGCGCCTCCTCGAAGTTAAATTCTTCGTCCAGATTGTTTAAAATCTCTGTCATAGTACATTGTACCTCCTTGATTATATACGCCGGAGTTGAAGCACCGGCTGAAATCCCTATAATATTTTTACGGAATTCCACATCGGAAAAGTTGATATCATAAAGCTCCCTGCCGTTTTCTACAAGAAAGCAGCTGCAGTATTTACTGCATACAGTATGTAGCTTTAATGTGTTTGAGCTATGCTTACCGCCGACTATCAGCATCACATCAGCACGCTTTGCAAGCTCAATTGCCTCGCTCTGCCTCTCGAAAGTGGCATTGCAGATCGTATTATATATCAATGCATCAGGTAAAAGCTCACGGGCTTTTTCGATACACCTTTCCCATAATTTAATATTATACGTTGTTTGCGATAAAATTGCAACCCTTTTTTGTGAATTTTTCAGCTTTTTTTCATAAATCGCTGTAAGCTCATTTTCATCTGAAAACACATCAAATTCACCGAAGCAGTGACCGCATATACCCTCAACCTCAGGGTGAGTTCTATCCCCTGCGATGAGAATAAAAGTACCTTTTTTTGACTCCTCGGCGGCTATCTTATGTATCTTTGAAACAAAAGGACAAGTAGCATCCAAAACCTTAGCACCTATTGCCTCAAGTTCATCGTAAACTGCCGATTCTACGCCATGTGAGCGGATTATGACTGTGTTTTCAGCGGTTGCCTCTGTGGCATTTTTTATCGCGAAAACGCCTTTTTCTTCAAGGTCTTTCACCACAAAGGGATTGTGGATAATAGGCCCTAAAGTAACAACATTTTTGCCGTTGTCGCTGTCTATTGTATTATACACCATTTTGACAGCTCTGTCTACACCAAAACAAAACCCCGCTGTTTTGGCGGTTAAAATTTTACAATTTCTTAACATTTTCTTCTACCAACTCAGTGATCGCCTGCATAACCTCAGTCTTGAATTCCTTTAAATCTTTAGTTGAAAGATTTGTCATATCAATCTCAGGCGGAGTGATAGGCTTGCCAAATGAAACGATAAGGCGTTTTCTGAAACTTAGCTTTTCGCCCTCAAAAACGATACCTACCGGAATAACAGGCACACCTGCTGCGGCACCGATGAGCGCAACACCTGTTTTGCCCTTGCCGACCTTGCCATCCTTTGAACGGGTGCCCTCAGGGAAGATAACGAGGTTTGAGCCCTGATTCAAACGCTCAATAGCTGTCTGCATAGCACCTGTATCGCCCTTACCTCTTGATACAGGGAACGCACCGAATGCCTCGATAAGCCATTTGAAAGCCTTATTGCCCTGGAAAAGCTCCTCTTTTGCCATAAATGAAAACGGAACTCTTGTAGGAATAGAAATAAGCACAGGGTCATGATAGCCTCTGTGGTTTGAAGCGAAGATGTTTGAGCCATCCTTTGGAATGTTTTCACAGCCGACAAAACTGAGCTTGAACATTATCTTATAGACAACGTAAACTATACCTCTTAAAATCTGATAGAAAAACATTCTTATTGGGTTGAGCTTTTTGCCCTTTACAACCTTATCGAGCTCGATGTTCATCTTGTTTTCACGCTCACGCTTTTTTGGCGTATCGCTGTTTTCATCGTCGTTTTTCTTAGCTGTTTTTTCGTTTGTTATCTCGATAATTCTCTGAGTTACCTCTTCGATAGTCATGTGAGTTGAATCTACCTCAACAGCGTCATCAGCCTTTTTAAGAGGAGCTACCTCTCTGTTCATATCGTTGTAGTCACGCTGCTTGATGTCAGCTAAAACATCCTCATAAACTACCTGCTGACCCTTTGCGATAAGCTCATCAAATCTTCTCTGAGCGCGTTCTTCAGCAGAGGCAGTAAGATAGATTTTAACCTGAGCATCTGGCAAAACTACAGTACCGATATCACGGCCATCCATAATTACGTTATTTTGCTTTGCGATATTTTTCTGCAAGTCAAGAAGAAACGCTCTTACCTCGCCATGCGCTGAAACATCTGACGCACCCATTGAGATTTCTGGAGTTCTGATTTTGTCGGACACGTTTTCGCCGTTTAGGTAAACCTGCTGAGCGTCATTTTCGTATTTAAGCGAAACGTCAATCTCAGAAAGCAGCGGCACTACCTCATCGGGATTTTTTGTATCAACGCCCTTACCTATTACATATAAAGCAATTGAGCGATAAAGTGCACCAGTATCTACATATACAAAGCCTAAGCTTTTTGCAACAAGCTTTGCGATAGTTGACTTACCTGCACCTGAAGGGCCATCAAGAGCTATATTTATACTCATTTTACATTCCTCCGTTTTATAATCCGTATACGATACCCTGAGCGCAGGCATTGGCAGTTGCAAAAGCAATCTGCAGATTAAAACCGCCCGTATAGGCATCAACATCAAGAATTTCACCGATAAAGAAAAGGTTACCGACAATTTTTGATTTCATTGTTTTTGGATTTATTTCACTTACCTTTATACCGCCGCTTGTTATAATCGCCTCTTCAATAGGGCGAAACGCCTTGACGGTCATCGGGAAAGCCTTTATAAGCGACACGAGCGCTAAACGCTGTTCGCGGGTTATCTGATTTACTTTGGTCTCGCCATCGATACCTGAGAGCATAACGATAACGGGTATCATCTTAGCTGGCAGGAGTTTACCCAGAGAATTTTTGAAATCCCTTGTAGAAAACTCCGCAAAATCTCGCTGGATACGCTTATCAAGCGTTTGCTCATCGAGAGCGGGCTTTAGGTCAATCTCCAATCGGTAGCCGATTTTTGAAATATCGCTTGCTTTTTCGATATGACAGCTCGCTGACAATACAAGAGGACCTGATACGCCAAAATGGGTAAAGAGCATTTCGCCCTGTTCTTCGTATACAGGCTTTTTTGTATCGCCTTTAAAAAGCCTGAGCTTTACATTTTTAAGCGACAGCCCCATCATATCTACAGGATAGCTCTCTTTTGTAACAAGCGGCACTAAAGACGGAGACAGCTCTGTAACAGTATGTCCGACAGCCTTTGCCATCTTGTAGCCATCGCCGGTAGAGCCTGTTGCAGGATAGCTCTTGCCGCCAGTTGCAACAACGATATTTTCAGCAAAAAAGCTGCCCTCATCGGTTTTTACACCAACGCACACGCCATCTTCAACGATAAGCTCTCTTGCCTTTTTGCAGATAATCCTTACACCCTTTTTCTTCAGATCACGCTCAAGAGCATTTACAATATCAAGCGATTTGTCACTTTGCGGGAAAACACGGTTACCACGCTCGGTTTTGAGCGCAACACCGAGCGACTCAAAATACTCCATAACATCCTGAGGGGTACATTCAGACAAGGCTGAATACATAAACTTTGGATTTGTAGGAATATTTGCCATAATTTCAGCAGATGAGCAGTTGTTGGTTACATTGCATCTGCCCTTGCCCGTAATCAGAAGCTTTTTGCCCACACGGTTGTTATGCTCGAGTATCAGAACATTCATACCGAAATACGAAAGTCTTGCGGCACAGTAAAGCCCTGCTGCCCCTGCGCCGATTATGATGACATCGGCATCATTTTGTCTAGTTGTCTTCATCATTTTTTTCGTAAACCTCGTATTCTTCCCAGATGTTTTCGAGCTTTTCAAGATTCTGAGAAACAGCGTCACGGTTTCTTATAGATACCGCAACGATAAGCGCATTTACAAGGCTAAGAGGAGCTACGAGCGAATCGACAAAGGATACCATATCACTCTTTGCAAGCAGTACATCATCTGCATACTTTACAAGCGGTGATGACATAGAGTCGGTAATAGCAATAAGCCCTGTATTTGTAGTTTTTGCATACTGAAAGGCGGTTACCGTCTGCTTTGAGTAACGAGGGAATGAGATACCGATAATAACATCATCAGCATCAACTCGCATAATCTGTTCAAAAAGCTCACTTCGAGAGCCTGTCTGCACTAAAGCAACATTCGGGAAAATAAGGTTAAAGTAGTATGACAAGAATGATGCTAAAGCGCCCGATGAACGGGAGCCTATTATGTAGATTTTCTTTGCCTTTAAAATTCTGTCAACCGCTCTTTTGAAATCTTCATTAGAAGTAAGCTCTAAGGTTCTTCTGATCTTATCGATGTCAGAGTTTAAAACCTTCTGCAAAACATCGTCTTCACCTATTCTGTCACTTGTTACCTCAATTCGCTGAACGGCTGTTAGCTTATTGCGCATAAGCTCTGACAATGCACGCTGAAGGTCAGGATAGCCGTCAAAGCCAAGCTCTGTTGCAAACCTGACAACTGTAGATTCGCTGACATCAACTGTCTGACCGAGCTTTGATGCGGTCATAAATGCCGCTTTATCGTAATGCTCGAGAATATAAAGAGCTATTCTCTTATGCCCCTTTGAGAGCTTTGGAAGCTCGCTCTGAATTAACGCAAAAAGGTCGTTTTTCATATATATCATCCCTTTATTTTACGGTTACATAAACACCGTTTTTACATTCAACAGTATCGCCCTGCTTGACATTCTTATCAATCAAATCAATATCAAGCTCAAACTGTGCACCGCTCTTTGTTGAGCAGATTGCAAAATTGCCTTCAAACTTTTCGACTGTAAGGCGGGTATACTCGTTAGCATCAATCTTATTTGCCATTTTATCTTCTTCCTCTCTGAGCAGGCTTTTTATTTCTGCTCTGGTTTTTGTTCTTCTGATTTTTATTCTGTTTTGCCATTGCCTTTTTCTTCTGATAAGAAAGATATTCTGCGTCAGGCGACACAAGGCAATCCTTTGTATTGCCGATAAGATCCTGCCTGCCCGCCTTTATGAGCGTCTCTATTACTCTACGCTTGTTTGACGGCTTGAAATACTGAAGCAGAACTCTTTGCATAGCCTTTTCTTCAGGAGTTTTTGCAACAAAAACAGGCTTCATTGTATATGGATCAAGCTCTGTATAGAACATACAGGTTGATATTGTACCGGGGGTTGGATAGAAATCCTGAACCTGCTCGGGATGGATGTTGTTTTTCTTCAAAAAGAGTGCCAGCTCAACCGCTTCATTAAGAGTTGACCCGGGATGAGATGACATAAGGTATGGCACTAGATACTGCTCTTTACCCTTACTCTTTGTAATCTCGTAAAACTTCTTCTGAAATCTTACATACGCTT
Organism: uncultured Clostridia bacterium; assembly: GCA_937892655.1. GTDB lineage: Bacteria > Bacillota > Clostridia > Oscillospirales > Ruminococcaceae > CALBJC01. The sequence goes on along the minus strand of CALBJC010000049.1, from coordinate 9,041 downwards.
CGATATGAGGCTTACCCATCTTATCTAAAACTGCCGCCGAGCAATGCTCCGGCGCAACCTTTAGCTGACCGCTGACATGATGCTCGATAAGCTCTCTCATAAAGGTTTCATCCTTATCCTCAATAAGATAATCGTATCTTATACCTGAGCGGACAAATACCTTTTTAATACCCTTTACAGCTCTTATTTTTCTCAAAAGCTCTAAGTATTCCTTATGGTCAACATATAAGTTAGGGCAAGGCTTTGGCGCTAAGCACTTTTTGCCTTTACACATACCCTGCTCTATCTGCTTTTTGCAGGAAAGATGCCGAAAGTTTGCGGTAGGGCCGCCTACATCGTGGATATAGCCCTTGAAGTTTTTCATCTGTGTTAAAAGTCTGGCTTCACGCAAAACTGATTCTTCACTTCTTGTAGTTACCTTTCTGCCCTGATGCAAAGCAATAGAGCAGAAATTACAAAAGCCAAAGCAGCCTCTGTTATGAGTAAGAGAAAACTGAACCTCTTCTATTGCCGCAACTCCGCCCTGGGATTCATACATAGGATGATATGTTCTCATATACGGAAGCTCTGCTACTCTATCAAGCTCAGGGGTCGTAAGCGCTAAGGCAGGCGGTGTCTGCACTACCATCATTTTACCGTGGCGCTGAATTACGGTTTTGCCGTAAACCTCATCCTGATTGTCATACTGCTGCCTTGTAGCCTTGGCATACATTTCTTTTGAATTTGTCACCTGCTCTAGTGTCGGGCATTCAACAGCGCCAAGCGGAGTATTTACAGGCTCTGTAGCATAAACTATACCTCTGATATCGGTCATAGTTTTTGTTGACTCGCCAGCATTTAAGCGGTCTGCGATTTCAACAATCTGATGCTCGCCCATACCGAAAATGAGTATATCGGCACCTGAATCGATTATCATAGACGGTCTTACCTTGTCATCCCAGTAATCATAATGGGCAAATCGGCGCAGCGACGCTTCAAGCCCGCCTATGATAACGGGAATATCGGGTGATATTCTTTTTAAATTCTGAGTGTATACTATCGTTGCTCTGTCAGGCCTGCGCCCTGCCTTGTTACCCGCTGTATACGCATCGTCTGAACGCTTGCGCTTGGCGGCTGTATAGTGGGCTACCATAGAATCTATGTTACCCGCAGTTACAAGGTATGCCAAACGAGGCTCACCGAGCTTTTTATAGTCGTTATCATTCTGTGGCTGTGAGATGATACCTACTGTATAACCCTCATCCTCTAAAAGCCTTGAAATGATAGCAACGCCAAAGCTCGGGTGGTCAACATACGCATCACCCGTTATGTATACAAAATCAAGCTGTGTAATACCACGCTCTTGCATATCCTGCTTTGAAACAGGTAAAAAACCATTCATAAAAATTATCCTTATTCGTTATTGCTGTTATCCTGCATAGCCTTGCGCTCAAGCCATTCCTGCTTTGTGAGCAGTACCTTTCTTGGCTTTGCGCCTTCAGGCTCGCCTATGATACCCATCTGCTCAAGCTCGTCCATAATACGCGCAGCTCTTGCATAGCCAAGCTTTAATCTTGTCTGTAAAAATGATGTTGAAGCCTTACCAGTATCAACTATAAGCTCAATTGCAGGCTCGAGCATCTCATCACCGCCAGAGAGCGCGTCGCCTGATGAGTTATCAGCCTTTTCGCCCTTCTGAGCAGGAATATTTCTTTCAATTTCTTCTAAGACCTCTTCATCGTATACAACCTCGGCTGTATTTTTGAGGAAGTTTACTACATTTTCAACCTCGTTATCGGCAACAAAACAGCCCTGAATACGGGTTGTTTTCGGAGCGCCGTAAGGAAGATAGAGCATATCGCCCTTACCAAGAAGATGTTCAGCACCCGCTGAGTCTAAAATTGTTCTTGAGTCAACCTGAGATGATACTGCAAGCGCAATTCTTGACGGAATATTTGCCTTGATAACACCTGTAATTACATTTACAGACGGACGCTGAGTTGCAATTACAAGATGCATACCTGCAGCACGGGCAAGCTGAGTCAGGCGGCATATCGAATCTTCAACCTCTTTAGCCGCTACCATCATAAGGTCAGCAAGCTCATCAATGATGATAACGATTGAAGGGAGCTTGTTGAGCTGTTCGTTCTGCTCGCAAAGGGCATTATAGCCCTCAATGTTTCTGACTGAGTTATCTGCAAAAAGCTTATAGCGCTTCTGCATTTCTGTTACTGCCCAGCCAAGCGCACCTGCCGCCTTTCTGGCATCAGTAACAACAGGAATCAAAAGATGAGGGATACCGTTATATACAACAAGTTCTACCATCTTAGGGTCGATCATAATGAGCTTTACCTCATCAGGAGTTGCCTTAAAGAGAATAGACATGATAAGCGAGTTTATACAAACTGACTTACCTGAGCCCGTAGCACCCGCAACTAAAACGTGAGGCATTTTAGCTACATCGCCAAGCTGGACTTCACCCGTGATATCCTTACCGATTGCAAAGGTAGTTTTACTCTTTGCGTTTTTAAACTTTTCGTTTTCTAAGATCTCACGCAAAACGATTGTATCAACCGACTTGTTTGAAACCTCTATACCAACAGCCGCCTTACCCGGAATAGGCGCTTCGATACGAAGGCTCTCTGCGGCAAGAGCAAGCTTTATATCGCTCTCTAAAGATGTAATTCTCTTTACGCTGACACCCGCTGCCGGCTGTAATTCATATCTTGTAACAGTAGGGCCGCGCTGAATGTTTATGATTCTTGTCTGAATACCAAAGCTTGCAAGAGTGTTTACAAGGGTTTCACCGTTCTGTGACTGCTCAAGCTGACTGTTCTGAGAGCCTGTGCGCTCCTTTGGCTTATTCAAAAGCTCAGGTGATGGGTAGTTATAGCCATCCTCACGCTTTGCTGTTGCCTTTTCAAATAAGGTTGTCTGACCATCCTTTTCAACATAGATAGGATTTTTAACGCTCTCTGCAACGATAGGCTCTGTTGAAACCTTCTTTGGTTCCTCAGCCTTTGACGCAGGCTTTTGCAGCTTTGGGGCAGGAGCTGGCTTTGGCTCTTCTTTTGTAAAGGTTAAAACCGTATCAGGATTTACTGTAGCCGTTTCCATAAATTCTGTAGGAATATCGCCGTCGTTTACTGTATCGTGAGCCTCTGCGGCTTTTTTCTCGTTTGCCATAACAAGATAATCGTATGGTGTTTTTTCAGCCGGCTTTGAAGGCTTTTTATCCTCATCCTTCAGCTTTGAAAGAATAGGGATAAATGAATCGTTTGCCTGCGGCTTTTCTTCAGGCTGTGGTTTTTCTTTTTTATTCTTGCCCTTTTCAAGATAAGGCATCAGGTCAACCTTAGCTTCTTTTCTGTTCTTTTCAGCACGCTCTTGTTCTATTTTTTCAAGTGCGGCTCTTTGCTGAGCACGCTCCTGCTGATTTTCTCTGACAGCCTCGTAGCCTGATTTGAATGGTCTTGATATGTAATCAAAAAGGCCCATAAGGGTTAGGTTTGTCAAAAGCATTATGAAGGTAAACACTAAAAGTATGAGGATAATGCTAGCGCCCACTCTGCCGAATGCCGCAAGTAAAGGCCAGCCTAAAAATGCGGCAAATACACCGCCGCCCTTTGTGAGCTTACCCTGGGTATACAAGCCCTTTATCGCTTCTTTAAAGCCATCGCCCGCAACCTCGCCTACAAACAGCACCTGAACAACACCGCTTAGAAGGAGCACAAGCACAAGCCCCTGCAAAAGCTTTGTTATAACAGCGCTCTTTGACTTATCACGGGCAAGCATAACCGCTACATAGATAATTATAGGCGCTACAAGATAGCAGGATATACCGAACATTCCCTTTAAAACAAAATGGAGAGTTCTCCAGAATGCACTGCCCTTTACAAATGTAAGCATCAGGGTAAAGATACCTAAAGAGAATAAAACGATACTCCAGATATATCTGTTCTGCGCCTGCTTTGCAGCTGCCGCCTGAGCGGCTGCCTTCTGAGAGGCTTTTGATTTTGATGTCTTTTTATTTTGTGCCATTTAACTGACCGTCCTTTTATGCTTTTAAGAATTCTATTAAATTCATATCTACTGTTTTTTCAAAGATCGCAATTGTTATAACCGCAACACCGAGGATTGCTGTATAGATAGCAAAAATCTTGAACTTGTTTGTTTTCAAAAGCCACTGCACCATCTTGATAGCGCAGATGCCAACTACTGCGGCTACGATAAAGCCTATTACAAAGGGTAAAATGTCGATTGACATATCTGTTTTTACAGCATCCTTTATCTCTAAAAGACATCCGCCCATAATAGCAGGGATACCTAAGATGAATGAGTATCTTACAGCTGTTTCTCTTGAAAACTTACACATCAGAGAGCTTGCAATCGTAGAGCCTGAACGTGAAACACCAGGTAAAAGCGCAATTCCCTGGAAGATACCTACTGTTACAGCATCCTTTGTTGTGATGTCACCGGGGTTTTTAGTGCCGTTTGCACACTTGTCAGCGATAGTTAAAATTACTGCTGTATACAAGAAGCAAAGACCCTCGATAAAGATTGTTTCATCCTCTGAAACGGATGTAAAGAAATCCTTGAATATGTAAAACGGAATGAGCATCAAAAGCGAGATGACAAGCATTATTATCATTCTGCGCTCACCGTTCATTGTACTCCACTTGAATTTGCCTGTGAAAATATCACGCAACATTACAAAAAATTCCTTGATAAGCGCCCATATAGTATCCCAGAAGGCTACAAATACCGCAACGAGCGTTCCTAAATGCAAAACGGCAGAAAACAGCAGCGCACCCTCGCCGCTGTTGCCGGTAAAATGCTGAAATAATGATAAATGACCCGAGCTTGAAACGGGTAAAAACTCTGTCAGGCCCTGAATTACAGCCTGAATAACTGCTTCTAAAATTGACATAAAATCACCTGTTTTTAAAAATATTATCAATATTGAGATAGTCGTAGGGGTTTGTAGAGTAAAGGCGGTTTACTACCCTTTTATCGCCAAAAACTGCATACTCAATTATACGACCATCCTGCCTTTTATATTCAACTGACATTTTATCCATCTCATCTGATTTTAAAACGTCATACATATTCAAAACAGTATAAAGCATTTATTACTCCTTTTCATACTCGCCTGATTCTATAGCGTCATACAGCGCCTTCACTGCGTCGCTAAGCCCGCCGAGATTGTCGATAAGCCCTTCTTTTACAGCCTGCTCACCGTCAAGCACCGTGCCTACATCCATAACAAGCTCACCCGTTTGCATCATAAGCTCACGAAAGCGCTCAGGCTTGATACCAGAGTTGTCAGATACAAAGCGAACTATGCGCTCCTGCATTTTGTCAAAGTAGCTGAGCGTCTGCGGAACGCCCAAAACAAGACCGTTCATTCTCACGGGATGTATGGTCATAGTAGCGCTTGGAACGATAAATGACTTTTTGGCGCTCACAGCAAGGGGTACACCTATCGAGTGACCGCCGCCCACGACGATTGAAACTGTCGGGGTTTTCATACTCGCTATTAGCTCTGCTATTGCAAGCCCTGCCTCAACATCACCGCCGACGGTATTGAGTATTATCACAAGCCCCTTTATATTTCTGTCCTGCTCTATGGCTACAAGCGATGGAATAATATGCTCATATTTGGTTGTTTTGTTCTGAGGCGGCAGAATATAATGCCCCTCAACCTGACCGATAATTGAAAGACAATGAATGTTATGCTTTGCATTCACAGGCGTTACAGAGCCAAACTCTAAAATCTGCTCCTGCTCGTCTGAAAGAGCATTATCCTCATTCTCGTTATCGGTATTGTTTTTGATGCTTTTATCCTTCATTTTCATTTTCCTTTCTGATTTTCTTTACTTTTAGCCTATGTCAGAAAGGATAAAATATACTAATTAAAATATAAAAACATACTCCTTTATATTATAACATTTATAGAATTTTAGTCAATAGTAAAATGGAAAATACTGTTAATTTTCATTCATTTTTTGAGCCATTTTCTGAAAAAACGGTCGAATTTTGCAAGATTGCAATTATCACTTGCATTTGCAGTAAGATTTTAGTATAATTTATGTAAGAAAATTTCAAAGAGGTTTTAAAATAATGCAGAAGATTTTAGGATATATGAGAAAGGCTATCACAGAGTTTGAGATGCTTGAAGATGGCGACAAGGTAGCCGTTGGCGTTTCAGGCGGTAAGGACAGCCTGGTACTGCTTCAGGGGCTTATACTTTTAAAGAGATTTATCGGTATTGATTATGATATAGTTGCAATCACCCTTGACCCGGGCTTTGACGGAGTATGGGGCGATTATGACGCTGTACAGAAGCTTTGCGACGATATGGGGATCGAATATATTTTAAAGAGAACCCAGATAGGCGAGATAGTTTTTGATGTAAGAAAAGAGGATCATCCTTGTTCATTATGCGCTCGTATGCGAAGGGGTGCATTGCACGACTGTGCTGTGGAAGCAGGCTGTAACAAGGTAGCACTCGGACATCATATGAATGACGCTGTTGAAACGTTTATGATGAATTTATTCCTAGAGGGCAGAGTTGGCTGTTTTTCACCAAAAAGCTACCTTTCAAGAAAGGATATAACCCTTATACGCCCTCTTGTTTTTGCACCCGAAAAGGATATACGCAAGGCCGCTTCACGAAACGAGCTTGCGGTTGTAAAATCAAAATGCCCTGTTGACGGCCACACAAAGCGTGAGGAAATGAAGGAATGGTTCAGACTCCGTGAAAAAGAGGACAAGGGCTTTACAGACAGAATATTCGGCGCACTCAGAAGAAGCGGCGTTGACGGTTGGAAATAAAAAGCCTTGTAGGTCAGTAATGGTGATGCTATAAAAGCTTTTGTGTGCACTATTGAAGAAAACCCTTTTGAAAAATGGTTTTCCTCAAACTCCTTTCCGAAAACTTTCAGTTTAAATTTTGCCTGATAGGGATACAAAACTAAAAGGTCATAAGATACTAAAAAAGCTAGGTAACATGATGTTGCCTAGCTTTTTTGATTTATCCCTATCGGGCAAAATTTGAGATTAAGAGTCTTTGAAGGGGAGCTCGAGGGGAACCTTTCTCCAGAAAGATTCCCCTCGATAATACATATAAACTTTATAGAAACACTAATCTTTGACCTACAAAGCTTTTTATTCTTCAAAATTCTCAACGCCCTTTGAAAACGCAGGGAGTGAGATAAAATAGGATATTACATACATAACTATTGCAACTGCGAGGGCGATATATGAGATATAGCTCATTACATCGCTTTGTAAAAACTTCATCAGTCTTCCCATAAAATCTTCTTCTAAAAAATATGAGATGTCACCAAACAGTGCATATACAAATACCGCAAGGAAGATTATTGCAAACGATAAACCGAGCAGTGCTGAATAATACTTTGATGAAAACAAGAATATCAGCGGCAGCTGTATCGCTGTAATTGCCAGATACCACGCAAAAATTGCAATAAGCGGTTTTATGAAATCCGCTGTAAAGGAGCCTGATATATACGAAATCAGAAGACTTGTGGCGATTATGAGCGCTAAGGCAAGAGTATATACCAAAAACAAAACTATGTATTTTGATAAAACATATCCTCTTTTTGAGCATGGCGCTGATAGTGAAAAATTATGAATGGTATGGCGCTCATCATGCTTTATGATGTCGGGAAAAATCATCTTTGTAATCATCATAAGCATAAGCCCTAAGGCTATTGTAAGCATCGCGAACGCTTCATTTTCCACCCCTGTTACGACACCGACTATTGAAATAAAAACGCAGAACAAAAAGGTCACAACAATAGCCACAATATCCCATCTGAATATAACTAAATCCTTATACAGAAAGCCTTTTATCATTTTTCATACCTCCTGTAGAGAAATATCGTGCAGATAAAGCCGATAGCGAATACGCAAAGCATCACAGCAGGCGCTACTGCCACAAATATATCACAGCTTTTTGTAAGCGATTTTATAATCTCACCAAATGACCTGCCTTCAAAAAAAGGCATCAATGCAAAAGCGATAGCAAGCATAACGCCCATAGTACACAATCCTGCTTTATCGGTAGAAGCTGTAAGGTGAGCAAAAAGCTCCATAATCGTTGAGAATATGAGCGTAAATGCCGCTAAAATCAGTATTATCGCCACTACCTTTATATCAAAGCTTTTATCACACAAAGAGCAGATGATAGCAGCATAAGCAAACGATAACAATAGCTGAAAAGCGATCATTACAAATTTAAAAACATACTTTGCCATAGCGAGCTTACAAGGAGTTACGGGGGTTGACTTTAAAAAGAGCACCCATTTCTTTTTTGTATCCTCAATAACACTTTCGCTTGCAACAAATGAAAAGGCGCTGAACATATAGCCTATATATGCGATGATACCGTAATGCATATACTGCCACAGCGAAGCGGATGATATTTCTACAAATATAAGCTTCAGATTTCCATACTTGAAGCTGAGCGGAAAAAGTATACCGATAATGGATAAAACCGCAGTAAAAGCCATATTTATATACAGCTTTTTTGAGCAAAGCTGCAGCTCTCTCCAGATAAGCGGTAAAAACGGAGCTTTTTGGGATCTGTTCTCCATTATGACCACTCCTTCTTTTCCGCATTTACATAATAAAGCATGATTTCCTCCAAGGTCGTATTATCCAATGCCAATCCGGAATACTTGCTGTGGCAAAGGGACTTGTCCCTTATCATAACCTCCGCCCCAAAATCGGACAATCTGGCACTGACAATATCTCCCGGTTCAATATCCTTGTACTCACTCTTCTTGCATTTTATCAGCCCATGCTGCTCCAGCTGCGAAACGGCGCGGGAAACGTCGGATTTGTCGCGCGAGCAGATTTCGGCCAGCTTCACCGCGGTGACTCCCTCGGGATGCTGATACAGCGTGGTGAAATAAACGGCGTGCGGTCCTTTCAGTCCGTGCTGCTCCATCACATCGCTGGCGATCTTGTGCCAATAGCGCGAAATTTCGGAGATTGCAAAGCCTATCTATAATTTTAAAGCATCTGAATGAAGG
>CALBJC010000048.1 GCA_937892655.1 uncultured Clostridia bacterium | reverse complement strand
TCAGGGACTTGAAGACTTCTTCGGAGATATGGACTTTAAGGTTGGCGGTACACACAATGGTATCACAGCTATTCAGGTTGATATCAAGAATGACGGTCTTACAATGGAAATCATTGCAAATGCATTCGAAACATGCCGTAAGGGTAGACTTTATATTCTCGACGAAATTATGCTCAAGGCTATTCCTGAACCAAGAGCAACAGTTAATAAGTGGGCACCTAAGATGCTTTCAACAAAGGTTCCTGTTGATAAGATCAGAGAAGTTATCGGTTCAGGCGGTAAGGTAATCCAGAAGCTTTGTGCTGACTACGATGTTAAGATTGATATCGAAGAAGATGGTAGCGTATTTGTTTCAGGTCTTGATATGGAAAAGGCTCAGGCTGCTGTTTCTGTAATCAATCTTATTGCTAATGATCCTGAAATTGGTGCTATCTATAAGGGTAAGGTCGTTCGTATTATGAACTTCGGTGCATTTGTAGAAATCGCTCCTGGTAAGGATGGTCTTGTTCACATCTCAAAGCTTGATAACACAAGAGTTGAAAAGGTTGAAGATGTAGTTTCAATTGGTGATACAATCGTAGTTAAGGTTGTTGAAATCGATGATCAGGGCAGAATCAATCTTTCAAGAAAAGATGCTTTAGCTGATATAGAAGCTAAGAAAAAGGCTGCTCAGGCTGAATAATTAAACTAAAGCGGCAAGAATTAGTCTTGCCGCTTTTATAATTTAACAGTAGTTTTATATATTGCATAATATAGTCTATAAGTTTATGGAGGGATTGCAGTGTGTAAAACGCTAATTGTTTTATTAGTCATTTTATCCTTGATTTTGATTTCATTGATAAATGTTTTTTTGAGAAGTAATTATAGGAATAATGACAAAGCATTCTTTATAATTAATAATGATACACGTTTTATTGAGTATACGATAAGAAAACATATCAGAAAATACCCTTCAGGTAAAATAATCATTGCTCTTGATGATTGTAGCTGTGAACAGAAGGATATTTGTAAGTTATTATCAAAGGATTATAACAACATAACGCTTATTGACATTAAAGAAATTGATAATTATTACTGATAGGAAAAGTTATGCAGAATATTCAGAATAAAAATTTAATAACAATTGAAGGTGCTGTTGATAGTGTTATGTTCAAAAATGAAGATAACGGCTATATAGTGCTTATACTTGATTGTGCAGGTGAGCCTGTTACCGTTGTTGGTGAACTTGGAGATATTGATGAGGGTGAGGAACTGACACTTACGGGCGAGTATCAGTCTCACCCCAAATTCGGAATGCAGTTTCATGCTCTTTTGTGTGAACGCTCATTACCAAGTACAGCTGCTCAGATTCAAAAATATCTATCTAGCGGAGTTATTGGCGGAATAGGTGCAGTTTTAGCAAAGAAAATTGTCAAGGAATTTGGTGATGAATCGCTTGACGTCATTGAGAATGATCCAGAAAAGCTTGTATGTATTGAAGGAATCTCGATGAAAAAGGCACAGGAGTTTTCAGAGGAGTTTAAAAAGGTTTTTGCAGTTAAAAACCTTATGTCCTACCTGACAAAATATGAGGTTTCACCAACTTTTGGTGTTCGTGCATGGAAAAGATGGTCAAAAAATGCCGTTTCAATAATTAATGAAAATCCTTATGCATTATGTATATCCGGAATCGATCTTCCTTTTTCAAAAGCTGAAGAAATGGCGCGGGAAATGGAATTTCCTAAAGAAAACTTAAATAGAATAAAAGCAGGTATTCATTGCTGTTTGTCTGAAAATGCAAACGCTGGGCATACTTGTTTGCCTTTGGATAAGCTCTTAGGGTCAGCACAAGCTTTGTTACAGCTTGAAGCAGATGATATTCTATCAGTTATCAATCAGGAGATTGATGATGAAAACTTGTGTGTTCATTATAAAAAGAATCGTCCATTTGTATTTTTGAGAGAATATTATAATGCTGAAGCATATATCACAAATCGTCTAAGCATTATGAAGAATCTATTATTTAACAATGGTATAGATTTTGAAGATGTGATAAACATTGCCGAAGAACAAAATGATATTACTTATGAATCAAAGCAACGTGAAGCAATTAAAACAGCTTTGTCATGTGGCTTTATGGTTTTGACAGGTGGTCCTGGTACTGGTAAAACTACTACGTTAAACGCAATAATATCATTGTTTGAACAACAAGGTATGATAGTTAAAATTTCGGCACCTACCGGCAGGGCTGCAAAAAGAATTTCTGACTTGACCGGTTATGAAGCAAAAACAATACATAGAATGCTCGAGTTTATTCCATCAAATTCGGATAGGCCTATGTTTAAACATAATGAAAATGAGCCTCTCGACTGCGATGTTTTGATTATAGATGAAATGTCTATGGTTGATTCATTACTGTTTGAATGTGTTCTGAAGGCTATCAGATTCGATTGCAAGCTTATTATGGTAGGTGATGCTGATCAGTTACCATCTGTAGGTGCAGGTAATTTGCTCAAGGATATAATTGATAGTAAAATGGTACCGGTTGTTGAGCTTACGGAAATTTTCAGACAAGCACAACAAAGTGCGATAGTTACTAATGCTCACAAAATTATCAATGGTCAGTTACTCGACCTTAGCAGAAAAGACAGTGATTTCTTTTTCTTGTCAAAAACTGATTTTAATGAAGCAACTGCGCTTACTGCTGATTTGTGTTCAACAAGATTGCCACGAGCTTACGGATACTCTTTTCTTGAAGATATTCAGGTTTTATCTCCATCAAGAAAAGGACAAGGCGGTACAATTGAACTGAATAAGCAGCTTCAGAAGGTTTTAAATCCACCTATGGCTGGCAAAAGTGAAATTAAAACCCTTTATTACACTTTTAGACTAGGCGATAAGGTAATGCAGACGAAAAATAATTACGAAATTGAATGGGTAAAACAGCTTGATGACGGTAAGGAAGAAAAGGGAACAGGCATATTTAATGGTGATATCGGTGTAATAACATATGTAAACAAGATATCAGGTATTGTTACAGTTAATTTTGAGGGCAGAAAAGCTACATATAGCAGTAAAATTATTGATCAGCTTGAGCTTGCATATGCTGTAACCGTTCATAAATCACAGGGTAGTGAATTTGAAGCCGTTATACTGACAGTTGTGGGATGCTACGATAAATTATGCTACAGAAACCTTCTTTATACAGCAGTTACCAGAGCAAAAAAGCTACTTGTTATTGTTGGGGATAAAGAAAGAATAGATTTTATGGTTAAAAATAATAGGCGTACCTGCAGATATTCCTGCCTTAAGGATATGCTGTTAAAAGAAAGTGAAGGCGATAACGATGAAGTTGAAATTGAATACGAACTGCCTGAACTTTCTGAAAAAGACTAAGCTTTTCATACTCGATCTTGTTTTTCCGAACAGGTGTCCATTTTGTAATGAAGTTATCGGATTTGATATGCTTGTATGTAATAAATGCTCTTCAAATATAAGATATCTTATGAATTATTGCAGAAAATGTGGTAAAATCGAGTGTCAATGTGATAAGCTTTACAGATTTGACAAATGCGATGTCTGCGCTGTTTACGATAGCTTTATGCAAAAGGCAATACTCAATCTTAAGCATGGAAAAGGTGAAAACCTTGTTTATTATGTTGCTGATGATTTGTGCAGAAAACTTAGTGAAAACATTAATCTTTCTGATTTATATTGCGTAACTTCAGTACCATCTTCGAAAAATAGTGATTATGATCAATCAAAATTTATTGCAAAAGTTATTGCAAAACGTCTGAATCTTAAGGCAGATTTTAATTTAATTAAAAGAACAAATGTCAAAAGACCAAAGCAGCATACTCTTTCTGATTCTCAGCGTAAAAAGAATGTAAAAGGTATGTATTCATTTAAAAATTCGAGAATCGATGAGATAAAAGGTAAGTCTGTTCTGATTTGTGATGACGTTCTGACTACAGGGTCAACATTAAATGAATGTGCAAAAATACTCAAATCAAATGGTGCTGCTCAAGTGTTCTGCTGCGCAATAGCTGTTACAGAGAAAAGCTATTGCAAAAATCTGTAAAATGTATTAAAATATAAATAAGTTTTATCAGTTTGAAAGGGTGAATAACCAATGGCTCTTGATCTGGGCATTGATTTAGGAACTGCAAATATAATTATTTCTACAGCAGGTAAAGGTGTTGTTTTATCTGAACCATCTGTAGTTGCATACAACAAAAAATCTGAGTCTGTTGTAGCTGTAGGCAATGATGCTTATGAAATGCTTGGCAGGACTCCTGAATACATAGTGGCTATTAAGCCATTGAGAGATGGCGTTATCTCTGACTATGATCTTACAGAAGAAATGATTAAGCAGTTTATCAGAAAAGTGACTGGCAGAAATCTGTTTAATCCTCGTATTATTATGTGCGTACCATCTCGTATAACAGATGTAGAAAGAAGAGCAGTTGTTGAAGCTGCAATTAATTCAGGCGCAAGAAAGGTTTTCCTTATTGAAGAACCGATCGCTGCTATGCTCGGTGCAGGCATCAATATTACAAAACCTGATGGAAATATGGTTGTTGATATCGGTGGTGGAACATGTGATGTAGCTGTTATTTCACTTGGAGGAATCGTTAAATCTGCTTCGATCAAATGCGCTGGTAACAAGTTTGACGCCGCAATTATCAGATATGTTTCTACTACATACAGAGTTTTGATCGGTGATAAAACAGCTGAGCAGTTGAAAATTGAACTTATTAATCTGTACGATCCTGATGAATCAAAAACACTCGTAATTAAAGGCCGAAGTCTGATAACCGGTTTACCACAGAAGGTAACAGTAAGTCAGATGGATTTATATAATGCAACCATAGAGCTTGCACTCGAAATTGTTGACGCAATTAAGGAAGTTTCTGAGCAAACACCTCCTGAACTTCTCGGTGATATACATACTAATGGTATCATTCTCACAGGTGGTGGAGCCTTGCTTGGTGGCTTACCTGAGCTTATTAAGCAAAAGACAAATATCTTTGCTTATGTTGCTGAAGAACCAGTTGATTGTGTTGCAAAAGGTACACGAAGAGCATTTAAAATGCTTGATATTCTTCTTGACGGATTTGAAAACGTATCTATCTATAAGTATAAATAATTTAAACTCCTATACCAAAGCGTATAGGAGTTTTTTGTTACATATCTTCAAGATGTTTAATTCTTCTGATATCATTGCCAACAAAGGAAAGATAATAAAATGAACAGGTAAGACGTGAGACTATTCTGTCATCGTATTTTTGCTGTAATTCATCTTGCGTATAATTTGTTGACACGATAGTAGGCTTATTCATATTTATTCTTGAATTTATAATATTGTAGATGGAAGATGCATAGAAAGGTGAATTGAACTCTGAACCCAGATCATCAAGAATTACCAGATCTGCATCAAGCAAAACCTGAAGGGTATCTTTATCATTTACTCTGCCAAAATGTTCGTTTTCAATAGCTCTTAAGAAATTTGATATTGAATCAAATGCTACGCTATAGCCCTTCTGTAAAAGCGCTTTTGCAATAGCAGAAGATAAGAAGGTTTTTCCAAGTCCTGTTCTGCCCTGCATAAAAATACCGGTAGAATTAAGATCAAATTCCTCAACCCAGCTTTTGCAAAACTCAAGGATTTCTGACATTTTTGTTCGTGGATTAAGATTTTGATTATTCAAATCCGGATAATAGCTAAGATTAAAGTCGTCAAAATCACATAAAGCAATTTTGCACTGCTTATTTAATTCTTCAACAGCAAATTTGCTCAGAAGCTCATCATAGCAGCTGCATCTGATTCCCTCAACATAACCCGTATCAAAGCATTTGTCACAATTATACTGCATATCAAGATAATCCACAGGATAACCGAAGGCTACCAGAAGCTTTTTGATTTTTTCCTGACCTTCAAGGTTTTTTATCTTAATTTCTTCAACAGCGTCAGGAAATGATTTCGGGTCTTTTAAATATGCTTTTGTAAGTTCAATACTCGTATTGATAAGCATTTCATTTATTTTAGCAATTTCAGGAGCCTTCTGTGCTATTTCTTCACTTCTTTGATCAAAAACATTCTGTGCATTCTGTCTTCTGGTTTCAAGCTCTTGTTCTGCTCTGTTTATAACGTTATCAGAATATTTCATAAATTATCCTTTCTTTTTCAGCTTAGGAGTATGCATTAAAGCATGATTCTCAATTTCCTTCAAGTCGTAAGAATGTTCCTTATTTTCAGGGAGAGAAGACTGCGGTTTTCGCTGCCTTCTTTTGAATTCTGGAACTTGTTCATTCTCAGCCTGTTCAACAGTTTTGATACCTTTTTCATTCCACGACGAAAGAATACTGTTGATGTATTTGAATTCAACTTTTTGGATATTATCAAGACATCTGTCATAAGCAAGCATAATAAGGTCAATACTATACTTATTATCAGACCATTCTTTTATATATGATTTCTGTTTTGTTGAAAGCCTGCCTTGTAACTGCATTGCTCTTGTAATTTTATTTTCAATTTTTGCTGCTTCTGAAAGCCTGATAATTTCAGCTTCAACGTCAGCATAAGTAATAATATCTCTTGAAATCCAATCCTTGGCGATTGTTTTTAAATAAGCAAGTCCACTTGAAATTTTATTGTTGACTTTACAGTATTCCAAAAGAAGAATTATTGAAGGAGAGCTAAACCCATAATCTGAGAATAATTCAACAAGAGTATGGCTGTCATAGTAAGTAATTTCTCTGCCAAGTACCTCTTGCGCTTGTAATAAAAGATTCTGTAAATCCTTGTTTTTGGATATTATTTCATCAAGCTGTGAAGGGGATAATCTAGGAGATTTTTCAACTTTTGTTGAAACGGCTGAAATAATCTCAGAAGACAAAATAGAAGCCTTAGGTATTATTTCAATGTTTTCAGATGAATTTACAGATAACTCCTTTTTTTGTAGGGGGATTTCTTCGCTAATACCTTCAACTTTTAAAACATTATTCTTGCACCAGAATACAACGCTATCATCAACCTCAGATGTATTTACACCTGTACTATCAGATATTTCATCCGTGGTAAAGCTTTCTCCATTACAAAGGATATATAGCAAAACTTTAATCTGTGAAGCAGAAGCGAGCTTTATATATTCATCTACAACAGAACAGGGAACACTGAAAAACCTTCCCCAACCACTTAAAGATACTTTATATTTCATAACAGATACTCACCTCCAAAAGCTGATGTAAAATAAATTATATCACAAATATGATGCAATTGCAATTATTTGTATGGGTTAAAATTACATAAAAATTCTCTTATATTTTATACAAATCGGGAAAAATAAAATAGGAGGTGTAATATGGCATTAAGAGCAATAAAAATAATAACTATCTTTATTATCGGCGGAATGGCATACGGATTAATCGAGCTTGCATTCAGAGGATATACGCATATTTCAATGTTTGTAGCAGGAGGATTAAGCTTTTCATTTATGGCGTTTGTTAATGAGTATTTATCTATAAGAATACCGTTTGTTCTTCAGATGCTTTTATCGGCGATAGTTATAACACTAATTGAATTGATAGTCGGAATAATTGTAAATTTAAATATGAATTTACATGTATGGGATTATTCTATGATAGCACTTAATTTTAAAGGTCAAATCTGCCTGCCATTTTCAATAATATGGTTTTTTCTATCGGGACTCGGCATAGTAATTGAAAATAAAATTAACACATATCTTTTTAATGACTATTAATTTATTAATCTTAAATTATTTGTAATATAGTGAAAATCCTATAAGAGTATGAATCTGGTTTAAATATTTTCATTTGTTAACCCATATTATATTGACTACCTGAAAAATGTATTATATAATTACCATATTACTTTAATTGAAAGGTATGTAGGATTATATGGACAGACTGTTTTGTAAAGGATATACTTGGGGATTTTTTGCAAGAAAAGGTGATTATACTTCACCTGAAGCTGAGTTTTCAATGAGACGATTAAAAGAAGATGGCTGCAACTGGGTTTGTATTGCTGTATGTGCGTTCCAGGACACATTTTCATCAACCGAAATCAAACATATTTACGGCAGAATGCCATCAGATATTGAGGTAATCCATGCTATCAGAATGGCTAAATCATTAGGTTTAAAAGTATGTTTAAAACCTATGGTAAATTGCCTTGACCATGTATGGAGAGCAAGAATAAATTTTCCTAATGAAGGTGGATATTGGGAAAGATGGTTTAAATCATATTTTGCATTTATGCTGTACTATGCTGAAATTGCGCAGGCAGAAGGTTGTGAAATGCTTTGCACCGGTTGTGAAATGACTGGTATGGATATGCAGGAAAGATTCTGCAGAGAGCTTATTTCTGAAGTCCGCAAGGTTTATTCAGGTATTGTTATGCATAATGTTAACCACGGTCAGGAATACACAGCAAAATGGCTTGATTGTGTTGATGTTGTTGGAATCAGCGGATATTATCCTGTAACTACTGATGATGATATGTCAAAAGAAAAAATGATTTCTTCCTGGAAGAGAGTCAGGGAAAAGCTCAGAGAAGTTTCAGAGTTTTATAAAAAACCTGTTATGTTTGCTGAAATTGGTATGAGAAATGAAAAAGGCTGCTCAAAATATCCTTGGGATTTCAAGATGCCATATGTTGAAGATGCTCAGCAAGAACAAGCGGATTTCTATGATAGTGTAATGGAAGTATTCTGGGATGAGCCGTGGTTTGCCGGCTTCTTCTGGTGGGATTGGAAGGCGGTTTTACCTCAGGGCGAAAAGCTTGCACAGAACAGAGACTTCGGAGTGTATGGAAAGCTTGCTGAAGAAGTACTCAAAAAATGGTATACAAAATAGGAGAGCTAAATATGAAAAAACTTATTTCAATTTCATTATCATTTCTTTTATCAATTTCATTAGTAGCTTGTGGTGATGATAAATCAAGCAATGAAACAATCGCTACAACTACAACAACTGAAGCTACTCAGCCTATTATTGAGCAAAACAGCTTCGAATATGAAGGCTTTTTTGTTGATGGTTCTGTATTATACGACGCAAACGGAAATGAATTTGTCATGCGTGGTGTAAATCATTCTCATACATGGTTTAAAAACCAGACTGATGTTGCATTATCTGCAATTGCGGACACGGGTGCAAATACTGTAAGAATTGTTCTTTCTGATGGCGGTAACTATCAGAAAGATGATGTAGAGAGCGTTAAGAAACTTATTCAGAGATGTATTGATCACGAAATGATAGCTGTTTTAGAGGTTCATGATGCTACAGGTAGCAACAGCATTGACGATTTGCAGCTTGCAGTTGATTATTGGATCGATATCAAGGATGCTCTTATCGGAAACGAAGAATATGTAATTTTAAATATTGCGAATGAATGGGTAGGTAAATGGGATAGTGAAATCTGGCGTGACGGTTATGTTTCAGCTATTCCTCAACTAAGAGATGCAGGCATCAGAAATACCATAATGGTTGATGCTGGCGGATGGGGACAGTATGCAAAAAGTATCCATACATACGCGAATGAAGTTTTTGAAAGCGATGAATTGAAAAA
This sequence comes from uncultured Clostridia bacterium, assembly GCA_937892655.1. Classification (GTDB taxonomy): domain Bacteria; phylum Bacillota; class Clostridia; order Oscillospirales; family Ruminococcaceae; genus CALBJC01. The sequence goes on along the minus strand of CALBJC010000048.1, from coordinate 3,540 downwards.
TACAATGTTTTCAATTCATATGTATGGTCAATCAGGTAAAAACGAGAATACGATCAGATCTTCAATTGAAGGTGTAACAAATCAGGATTACTGTGTTATTGTCGGTGAATTTGGTTATAAACATAGCGATGGTGATGTAGATGAAAACTATATCATGAGCTATTGTGAGGAAAATGATATAGGCTATCTTGGCTGGTCATGGTGGGGAAATGGCGGAGATGTAACATATCTCGATATAGCCCTTACCTGGGATGGTACTGTATTATCACCGGAATGGGGCGAAAACCTCATTAATGGTGAAAATGGTATTAGAAATACCTCAGAAGAATGCTCAGTTTTCAATTAAAACTAAAGAGGCAGAAAGTTGAACTTTCTGCCTCTTTTTATTCTGATTTCTCGCCATGATTAATAAATTTCAGATAAGCATTTATAAAACCGTCAAGATCTCCGTCCATGACATTGGAAACATTGCCGTTTTCAAATCCTGTACGGTGATCCTTAACTAGTGTATATGGCATAAATACGTATGATCTGATCTGTGAACCCCAGGCGATTTCTTTCTGAACACCTTTAATATCAGCAATCGTAGCGAGATTTTCTCTTTCTTTGATTTCAATAAGCTTAGCTCTGAGCATCTTCATACAGTAATCTTTATTCTGAAACTGGCTTCGTTGTGTCTGACATGAAACAACAATTCCTGTAGGTTTGTGAACAATTCTTACTGCAGAGTCGGTTTTATTGATGTGCTGACCGCCTGCACCACTTGCTCTGAAGGTTGAAACATCAAGATCTTCAGGTCGGATATCTACCTCGATAGTATCATCGATTTCCGGCATAACGCTTACTGCTGCAAATGATGTATGTCTGCTACCTGAGCTGTCAAACGGTGATATTCGAACGAGTCTATGAATCCCGGATTCTGATTTTAAAAAACCGTATGCATTTTCACCTTCAAACATTACAGAAGCGCTTTTAATTCCAGCGTCAGTACCATCAAGGCAATCAAGAACAGATACCTTATATCCATGATTTTCACCCCATCGGGTATACATTCTCAGAAGCATTTCTGTCCAATCCTGCGCTTCAGTACCACCTGCGCCTGCGTGAAAATCCAAGATAGCGTTATTTGTGTCATATTTACCGGTTAAAAGGGTAGTCAGAGTAATTTCATCAAGCTTGTCGAGATATGACTTAACTTCAATATCAATTTCAGAAACTAAATCATCGTCTGATTCTTCTAAAGCAAGTTCGATCAAAGTAAGACAATCATCATATTTAGAACATAATCTATTGTAGTTTTCGATTTTATTTTCAATTGACTTGGTTTTCTGCAAAACTTTCTGAGAATTTTCAGTGTCATTCCAAAACTCAGGTTCTGAAGCTTTCTGATGTAGCTCCTCAAGCTCAACCTCAATATTTTTTATATTGAGAACTCTGTAAAGCTCATCGAGCTTTGGCTTTGAGGAAACAACAGATTGTTTTAAATCATCAAGAATAATCATTAAAGCTTATCTCCTAAATTTAATATATGTTTATTTATCAGTAATAATATAATTATACAACTCAAAACATAAAATGTAAAGAATTTTTTATTTAGGTATTCCATTTTTTGTTATTGTGTGTTATAATAAATTGAATATTTATATTTTAAGGAGATAATATGGCTTCATATATTAATGCTAAATGTATTTCATGCGGTGAAATTTTTACAGAAAAAGATGATATTGTTGTTTGCCCTGATTGCGGTACTCCGTATCATCGTTCCTGCTATGAAGTTGAAGGTACTTGCATAAACACTGATGCTCATCAGAACAATACATCTTGGGAACCAGAATACGAGAGTGCTTCTTCAGAAAGCGGAGAAACAGCTTTATGTCCAAACTGTGGAGCAAAGAACTCTTCACTAAATATTTTCTGCGATTCATGCGGCTCATCTTTGAGCGCTGACAGGGGAGCGTTTGGGGAATTCAATCAAAGCAGACCAAATAGTTTTGGCAACTCGGCGATTCCTCCTTTTGCAACTCAGGTTGTTGTAAATGACAGCACTCCAATGGTCGATGATGTTTCTTTCGGTGAAGTAAGAAAATTTGTTGGCTCAAATCCTATTTATTTTATGATGAATTTTCTTAACTTTTCAAAAGCTAAAAAGAAAGTTTCATTCAATTTTATGGCTATCCTTTTTCCGGAGTTCTATTTTTTCTATAGAAAGATGCATTTAACAGGTTTTATAATGTTCTTCTTCAGAACTCTTGCATCATTGCCAACGGTTGTAGCAATGTTTGCACCATCCGAAAAAAGACTCTATGAGTTTTTTTCTAAGATATTGGGTTTTACGGTAACTACAACGTCTTTACAGAATATTTTATTTGTCGCTAATCTTATTTTATACATTACCATGTTTGTGGGCGGATTGTTTGGTAACTATTTCTACTATAAAAAGTGCATAAATACAATCAAAAAAATAAAAGCAAGGAATTTATCAGAGGCTGATACGAATACAGCTATTGAACAAGCCGGCGGTGTTTCAAAAATTGCGGTTTGTCTGGCTATCGGCGCATTATTTGTAGTATCTTACTTCGTTGTTTATTTGATGAATAATTTATAAGGAGCAATAAAATGATTAAAAAAGCTGTAATTCCTGCTGCGGGATTAGGAACAAGAGTTTTACCGGCTACTAAAGCAATGGCAAAAGAAATGCTTCCGATTGTTGATAAGCCAGCAATACAGTATATTGTTGAAGAAGCAGTAAATAGTGGTATTGAGGAGATTCTCATTATCACAAGCAGAGGTAAGTCATGCGTTGAAGATCATTTTGACAGATCTCCTGATTTAGAACATGCTTTAGAACGCAAAGGTAAATTTGAAATTGTTGAAAGCCTTAAACATATATCAGAAATGGCTCGTATTACGTTTGTTCGTCAGCAGGAGCAAAAGGGTTTAGGTCATGCAATAATGCATGCAAAAGGCTTTGTTGGTAATGAACCTTTTGCTGTATTGTATGGTGATGATGTAATAATCGGTGATATTCCATGCTGCTCACAGATAATTGAAGCTTACGAAAAGACCGGTCTTGGTTCAGTTGGTATGAAGGAAGTTCCTACTGAGCTTGTTTGTATGTATTCTTCAATGAAAGCTGAAAATATTGGCGGAAATCTTTTCCATATCGATGATATGATTGAAAAGCCTAAGCCGGAGCAGATATTTACTAATTATTCAATTCTCGGTCGATGTGTATTACCACCAGAAATATTTGATATTCTTGAAAACACTAAGCCGGGTGCTGGCGGTGAAATACAGCTTACTGACGCAATGAAGTATCTTGCACAGACCAAGGGTATGACAGGTGTAGATTTCATTGGTACTCGATATGATATGGGCAATAAGCTTGGTATTTTAAAGGCTTCTATTGAAGTTGGATTAAAACATCCTGAAACTGCAGAGGGATTAAAAGAATATCTGATAAATCTTGCGAAAACATTATAAAAAACACTTGACAAATATATATTTCTATGATATTATATTTAAGTTATCCTTGCTCAT
>CALBJC010000047.1 GCA_937892655.1 uncultured Clostridia bacterium | reverse complement strand
AGAATCTGCTTTTAAAAGCATCTATTGTTTTACATTGTTTGAAACTGCCGCCAAAACCGAATGTGTTCACATTGACAGCGCCGGTTGTCTCTTTTGAGTATAAAATATTCCCTTCAGAGCCGTCTTCAATTTTCTGTAACAACATCATAGTTGGCAAAAGTAACAATGCAAAACAATAAACAACTTTCTTCATAATTCATTAATCACGTTGAAATTTCTGATGTTCGCCGTATGCAGGACATCTTTCTTGTACCGCGCACGATGAAACCAACACTGTTGCTAATAACAGCAATAATAGAGCCAATGACTTTTTCATATTGTTAAAATTTGGTTTGTGATCCCAAGAGGACTCGAACCCCCACCTCAAGAACCGGAATCTTGAATTCTATCCATTAAACTATGGGACCATGGAAACAGGTGTAAATTGCCCTTGCGAAATTAAATTCAGAGTCTTCTCAGATGCAGCCTGCTCCGCATCTTTAATGCTGAAATTGTATCCGACTTCCATCGGCTGCCCGTTGATGAAAACCCTTACCGCGTATTGCTTTTTATTCTTATTTATCTGAGTATCAATAACCTTATATTCTAAGGTGTGCTTGTGCTTTTGTGCCCATTCAAGAAGTTTGCCTTCTTTTATCATTTCTTTAAATTCTTCTTCACTAACATTGATTGGATTGATACCTCTATCTTCAGGAAAAACATATTCTTTTTTTGAACTTATATCTCTGGTAGACCAATGTTTTCTTTTAAGAGGTAAAATAATATTGTTGTCTTCATCCAAAAGTATTATGTTTCCTTTATCAAACAATTCCACAACAATCGTATAATACTTGTCTTTTTTTACTTTAATTTCAACAACTCTATCAAAATTATGCTGACTCACACTTACAACATGGGCTCCTTTCACCCTTTTTCTTAAAAGCATTGGGAATGTTGGTGGATTGGTGGGATTTTCAAGCGGATATTTGCTTGTATGTATCCTTGAACCACATTGCATCACTAAATCAACTCTTCCGGTTCCAGCTACGTGAAATCTCATTACAACGATATCTTTGGTTGGTTGGAAGGATTTATCTACTCTTGCACCTGTTAATAAATTATTAAGTTCATCACTAATTGTAAAAATGTCCACATTTGACATTGCTTTCATTTAAAACACCTTTAAATATCAATACTTTAATATACTATTAATTATTAAATTATATTTATTCTATTTAATTTATTTTGTGGAGGAAATATTTTGGACGACACTGTTAAACTTACTTCAATTAATGTTGTTTTAGGAATCGTTGCTGGTTTATTATCTGGTATATTCACTATTGGAACCTTAGGATTCAAAAATGATATGGTTGGGTTAATATTTGGTATTGTTTTTATTTATGCCATGATGAAATCAGCTGATAAAATCGCAACAGAAGAAATTGATAGATCTCAAAAAATATGGGATTGTGTTTTACCTTTCTTCTTTACATGGATTATTGTTTGGATTTTAATTGCCAATTATTGGTAAATTACCATAAAAAATCCATATAAATACTATAAACAATGCAGTCAATAACAAAACTGGAGCTATTATTTTACTGACGGCAACAATTGAGCTTATTGTTGAGATAAGTTCTGTTGAATTTTTTGGACCGAAAGTGTTAAGGTTTTTGATTTTTTTGGTTCCAGTTCCTACTTCAACATCTTCCAAATCATCAATAGCTATTTTTATACATTTTATTATATATTCTATTATTTCAGGTCTTTTTTCTATTCCAACAGGATTATATCCTCTTGATAAGGTATTCACAGTATGTGTATCTGTGGTCATCACTTCTATTTCATCAATGTCCAAATTTTTTGTAGCATCAATGATTTCTTGTCTGAATCCGATTTCCATGTTATTTGAATCAAATAAAACATATGCTGTTCTCTGATTATCTACTTCGATTACCATTACTTTCAAACCGCTTTCCCCAATACCTTCATGTTTATCAAGGGTTTTCATCTTATCTTCGCAGCAGCCTACTCTGATATTGGCATGTTTTTCAGTTTCTTCAATTTTTTCAATCGCATCAATCAAATCGAAAACTTCAGGATTTCCAGGTAAAACTTCACCGCTTTCAGGAGTAAATGAATTGTGGCAATCTACGATGACGGAATCTTTCACATTACATTTGCTTATGCTTTGTGTCATCATTGTAAGGCCGACGCCAAACTCGATATCATCACTGCCGTTTGGTGCAAGTGTTGATAGAATAACCATTCCTTCGTTAAAGAATTGCACTCCAATATTTGCAGCATTCATGGAATATCTTTTAAACTTGCTTGCTTTTTTTGAGAATGTTACTTCACTTAATCCGTCTTTAACACTTTTTTCAATTTTTTGTTTTGCATAAAACGGGTAGAGGAAGATAATACAAAGTGTTACTATTTTGCCTCTCATAAGTAAGCTATGGGAAAGAGGATTTTTTTACCCATTGAAAAAGTTTGGAGAAATGCATAAAACAGAAAGTGTACAATACTGCAAAATGTAAAAAATCCCGATAACTCCACGAAGGAATTATCGGGATATATTATAGTACGTTAAAATTTAAGCTTATCAAAATTATTCACTATCCACCTTGTCATTTTGATGTTAACTTCATAAAAATCCTTATATTTTTCCTGCTCAGCAAACCATGCTGTGGCTATCAGCTGATTTGACAGCAGGACATACGGAACAGCTTTTGATTCATCTTCGGACAGCTTTACAACACTGTCATATCCTAAAACAATCTCTTTATAAATATCAATCCACTTTTCCAGCTTGTTTTCATCATCGTCTGCAAAGGTTTCGGACAAAATCGCTGTCGCTGCATAGCAAGGGTCGAAAATGCGGACATTTTTTTCAGATAACTCAAAATCAATAAATCCCCATTTGTCATCACAAGTAATAATATTGCTTGGATTCGGGTCACGGTGAATTATCTGTTTAGGAAGCTTTGGGTAAAGCTCACCGAAATTTACAGTATACTCTTCACATAAGCTATCAGACAAACCTACGCTTTCCTTGACCTTGGGCATAGCCCAGTTTACTACATCCGAGAATATATCAACGTCATTTACAATAGCATCCACATTCTTTAACGCAAGATGCAACTGTCCTATTATTTCACCGATAAAACGAGCATTTGAAGCATATCCATCAAAATACACCTTGTCAGGCTTTATCTGACTTCCGTCAAGTCGTTCTGTAAGAATGAAATAATATTCGCCGTCAGCAACATATTCTTCATTGTTGAGTGTTTTAACAACATCAGCCGCATAAAGACCTGCATTTGAAATTGCATCAGTAAGTGATATTTGTTTTTTCAAGTCGCCTAAATTTGCAGTAGCTTTTATAACATATTTATCGCCTATATAATACGCATTCTCGTGTCGTTCGCCTGTTTCTTCGTAGTATATATCCTTTATTGATTCGCTCTGCAAGCCCCAGTGCTTCAGAATTTCTGCTATCTTTTTATGTGTAAGCATAATATGTTCCTCCTTAAAAAGATTAATTTTATAAGGCTTCTTAACCTTGAATCTTTTGAGGAAATCTGATGGAGTATAACCGATCTCACGTTTGAATGCTTTATAAAAACCAGCATACGTTTCAAATCCATAAAGGAGTGCCGCATCTGTCTTACTCAGTCCGCTTGAAATATCATATATTGCATTCAGAAGCTTTCTTCTGAGAATGTACTGCATTACAGGCATTCCAACAGCCGATTGGAATAATCGATAAAAATGATATAGAGAATATCCTGTCATATCTGAAAGCTCAGATACAGAAATCTCCGCCTTCAGATTTTCTTCGATATAATCCAATGCTGTCTGTATCGTTTTTCGGTTATCCATCCTGACACCTCACTTTCTGTACTGCTTGCAAGCTGAATATATAATATCATCTAATCAATGAAAATTCATTTCCCTGGTTGCTGTTTTAACTGCTCATTAGATTAACCACATATACTTTTCAATAAGCGTTAATGTTTTTACTGACGTTCAATATAATTAAATCCATCGCAATTATCTCTGTCAGTAACAGCCACATCCCCAAAATCAATTATGCCCACAGCTGTGTTATTTTGAATTATGATATGATTACAGCTTAAATCGTTATGACACAAAGCTTTTTTGTATTGAAAAATACGCTCATCATTAAGTATTCTTTTATATAAATCATCTATACATTTTTTTGAGCTGTCAGGAATTTTATTATAGATTAATTCCCTTAAAGCTTCATAATCGCTTTTATAATCATCAATAATATTCAATTCCAATTCATCTATATCAGGCAAAGGTATGGCGTGCATTTTTCGTAAAAAAATGCAACATCTTGTGCTAATCTATCTTTTTCGTCATCACTCATTTTTTGATAAATTGAAGGAGTCAGCTTTTTACCTTTAAACTCTCTGTATCCGCAAGCGCCGTATTCTTCGTTATAATAATCAATATCAGGTATCTGTAGTGTAACTTTTCCTTTCAGATATTTTAATACCTGTATCTCTTTTTTAAAATTAAATTTTTCCTCATCATGTTTTGATTGCTTAAATATATATTCATCATTTACAAGATATGCAATACTATCAAGACCTTGTCCAATAATAAAAATATTATTAACTATTAAGCCGAACTCACGGTGGTGTGTGACCATATGGGAGTTTAACAGTCATCACCGTTTACTGACAGCTCTCCCCTTTTTTCATTTTTCAAAAGCTATATACATTCTTTATCTGAAATCTTCTTGTTTATTCTTGAAAGCTCACGAAACATTGTAACACTCCTTTTTATTGATTTATAGCACACTACATCACATTATTCAACAAAAACCACCGACGAGGGTTTCTCATCGGCGGTTTATTTTTTACAATACTAATGATGGAGCGCTGTATACTCTTGTACCCAGCTCCTGATTGAGAAGGTAAAGACCTCTTGCATCTGAGCCGAAAAGCTCCATTTTTGAGATAAGGTCGTTAGCGTTTGTTTCTTCTTCGCCCTGTTCTTTTACAAACCAGTCAAGAAACTGCATTGTTCTGAAATCCTTAACCTCAAATGCAGCGCCATATATATCGTTGATAAGAGAGGTTACATACTCTTCATGCTCAAGACCAGCCTTGAGAACATCCATACTGCTCTGGAATGTCTTATCAGGCTTTGCGATAGCCTCTAAGGTTACCTCCTGATTTTCATTCTGAAGATATGTGTAAAAAAGCATTGCATGGTCTCTTTCTTCCTGCGCCTGAATCATATACCAGTTTGCAAAACCATCAAGCCCCTTTGCCTTGAAATAGTTTGAAAAATCAAGATAGAGATATGCTGAATAAAATTCCTTGTTAATCTGCTGATTCAATAATTCATGTACCTTTGCGTTCATATAAGCCACCCTTTCTGAATTTAGCCTTTTTTGGCCTTACAATAATTATATAATATTTCTTTGATTTTTTCAATAGCGTTATTTTTTGTAATACTATGAAAATTTGAGATTTTTTCACTTTTTCGACTTTGTTTTTCATTTAAGGATTATTTAATAATTGGCATGGTATTATTTTGACATAACAAACGGGAGGAATTTGTATGTACCTGAATATTCTCAGAAAAGATCTGAAAAGAAAAAAGACTATGAACGTTATACTTTTGATTTTTATCATACTCTCATCAATGTTCGTAGCATCCAGCGTAAACAACATCTTAAGCGTTACATCAGCGCTTGACAATTTCTTTGAGATGTCAGATGTTACTGATTACTTTTTAGCGCTCAGGGGTAAGGACTCTGCAGCGGCTTTTGAAGATACGCTTTCACAGATTGAGTCTGTTACCTCAGCGGGTTATGAAAATATTATCCTTGCTGAAAGCGACGCTTTTTCAATAGACGGTGAGGATGTTAATTTTAAAAACACATCTATTGTTATGGCGTTTGACGAGGCTCAGTCAAAATACTTTGATATGAAAAACGAAGAGATAACCGGAGTTGAAAAGGGCTATGTCACCTTATCGGTTAAGGCTATCAAAAACGCAGGTATCAAAATCGGCGATATTGTAACTATCGAGGTTGGTTCAAGAAAGCTTGACCTTGAGGTTAAAGAGGCCTGCAAGGACGCAGTTTTAGGCTCAGACCTTATGGGTATGACAAGATTTCTTTTACACAAAAGCGATTTTGAATATCTTTTTGATCAGGATGACAAAAGCGTTTTATTCGGTACAATGTGGTACATAAACACATCAGATATTGATGAGCTTACAGCGGTTGTAAATAATACAGACAACATCTTCTTCAACGGTGACAGATCGCTTCTTAAAATGGCTTATGCTCTTGATATGGTTATCGCAGGCGTTTTGCTTGTAGTAAGCGTTTGTCTGATACTGGTTGCATTTGTAGTTTTAAAGTTTACTATTACCTTTACTCTCAACGAAGAATTCAGAGAGATAGGCGTTATGAAGGCTATCGGTATTAAAAATACAAAGATAAGAATGCTCTATCTTGTAAAGTATCTTGCTATGGCGCTTTGCGGCTCGTTTGTCGGTTTCTTTGCAAGTATTCCATTCTCAAAGCTTTTGCTTGACAACGTTTCAAAATCTATTGTATTAAAGGGCAGAAATGCAGCGCTTACAAACCTTTTATGCTGTATA
>CALBJC010000046.1 GCA_937892655.1 uncultured Clostridia bacterium | reverse complement strand
GTATATCTGCTGCCGCTAAAATGAACGGTATGAACTATTCTACATTCATTAACGGTCTTAATAAGGCTGGTGTACAGATCAACCGTAAGATGCTTGCTGAAATCGCTGTAAACGATGCTGCAGGTTTTGCTGCAATTGCAGAAAAGGCTAAGGCAGCTCTCAACTAATAAGTCTATAAAGTCAGAAGTAGTCTAAATATTACTTCTGACTTTTTGCGATTTATTTGATACCACAAAAATGTAAAAATAAGGTAATTTTTATGGTAATTTCAAGCAAAGACAATTCTAATATCAAGTTGTATAAAAAGCTTTCCACATCAAAGAAGAGTCGTAATGAAAACGGCTTATATGTCCTTGAGGGTGCAAGGCTTATTTGTGATGCTATAAATGAAAAAGTTGTTGATAAGCTTTTTTATGTAAAGAGTGCTCTCGATAAATACAGCTCTCTCATAACGAATGAGCTGATTGCTATGATACCGCAGAGCAGTTTGTTTGAGATTACCGATGAGCTTGCAAAGTATCTTAGCTCGACAGAGGTTTCTCAGGGGATATTCGCTATTGCAAAGAAGATTGAAAAGAAGTTTGATAAAAGCGCTATTGTCAGTAATAAAAAATTCCTGATTCTTGATAATCTTCAGGACCCTGGCAACATCGGTACGATTCTTAGAACTGCTGATGCTTGCGGAGTTGATACAATTCTTTTTACTGATGATTGTTGCGATCTATATAATCCTAAAGTAATTCGTTCTGCTATGGGTTCGGTATTTCGTCTTAACCTCTTCACAGAGCTTGAATTTGAAGACATAATGAAAACTTTGAGCAGTATAGGTGTTACTGTATATGCGTCTGTAATTGACAAAACTGCTACAGAGATACGCGATATTCGCTTTGAAGAAAAGTCCGCAGTTGTTATAGGCAACGAGGGTAACGGTATGCCGTGTGAGCACATAGATCTGTGTGATAAATCACTTACAATCAGAATGTGCGGTAACATAAATTCTCTGAATGCTGGTATGGCCGCAGGAATAATACTTTGGGAAATGACAAGGTAGTGATAGTATGAATAAACTTGATAATCTCAAATATTGGGTTTGGCTTACTTTGACATTTTTGCCTTCAAACCCTGTAAAATGGACTTATCTCAATGAGTTTTCAAACGTAAGGGAAGCTTATGAAAAGACTATTTCAAATGACCTTACAGCTACTCAGAAGGAAATTCTTAAAAAGCATAAAGCTGTAAAACTTGATAAATGCGAACAGTTGATTGAATATTGTTTGAATAACGGCATAAAAATATATTGCTATGAGGATGAAGATTATCCGCAAAGATTTCGAAGCATATTCAATCCACCGTCTGTGTTATTTGTTTTAGGTAGTTTAGAGAATATAAATTCTGAATTGACTCTTGCGGTTATAGGAGCCAGAGAACCTTGTGATTACAGTGTCAGGGTTGCCAGCAGAATTTCTTATGAGCTTGCAAAGGCCGGTACTGTTTTAGTAAGTGGATTTGCGCTTGGTATTGATTCAGTTGCTCATAAAAGTGCTATTGAGGCAGGCTCTAAAACCATTGCAGTTATAGGCTGCGGTTTAGATATAGATTATCCGAAAGAAAACTCAAAGTTTAAATCTCTTATTGCTAAAAACGGTGCGATAATAAGCGAGTATCCGCCTAAAACACCTGTAAAAAGGCATTACTTTGTTGCAAGAAACAGATTGATTGCAGCGCTTTCATTAGGTATTGTCATAATTGAAGCGGGTGAATCAAGCGGAACGCTTAATACTGCAGGGTATGCGTTATCCTATGGTAATGAAATATTCGTAGTACCGCCTCATGATGTTTTTGACAGCAGATTTTATGGTCAGACAAAGCTTTTAAGAGATGGTGCAACTCCTGCATTTTCGCATACTGACATAATGTTTCCTTATTATTCGCAGTATTCTCATAAACTCAAGATGCTAAACTTTGCATCTGAGGTTGATGTTTATGCTGATGAAAAGCAGGAAGCAGCTGATAATACTAATAAAAAAGCTAAAAAGTCATCAGGAAAATCAAAAGGTATGCAGAAAGATTCAGCTGAAGAGATTGTTTTGGAAGCTTCTTTTGATGAGTTTTCTGTAGATTATGAATCGCTTAGTCCTACACAGAAGCAGATATGTGAGGCTTTAAGAGAAGGCGTCAAGCATTGCGATCAGCTTTCAGTAGAGCTGAAAATAAGAATAGAAACAGTTCTTTCAGACCTGACTGAACTGGAGGTATATGGTTACGTTGAAGCTATAAGCGGTAAAAGATATCGTTTATTAAATATAGATTAGGAGAATGTATAAGTGTCTAATTTAATTATTGTTGAGTCTCCGACAAAGGTTCATACAATTAAACACTGTTTGGGTGATGACTATATTGTTATGGCATCCCGTGGTCACATCCGTGATTTACCAAAATCAAAAATGGGTGTTGACATTGAAAAAGGCTTTATGCCTATGTATACAGATATTGCTGGTAAAGAGATTCTTATCAAAGATATCAAAAAAATTGCAAAAAAAGCAGATAATATTTATCTGGCAACTGACCCTGACCGTGAGGGAGAAGCAATTTCATGGCATTTGGCTCAGGTTTTAGGTCTTGATATGAATGGTAAAAACAGAGTAACTTTCAATGAAATTACTCAGAGTGGTATCAAAGCCGGCATGGAAACCCCAAGAGCTATTGATCTTAATCTTGTAAATGCCCAGCAGGCAAGAAGAATTCTTGATAGAATTGTTGGTTACAAGATTTCGCCTTTCCTTTGGAAAAAGGTAAGACGTGGCTTGTCAGCAGGTAGAGTGCAGTCTGTTGCTGTTAAAATGATCGTTGACAGAGAAAATGAAATCAACAGCTTTATTTCAACTGAATATTGGTCAATTGACGCTAAATTTACAACATCAAGCAGTAAGAAGGTTTTTTCAGCAAAGCTTGCTACTGTTGATGGTGAAAAGATTGAGCTCGTTGATAATGTATCAACTGATGCGGTTTTAAAGCGTCTTGAAAATGCTGTTTATGAAGTGACAGCAGTTAAGAAGAGTATTCATAAAAAGAATCCTGCTGCTCCATTTACTACATCTACTCTTCAGCAGGAAGCTTCAAGAAAACTTGGTTTCCAGGCAAGAAGAACGATGAAGGCAGCTCAGGAGTTGTATGAAGGTATTGAGATTCCTGATAAGGGCGCTGTAGGTCTTATAACATATATGAGAACTGATTCTCTGAGAGTTTCAAATGAAGCTAAAGCTGCTGCTAAGGAGTTTATTCTCAATAAGTATGGTGACAGCTATCTTCCGAAAGAAGAAAGAAAGTATAAAACAAAGGGCAATACTCAGGATGCTCACGAAGCTATTCGTCCTACTATGCCTGATGTTACACCGGAACAGATCAAACAGAGTCTTACCAGTGATCAGTATAAGCTGTATAAACTCATCTGGGAAAGATTTATTGCAAGCCAGATGGCAAACTGTCTTATGGATACTGTTTCTGTTGAAATATCTGCAAATAACTGTGTATTTAAAGCTTCTGGCAATACTGTTAAGTTTGACGGCTTTACAGTGCTTTATGAAGAATCAAGAGAAGATGACGAGGAAAAGAAGAATGTTTTACCTCAGATTGTCAAGGGCGATATATTAAAGCTCAAATCAATCGAAGGCAATCAGCATTTTACTCAGCCTCCTGCACGTTATACTGAAGCAACACTTATCAAAGCGTTTGAAGAAAACGGCATTGCCCGTCCATCTACCTATGCGCCTACAATTACAACTATTGTTCAGAGAAGCTATATTGAGAGAGAAGGCAAGCAGTTGAAGCCTACATCTCTTGGTATTGTAATAACAGAGCTTATGAACGAACATTTCTCTGATATTGTAGATGTCGGCTTTACAGCTGATATGGAACAGTCTCTTGACGATGTTGAAATCGGTAAAAAGGATTGGGTCGCAACTCTCAGCGATTTCTACAGAGATTTTGAAAAAACACTTGTCAATGCTGAACAGGCGATGGATGGTAAGCGTGTAAAAATCCCTGATGAGGAAACTGATATATTGTGTGAAACCTGCGGAAAGCCAATGGTTATCAAAATCGGTAAGTTCGGTAAGTTTCTCGCTTGTTCCGGCTTCCCTGAATGTACAAATACTAAGAAGATCGTTACTGAAACAGGCGGTCTATGCCCATTCTGCGGCAAAAAGATTCTTCTTAAGAAGTCAAAGAAGGGTAAGAAGTATTTCGGTTGTGAGGATAATCCTGGATGTTCGTTTATGACATGGGATACTCCTACAAAGCATACATGCCCTAACTGTAATTCAACTCTTTTCCATAAGGGTGGTAAATCAGGTAAGCTTGTTTGCCATAAAGCGGGTTGTGGATATGAACAGGAGCTTTCAGAAAATGAAAAGGGTTAAAGTAATCGGTGCAGGTCTTGCCGGCTGTGAAGCTGCCTGGCAGCTTGCTAATGCAGGTATTGAGGTTGAGCTTTATGAAATGAAGCCACAGAAATATTCTCCTGCTCATAAATATCAAGGATTTGCAGAGCTTGTCTGCTCAAATTCTCTGAAGGCTGACAGAATAAATTCTGCCGCAGGTATGCTCAAAGAAGAAATGAGAAGATTTGGTTCTCTCATTATGGAATGCGCAGAAAAATGCAGAGTTTCTGCAGGTGGTGCTTTGGCGGTAAACAGAGAGCTTTTCTCGGACCTTGTTACAGAAAGAATTAAAACTCACGAAAATATAGATGTTATAAGTGGAGAGGTAACAGATATTCCTGATGGTGATGTCATAATCGCTACTGGTCCTCTTACATCAGATGCCTTATCACAATCAATAGCAAAGCTTTGCTCTGAAGATTATCTGTATTTTCACGATGCAGCAGCGCCTATTGTAACCTATGATAGTCTTGACCATAATCTTGTTTTCTTAGCGTCAAGATATGATAAGGGCGAGGCAGACTATATCAACTGCCCGATGAATAAAGAAGAGTATCTGCGCTTTTATAATGAACTTATGAATGCCGAATCTGCACCTTTGAAGGAGTTTGAAAAGGAGCATTTCAAGGTTTATGAAGGCTGTATGCCTATTGAAGTTCTTGCAAAACGTGGAGAAGATACAATGCGTTTTGGTCCATTGAAACCTGTTGGTCTTACAGATCCAAGAACGGGTAAGCGACCTTATGCGGTTGTTCAGCTTCGTGCTGAAAATGCTGACAAGACAATGTTTAATCTTGTTGGATTTCAGACTAATCTGAAGTTTGGCGAACAGAAAAGGGTTTTTTCACTCATAACAGGTCTTGAAAATGCAGAGTTTGTAAGATATGGAGTTATGCATAGAAATACGTTCTTGAATTCTCCTAAGCTATTAAACGAACAATTCAATTTAAAAAAGAATGAAAATATATGGTTTGCAGGTCAGATAACAGGTGTAGAGGGATATATCGAATCTGCGGCAAGCGGTATCTATGCAGGTTTTTCTCTTGCAAGAAAGCTAAACGGCAAATCATTGAAGGAATTACCGGTTGAAACAATGATGGGTGCGCTCACTCACTATATAAGCGATCCTACAGTAACATCGTTTCAGCCAATGGGCTCTAATATGGGCATTTTGCCAGCTATTGAGGAAAGAATAAGAGATAAGTCACAGAAATATCAGGTGTATGCCGATCGTGGACTTTTGGCACTTGATAACTATTTTAAAACACTTGATTAAAAAAGAAGAGAGGTTTTTGTATGAAGATTATTGTTGATGCATTTGGCGGCGATAATGCGCCTTTAGAAGTCATCAAGGGTGCTGCTCAGGCAGTGAAGGATTTTTCTGTCGAAATAGTTTTGGCAGGCAATGAACAGACAATTTTAAAGGTTGCAAACGAAAACAATATTTCACTTGATGGTATTACTATCAAGCATGCAGAAACTGTTATTGATATCTGCGATGAACCAACAATGGTTATTAAGGATAAAAAGGATTGCTCAATGGCTGTAGGTATGCAGATGCTTGCAGATGATGAAGGCGATGCTTTTGTTTCAGCAGGTTCTACAGGTGCAATTGTTGTAGGCGCTACATTTATCGTAAAGCGTCTTAAGGGTATAAAAAGAGCAGCTCTTGCAACAATTTTACCTACAAAGACAACTCCTGTAATGCTTATGGACTCAGGTGCAAATGCTGATTGCAGACCTGAAATGCTCGTCCAGTTTGCAGTAATGGGTTCTGCTTATATGAACAAGATTATGGGCGTTGAAAGTCCAAAGGTAGGTCTTGCAAATATCGGAGCTGAAGAAACAAAGGGCAGAGAGCTTGAGCTTGAAACATACAAGAAACTCAAAGCTGCTCCTATAAACTTTGGCGGTAATATTGAGGCAAGAGAGATTCCTAACGGAACATTTGATGTTGTTGTAACAGATGGTTTCTCTGGAAACTTGTTATTAAAGCTTTATGAGGGTATGGGCTCATTCTTTGCAAAAACACTCAAGGATATGCTGTTGAAGGGAATTACATCAAAGCTCGCGGCTCTTTTAATCTATAAAAAGGTAAAGGCGTTCAAAAAGAAGATGGACTACTCTGAATATGGCGGTGCTCCGCTTTTAGGTACTGCTAAACCTGTTATCAAGGCTCACGGAAGTTCAGATGCAAAGGCTTTCTATAATGCAATAAGACAAGCTAAAACTGTTGTTGAAACAAATGTTATCGGTGAGGTAGCTTCTGCTCTGGCAACAATGAAAGAGCAAAACGCAAGTGCTGAGTAATACATAAAAGGAGAGGTATAATGACACAGTTTGAACAGTTACTGGGTTATGAATTTAAAAATAGTGACCTTCTTCATGAGGCTCTTTCACATTCTTCTTACGCTAACGAAAATAAGAAGCACCGCAATTCAAATGAAAGATTAGAATTTTTGGGAGATTCAGTACTCTCGATAGTTGTTTCAGAATATCTGTTTTCAAACTATAAAAATCTTCCTGAAGGTGAGCTTACAAAAATAAGAGCGTCTTTGGTATGTGAAAGCTCGTTGTTTGAATTTGCTCAGAGAATTAAGCTTGGTGAATTTATATTGCTTGGCAAGGGTGAAGAAAATACAGGTGGCAGAGAGCGTCCGTCAATTCTTGCAGACGCTTTTGAAGCTGTTATAGCAGCTATCTACCTTGATGGCGGTTATGAGCCTGCGAAAAAGCATATTTTGCGATTTATTCCTGAAAATATCAAGTCACACGGCGATGTGGGATTTAATGATTTTAAAACTATTCTCCAGGAAATAATTCAGAAAAACCCTGAAGAGCATGTAACCTATTCACTTGAAAGTGAAAGCGGCCCTGACCACGCAAAGGAGTTTACTGTTGTAGTAAATCTTAATTCAAATATCATTGGCAGGGGTACTGGCAAAAGCAAAAAGCAGGCCGAACAGCAGGCTGCAAAATCAGCTTTAGAGCTTATGGGTTATGTCACACAGTAATATATCGATATTTGTGCCACACTCCGGATGTCCTCATCAATGTGCATTCTGTAATCAAAAAAGCATTACCGGCAGTGAGGCGCAAATACCTGAAATTGAAAAAGTAAGAAAAATATGCAGGCAGGCTTTAGCAGAAGTAAAAAATCCCAAAGATTGCGAAATAGCTTTCTTTGGTGGGTCGTTTACTGCTATAAATCGTGCCGACATGTTAAATCTTCTCAATACTGCTAATGAATTTATCGGCAAAGATAAATTTTGCGGCATAAGAATATCTACAAGACCAGATTGCATATATCCTGAGATACTTGATATTTTAAAAGAGAATAATGTTAAAACTATTGAACTCGGTGCTCAGAGCATGGATGATGAAGTCTTGATAGCTAATGAGCGTGGACATACCGCAAAAGATGTTGTTTACGCTTCAAGGCTGATACTTGATTATGGATTTGATTTAGGCCTTCAGATGATGACAGGTTTATACAAATCCACTCCTGAATCGGACATGATGACTGCAAAAGCGATAGTCGCTCTTAAACCATCTCAGGTAAGAATCTATCCTACTGTTATTCTTGAAAACACAACTTTGGGAGAGTATTTCAAAAAAGGTCTGTATAAAAGCTATTCATTGGAGCAAACTATTGAGCTTTGTGCTGAGCTTTTAGAACTGTTTTATGAGAATAATATTCCCGTTATAAAGCTCGGTTTGCATGCTAGCGAGCTTGTTGAAGCAAAGATGCTTGGCGGGGTATATCATCCTGCATTCAGAGAGCTTTGCGATGGTTTGGTTTTCAGAAACAGAATAGAGAGAAAACTCAATTGTGCTAAATTGAAGAATGCGGATATACTGATTCCAAAAGGAAAGCTTTCTCAGGTAGTCGGTCAGAAAAAGATAAATAGTGAGTATTTTAAAAATAAAGGGTATGAGCTTAAGTTTATAGAATGTGATAAATTAAAAGGATACCAAATAAAAATCGAGGAGGTAAAAAGTTGTATTTAAAATCGTTGGAGCTTCAGGGCTTTAAATCATTCCCCGATAAGATAAAACTTGATTTTAATAAAGGCTTGACCGCTGTTGTTGGTCCAAACGGTAGCGGCAAGAGTAATATAGGCGATGCTGTGCGTTGGGTTCTGGGTGAACAATCCTCAAAAACTCTTCGTGGCGGTAAGATGGAGGATGTTATCTTTGCTGGTACACAGTTTCGTAAGGCTGTGGGCTTTGCTGCGGTAACTCTCAATATTGTTAATGATGACAGAGCGCTCAATTGCGATTCTGATATGGTTTCTGTTACAAGAAAGCTATACAGAAGCGGTGAAAGTGAATATCTCATTAATGGTAATCAGGTAAGACTTAAGGATATCGTTGAGCTTTTTTTGGATACAGGTCTTGGTAAAGACGGCTATTCAATTATCGGTCAGGGTAGAGTAGCTGATATTGTCAGCAGTAAGTCAAATGAAAGAAGAGAGATCTTTGAAGAAGCTGCAGGTATCTCAAAATTCAGATATAAAAAAGCTGAAGCACAGAGAAAGCTGACAGCTGCTGAAGATAACATTTTACGTCTTAACGATATTATCGGTGAGCTTGAAGTAAGAGTTGAGCCGCTCAGAATTCAGAGCGAAAAGGCTCATAAATATTTAAAGCTTGCTGAAGAAAGAAAATCTCTTGAAATCTCAGTATGGATGAATAAGCTTTCTGATTTCAAGAAGATGTTATCTGATATTGAAGATAAGCTTTTGGTTTGCAGCTCAGAGTATGAAACATTGACAAAAGAGCTTGAAAAGATAGAAACAGATATTGATAAATGCTTTGAAGAAAGACAAAACTGCAATATGAAGGCTGAAGAGCTCAGAGAGCAGATTAAGCTTATCGAAGAAGAAAAGAACGAAAGTATTCGTAAAATCGCAGTTTTGGAAAATGATATTGAGCATATAAAGAACACGATTTCAAGCATTGAAGAGCAGAAGAAGGCTTCATTATCAAGCAATGATAAGATACTTTCGGATATTTCAGATAAGCAGAAAGAGCTTGATGAGTTACATAAGCTTGATGGTCAGACCAGAGTTAGTATTGCAGATTGTGAAAATGAGTTTTCTTCTCTTAATGCCCAGTCTGAAAGTCTTAGTGAATCTCTCAGTGACGACAGCACTCAGATAAATGAGCTTTATATCAAAAAGTCTGAGGTATTATTTTCAATCGAAAATGCTAGAAAAACTATCGATGAATCAAATTCGCAGATTTCTGATATCTGTGATGCTATGTCAAACATTGACACAGCTATCGCTCAGAATGAAAGTGAAAGAAAAGATGCATCTGAGCTTTTAGAAGAACTTGAAAACCAGATTTCTGAGCATAGCAACAAGGTGAGTGGCTATTCAGTTTTGCTTGAAAGAAAAACAACAGCACTTGATGCTTGCAACAAGGAATTCTCTCAGTATGATGCTGAGCTTATCGAGCTTACTCATAAAAAGAAGCTTTTAATTGACCTTGAGAATAATATGGAAGGTGTTAACAATTCTGTTAAGACTGTCGTTAAGGCTGGAAAGAACGGTCAGATAAGAGGTATCTGCGGTTCAATTGCTCAGATAATTACTGTTGAACAAAAATACAGTATTGCTATTGAAATAGCGCTTGGTGCACAGCTTCAGAATATTGTTGTAGAAAACGATGATACAGCAAAGCGTTGTATCAAGCTTCTGAAGGATAATAACGCAGGCCGTGCTACATTCTTGCCTTTGACATCAATCAAACCTCATTCATTGAATGAGAACAATGTTGATATGCAGGAAGGTTTTGTAGCAATAGCAAATGAGATCGTTTCATACGATGATAAGTATAAAGTAATTATTGATAATCTTCTTGGCAGAACAGTAATTGCTGAAGATATTGATTGTGCCAACGTTATCGCCAAAAAATACGGATACAGATTCAGAATTGTAACACTTGATGGTCAGGTTATCAATTCGGGCGGTTCATATACCGGCGGTAGCGTATCAAGAATGTCAGGTATTCTTACAAGACGAAATGAGATTGATACTATTTCAAAGCGCTTAGAACAGATTGAGTCAAAGCACTCAGAGCTAAAAAAGCGTTCTGAACAGCTGACAGCTGAGCAGACAAAGCTCAGACTTGATATTGAGGGCGAAAAGGAGCTTATCAATACACTCAATTCTGATAAAATCAAGGCTCAGAGCGAGTATGACAGAACAATGTTTATTGCCAGCCAGCTTGATGACAGCGTCAAGAATTCAGATGAGCAGATCAAGACACTCAAGGATAAGATTTCTCAGAATGAACAGCTTATCAAATCGTCTGAGAACTCACTTGAAGATATTATCAAGCAGATTTCACAGAAGGAAGAAAACTCTCAGGATAGTCAGTCCAAGCTTTCTGAATACAGAAGTAAGCGTGAAGAACTTACATCTAAGTTATCTGATTTGAGACTAAAACTTGTTGAGATTGAAAAAGACTGTGAAGCATGTAACCTTTACATTGATAATCAGAAGAGATCGCTTGAGAATCTTGAAAATGATAATACTAAGTATGACGAGCTTATCGCTCAGAATAATGAGCTTATTTCTGCTAAGAGTGCTGAAATTGATGCTGTAAAGAATTCGTCAGATAAAACAACCGAAAAGATTATGAACATAAATTCAGAAATTACTCTCATAATCAAAAAGGCTAACGAATTTGAAATGCAGGCAAATCAGTTCAGAGCGTTAGAGAAGAATAAATCTGATGAAAAGGAAACTGTTTCAGGTGAGCTTTCACGTCTTACTGAACGTAAAACAACTGTTTCAAGAGACTACGATAATATCGTATCAGAGCTTTGGGAACAGTATCAGCTTTCAATTACTGAGGCTCAGGCGATTTCAGAGCCTTTAGAGGATGTAGCGCTTGCTAATCGTCAGCTCAATGATCTCAAGAATAAGATAAGAAACCTGGGTCATGTAAATGTAGCGGCTATTGATGAATATAAGGAAGTTTCAGAGCGTTATACCTTTATGTCATCTCAGCTTAAGGATATTGAGGTTTCAAAGGCAGAGCTTGAAAGACTTATCGAAAACCTAACTGAGAATATGAAGGCTGTGTTCAGCGAATGCTTTGAAAAGATAAACTCAAACTTCAAGACAATATTTGTTGAATTATTCGGAGGCGGTAAGGCTGAGCTTACATTAACTGAGCCTGATAATATTCTTGAATCGGGCATTGAAATAAATGTTGCGCCTCCTGGTAAGGTAATTAAGAATCTTTCCTTGCTTTCTGGTGGTGAGCAGGCGTTTGTTGCCATTGCTATTTACTTTGCTATTTTGAAAATCAAGCCATCGCCATTCTGTATTCTCGATGAAATCGAAGCGGCGCTTGACGATGTAAATGTAACAAAGTATGCGGCATACTTGAGAAACTTTACTGATACAACTCAGTTTATTCTTGTAACTCACCGTCGTGGTACAATGGAAGAGGCTGACGTGCTGTATGGTGTTACAATGCAGGAAAAAGGTATATCAAAGCTTTTGAAGCTTGATGTCAACGATAGCTTTGCAACCGAAAATATAACCTAAAGGAGAAAAGCTAATGGGCTTATTTGAAAAACTCAGAGCAGGTCTTAAGAAAACCAAGGATTCTATGATGGGCAAGCTTGAAGCACTGCTCAACTCATTTACCAAAATTGACGAAGACCTGTTTGAAGAACTTGAAGAAACACTTATTACTTGTGATATCGGTGTCAATACATCTGTTAGAATCTGTGAGGAATTAAGAGCCAGAGTAAAGCAGAAGGGTATTAAAAATCCTGATGAAATCAGAAGTGAAATCAAAGATATTATTACTGAAATGCTTGGTGAAGACCAGCCTATTGATATGTCAACAACACCATCAGTTATTCTTGTAATTGGTGTTAACGGAGTTGGTAAAACAACAACAATCGGTAAGCTGTCTTATCAGCTTAAAAACGAAGGTAAGAAGGTTTTGGTTGCGGCTGCTGATACATTCAGAGCTGCTGCTATTGACCAGCTCGAAGTGTGGACTCAAAGAGCAGGCGTTGATATTATCAAGCATAAAGAAGGCTCAGACCCTGCCGCTGTTGTATTTGACGCGCTTACTGCTGCAAAGGCAAGACAGGTTGACGTTGTAATCTGTGATACGGCAGGCAGACTCCATAATAAGAAAAACCTTATGGATGAGCTCAGAAAGATTGCAAGAATCGTTCATACGCAGGCAGAAGGCTGTTCGTTAGAGGTACTTCTGGCTCTTGACGCTACAACGGGGCAGAACGCTGTAAATCAGGCAAAGCAGTTCAACGAGGTTGCTGATATTACAGGTATAATTCTTACAAAGCTTGATGGTACAGCTAAGGGCGGTATCATTATTACAATTACCGAAGACCTCAAAATTCCTGTAAAGCTTGTAACTGTTGGTGAAAAGATTGAAGATATTCAGCCATTTGTAGCGCAGGACTTTGTAAATGCGTTATTTGAATAGAAGGTACTGTTTATGAAATTGATCATTGCCAGCAATAATAAGGGTAAAATATCAGAATTCAGACAGCTTTTAGCACCGCTTGGTTATGAAGTTTTGTCACAGCGTGAGGCAGGTATTGAGGTTTCTCCTGAGGAAAACGGAAAAACCTTTGAAGCAAATGCCAGAATCAAAGCAGAAGCTATTTTTGCCTTATGTGAAAATGCCTGCGTTTTAGCGGATGACAGCGGGCTTGCCGTTGATTTTTTGAAAGGTGAGCCGGGTGTTTATTCTGCAAGGTATGGAAATGCTGAGTTTACTGATGAACAAAGATGCGACTATATTCTTGAGAAGATGAAGGATTGCCCGGAAAAAAAGAGAAAAGCCAGATTTGTAAGTGTTTTGCATTTCATTTTTGCTGATGGTAAGGCTGTAAGCGTAAGAGGCGAATGCGAAGGTAAGATTGGCTTTGAAAAGATAGGATATAATGGATTTGGCTACGATCCTGTATTTATGGTTGATGGATTGTCGTTTGCTCAGATACCTGCAGAGGTTAAAAATAAAATCAGTCACAGAGCAGTTGCTATGCAAAAGCTCGCAGAATATTTAAAGGATAAACAATAAAGGGGTATAATTATGATTACACCAAAGCAAAGAGCTTATTTGAAATCACTCGCCAACTCCATAGAGCCTGTTTTTCAGGTAGGTAAAGGCGGCGTAAATGAAGCCCAGACTGCTCAGATGGATGATTATTTAAGAGTGCATGAGCTTATGAAGGTTAAGGTTTTGGATAATTCTATGGTGAACGCAAGAGAAGCTGCTGAGGAAATCTCACAGGCTATCGGATGCGAGGTCGTTCAGGTTATCGGTTCAAAAGTTGTTTTCTATAAGAAGAATCCGAAAGAACCAAAGATTATTTTAAAATAATGAATATTGCAGTTTTCGGCGGTTCGTTCAATCCGCCTCATCTTGGACATTTTCACTTGGCAAAAAGTGTTTGTGAAAGTCTTAAAATTGATACAATGCTCATAATGCCGGTTAAAACTCCTCCGCATAAATCTTCAAAAGAGATGGAAAGCGAAGATGATAGACTGAATATGTGCAGACTTGCTTTTTCCGGGCTTGATGGCTGTGTAGTATCTCATCTTGAAATGAAGATGGAAGGAAAAAGCTATACGGTTCTTACAATGAGAAAGCTCAGAGAATACTATCCTGACGCTAAGATTTATTTTGTAATGGGTAGCGATATGCTTACATCTTTCACAAAGTGGTACGAATGGCAGGAGATTCTTACTCATTGCTCCTTGATATGTGTATCAAGATATGGCGATGATTTAGAAAGCCTTAATAATTGTGCTGAAGAGATTAATCAGTATGGCGAATGTATTGTTCTTAATATTGAAGCCTTTGAAGCATCGTCAACGCAGATAAGAGATATGATTGAAAATGGTGAGGATACCTCATCTTTACTTGATAAGAAGGTCATATCATATATAAATGAAAAATCTCTTTACAGGTAGAGGTGCCAAAATGCTTAATAACGATCAGATCGAATATTACAAAAGCTATTTAAAAGAAAACTTATCTGAAAAGAGATATGCTCATTCTCTCAACGTTGCAAATGAGGCAGTTGAGCTTGCAAAACTGTACTCTGCCGATGAAGATGTATGCTATATTGCAGGTCTTTTGCATGATGTATGCAAAGAAATGCCTTATGAAAAGCAATATGAGCTTGCAAAAAGATGGCATAATGTAACTGAGATTGAACTCGATTCTTTACCGCTTTTACATTCTGTAGCTGGCGCAGTATTTGTGAGGGATTTCTTTAAGATAGATGACGAAAGAATTCTATGTTCAATAAGAAGTCATACAGCGGCAATGCCTGATATGACAACGATTGATAAGATTATATATATATCTGACCTGACATCAGCTGACAGAAATTATCCTGATGTTATGAGATTCAGGAAAATGAGCAGAGAAAATCTTGATTTTACAATGCTTGAAGCATTGAGATTTAACATAACAGATTGCGTTAAAAGGGAAAACACGATTCCTGATGGCGTTATAAACGCTTATAACCAATTACTTTTGAATATAAAGGAGATGAAATAAATGGCAAAATTAACTCAGAAAGAAACCTTGGATAAAATCGTAACAACTCTTGATATGAAAATTGGTGAAGATATTCAGGTAATAGGTATAAAGGATTTAACTATACTTGCAGATTATTTTGTAATTGCTACCGGTTCGTCAACAACTCATGCAAGATCTCTTGCTGACGAAGTTGAATTTCAGCTCAAGCAGGTTGGTATTGAGCCTTTGAGAACTGAAGGATATCAGGGCGCAAACTGGATCATACTTGATTATGGTGATATTGTTGTTCACGTTTTCTATAAGGAAACAAGAGAGTTTTACAATCTTGAACGACTATGGTCTGATGGTGAACAGGTTGACATTTCGCATCTTTTGAAGTAAAATAATTATTTAGTAAATGAAATTACAAAGGACTGGTATATTTATGCAGAAGTATGATTTTACTGCCATTGAACAGAAGTGGCAGAAATACTGGGAAGATAATGAAACATTCAAAGCGCTTGATGACAGTGATAAGAAGAAATTCTATGCATTGGTAGAATTTCCATATCCATCAGGTTCAGGTATGCACGTTGGTCATATCAAGGCTTATTCAGGTCTTGAGGTTGTAAGCCGTAAGAGAAGACTTGAGGGTTACAATGTAATGTTCCCAATCGGTTTTGATGCTTATGGTCTTCCGACAGAAAACACAGCTATCAAGACCGGTGTTCATCCTAGACAGGTTACAGATAACAATATCGTTAAGTTTACAAGTCAGCTCAAGAGAGTAGGTTTCTCATTTGACTGGTCTAGAGTAGTTGATACAACAGAAGAAAACTACTATAAGTGGACACAGTGGATTTTCCTCAAGATGTTTGAAAACGGTCTTGTTTTCAGAGATAAAACTCTTGTAAACTACTGCCCAAGCTGTAAGGTAGTATTGTCAAACGAAGACTCTCAGGGCGGTAAGTGCGATGTGTGTCATAGCGATATCGTTCAGAAGACAAAGGAAGTTTGGTACTTAAGAATTACTGAATACGCTGATAAGCTCTTAGAGGGTCTTGCGGATGTTGATTACCTTCCAAACATCAAGCTTCAGCAGGAAAACTGGATTGGTAAGTCAACAGGTGCTTTTGTAAACTTCTCAATCAAGGAATTTGATGAAAAGCTCAGAATCTATACTACAAGACCGGATACTCTCTATGGCGTAACATTTATGGTTATTGCTCCTGAGCATCCTATCATTGAAAAGTACAGAGACAGCATAAAGAATATCGCCGAGCTTGATGCTTATAAGGCAGAATGCAGCAAGAAGAGTGAATTTGAAAGAACTCAGCTTGTAAAGGATAAGACTGGTGTAAAGATTGATGGTCTTACAGCTATCAATCCTATCACTAACAAGGAAATTCCTGTATACATTTCAGACTATGTAATGATGGGTTACGGTACAGGTGCTATTATGGCTGTACCTGCTCACGATAGCCGTGACTATGACTTCGCTAAGAAGTTTGGTATCGACATTATTGAAGTTATCAAGGGCGGAGATATTTCAAAGGAAGCCTATACCGGCGACGGTGAAATGGTCAACTCTGATGTGTTGAATGGTATTTCAAACAAGAAGGAAGCTATTGAAAAGATTCTCACAGTTTTAGAACAGCTTGGCTGTGGCGAAAAGGGCGTTCAGTATAAGATGAAGGATTGGGCGTTCAACCGTCAGAGATACTGGGGCGAACCTATTCCAATCGTTCATTGTCCTCATTGTGGTATGGTGGCAGTTCCTTATGAAGAACTCCCATTAAAGCTCCCTAAGGTTGAAAACTTTGAACCTGGTTCAGATGGTGAAAGCCCTCTTGCAAAAATCGATTCATTTGTACACTGCAAGTGTCCAAAGTGCGGTCAGGATGCTCGTCGTGAAACTGATACAATGCCTCAGTGGGCTGGTTCTTCATGGTATTTCCTGCGTTACTGTGATCCTAAGAATGAAAATGAATTTGCTTCTAAAAAGTCTCTTGAATACTGGATGCCTGTTGACTGGTACAACGGCGGTATGGAACACGTTACAAGACATATGATCTATTCAAGATTCTGGCATAAGTTCCTTTATGATTTAGGTGTTGTAAATACTGCTGAGCCATATGCCAAGAGAACTGCTCAGGGCCTTATCCTCGGACCTGACGGCGAAAAGATGTCAAAGTCAAAGGGTAACGTTGTTGACCCTAACGACGTAGTTGATCAGTACGGTGCTGATGTACTTCGTGTTTATGTACTCTTTATGGGTGACTATGAACAGGCTGCTCCTTGGAGTGAAAACAGCATGAAGGGCTGTAAGAGATTTTTGGATAGAGTATGGGGCTTGCAGGAAAAGCTTGTTGAAGGCGATACATTCCGTCCTGAGCTTACATCTGCTATGCATAAGACAATAAAGAAGGTAACAGAAGATATTGAAGCAATGAAGTTCAATACAGCTGTAGCTTCAATGATGTCTCTTATCAATACAATCTATGATTTTGGTTCTATCAACCATGCTGAATATAAGGCGCTTTTGACAATCTTAAATCCATTTGCTCCTCATATTACAGAAGAAATCTATCAGACAAATTTCGGTGTTATCCTCAGCAATCAGCCTTGGGTTAAGTTCGATCCTGCTCTTTGCATTGACGATACTATCGAAATCGTTGTTCAGATCAACGGTAAAATAAAAGCTAAAATTAACGTAGCAGCTGATATTGAGCAGGCTGACGCAATCGCGCTTGCCAAGGCTGAAGAAAAGGTAGCAGCAGAGCTTGAGGGTAAAAATATCGTTAAGGAAATCTATGTTAAGGGCAAACTTGTTAACATCGTTGCGAAATAATATATAAAAACTTTGACAGTTTGTTGGTTATTGTGTTTAAAATTCAAAAAACCACTTGACTATTTTAAAACTATAGGATATAATTAGAGTGTTCATTTGTTTTAAATGTACGATAACCTCTGTCACAGCTGACAAAGGGAGGGAATATAGATGGCAGAAATTCGTGTAGGAAAAAACGAATCTTTAGATACAGCTCTTAAGCGCTTTAAGAGATCATGTGCTAGGGACGGCGTTATTGCTGAGGTTCGTAAGAGAGAACACTACGAAAAGCCTTCAGTAAAGCGTAAGAAGAAGTCCGAAGCTGCACGTAAGCGTAAGTATTAATACCTTATTGCAGATAGGAACTTGAAGCAAGTTAAAGCGAGCATGTTAATGCTCGCTTTTTCGTTTATATACCAAAAGAGGTGAATGGTTATGCTTTTTAAGCCAACCTATTGTTTTAATAATGCGTCAGAAATTTCGATAGATTTTTTAAAATCAAAAAGAATAAAAGCTTTGATTTTGGATCTTGATAATACCCTAACCACTCATAATAATCCTATTCCTCGTGAGGATATTAAAAACTGGCTTGATACCATGAAGAAAAATGGCGTAAAGATGATGATAGTATCAAATAATAAGCCACATAGGGTACAGCCTTTTTCAGATGTTCTTGGATTACCGTTTGTTCCTAATGGTAAAAAGCCCTTGACTTTTGGCTTTACTCAGGCTATAAAGGAGCTGGGTGAAAACAAGAAGAACGTTCTCATTATCGGTGATCAGATTTTTACGGATGTATTGGGCGCTAATCTCAAAGGCTGCAGATGTGCTTTTGTATATCCTATGGAATATGAAACAAGCTTCTGGTTCAAGGTCAAGCGTGCTATAGAAAAGCCGTTGCTTCCAAAGAAAACTTATCATTAATGGAGGGGTATTATGTTTGCTAAATTTGGTCCTGGTGGCAACTCAGCCCAATTTTCCAAGAAATACAAATCAACAGCTGATGCTCCATTGTATTTAAAGGAAATGGGGCTTTCAGCTTACGAATATGAATGCGGTCAGGGCGTTAAGATTTCTCAGGCATCTGCTGAAATAATTGGAAAGAATGCAAAAGATAATGGTATTTCTTTATCACTACACTCACCGTATTTTATTTCATTGTCAAGCGTTGAAAAGGAAAAACGCGATAATAGTATACAGTATATTTTACAAAGCGCTCAGGCAGCTTCGTGGATGGGCGCTGACAGAATAGTTATCCATTCTGGTTCATGTGCAAAAATAAGCAGAGAAGAAGCTTTAGAGCTTGCTAAGGATACTCTAAAAAGAGCAAGAAAGGCTTGTATTGAAAATGGTTTTGAAAACCTGATTTTATGTCCTGAAACAATGGGCAAAGTCAATCAGCTTGGCGATTTAAATGAGGTTATGGAGCTTTGTCTTGTGGACGATTCATTTTTGCCTTGTATTGATTTCGGCCACTTGAACGCCAGAACATTCGGTTCGATAAAAGATAAGACTGATTATGAAACAATAATAAATACTATTGAGAATCGTCTTGGTAGTGACAGAGCCAAGCTTTTTCATTCGCATTTCAGTAAGATTGAGTTTACTCCTAAGGGTGGTGAAAAGGCTCATCTTACTTTTGAAGATGAAATCTATGGTCCTCAGTTTGAGCCGTTAATGGAGATTATTGCAAAGAAAAATCTTACTCCTACATTTATCTGCGAAAGTGCAGGAACTCAGGATGTTGACGCATTGTCTA
This sequence comes from uncultured Clostridia bacterium, assembly GCA_937892655.1. Taxonomy (GTDB): domain Bacteria; phylum Bacillota; class Clostridia; order Oscillospirales; family Ruminococcaceae; genus CALBJC01. The sequence continues at coordinate 3,804 of CALBJC010000046.1, read as the reverse complement.
TGATGACATATTATAAATCGTTATTCTAAATATTATGATGACATATTATAAATCGTTATTCTAAATATAATGAGGTGTTTTTATGAATGATAAGAGAGTTTTGGTTATTCATGGTCCTAATCTAAATCTGTTAGGTGAAAGAGAACCGGGTATTTATGGCGAGGATACTTTTGATTCAATCAATCAGGAGATTATCGGCAAGGGCGCTGAGCTTGGCTTTGAATGTGAAGTTTTTCAGTCTAATCATGAAGGCGCTATTATTGATGCGATTCATGATGCGAGGATGGTTTACGATGCGATTATTCTCAATGCAGGTGCATATACTCATTACTCATACGCTATAAGAGATGCTATTTCGGCTATCAAGATTCCTGTGATTGAAGTTCATCTGAGCAATATTCATGCAAGAGATGCTTTCAGGGAAAAATCTGTTATTGCGCCTGTTTGTATGGGGCAGATTTGTGGTTTTGGTAAAGCCAGCTATCTCACAGCACTTTATGCATTGACTGAGGTATTGTAATGAATAATTGCCAGAGACTGTCACATCTTTTACCAAGTGGTATCGATTGCGCTCTTATTACATCAGATATAAACAGAAGATATCTGACCGGTATGAAATCAAGTGCAGGATATGTTGTTGTTTTACCTGAAAAATCATATTTGCTTGTAGATTTTCGCTACTATGAAAAAGCAAAGAATACAGTTTTTGATTGTGAAGTAGTAAGATATACTTCTCTCAAAGAAAACCTTAATGATATAATATCAAAACATAACATTAAGAATATTGCTATTGAAAGCAAAACTTTGACTGTAGGTGAGCTTGCTACATTCAAAAGACTATTTCCGGATATTGACTTCATTTCTGATGATTCATTATCAGACCTTATAAATAATCTCAGAATCAAAAAAACCGAATTTGAGGTTGAATGCATAACTAGGGCGCAGAGAATAGCTGAATCCGCTTTTGATGAGCTGTTAAATTACATTGCTATTGGTAAAACTGAACGTGACCTAGCATTGTATCTTGACTATCAGATGCAAAAGCGCGGTTCTGAGGGCGTTTCCTTTGAAACGATCGCTTTGTCTGGTGCTAATACTTCTATGCCGCATGGAGTGCCTGGTGACAAAAAGATAGCTGATAATGAGTTCCTGTTATTTGATTTTGGCGCTGTATACAATGGCTACCACAGCGATATGACAAGAACGGTTTGTCTTGGTAATCCTACAGATGAAATGGTAAAAGTATACGATACAGTGCTTAAAGCTCAGCTTGCGTCTCTTGAAAAAATCAAGGCGGGTGAAAGTTCAAAAGAAATTGATTTAGTTGCTCGCAAGATAATCTCAGACGCAGGTTATGGTGAATACTTTGGTCATTCGTTAGGTCATGGTGTAGGTCTTGAAATTCATGAATTGCCTACTGCTTCACCAAACAGCGATATGATTTTGGAGGAAAATATGATTTTAACTGTTGAGCCTGGCATATATTTGCCCTCCAAATTCGGTGTAAGGATAGAAGATTTTGTTCAAATAACAGCTTTTGGATGTGAAAATATTACAAAATCCAAGAAAAATCTAATTTGCTTATAAAAAACACTTGCAATATTTATCAAAATCGGTTAGAATATATAAGAAGGGCATTAAGCTCGCTTGAAAACATATTTGGAGGTTTCTATTAATGATTACAGCAGGCGATTTTAGAAATGGCATTACTTTTGAAGAGGATGGCAACGTACTTCAGGTCGTTGAATTCCAGCATGTAAAACCTGGTAAGGGTGCTGCATTCGTAAGAACTAAGGTAAGAAACGTTATTACTGGTTCAGTAGTTGAAAAGACTTATAACCCAACAGCTAAGTTCCCAACAGCTTTCGTTGAAAGAAAGGATATGGAATACTCATATACAGATGGTGACCTTTACTACTTTATGGATCCTGAAACATATGAACAGATCCCAGTAAACCCATCAGAGCTTTCAGACAACTTCAAGTTTGTTAAGGAAACAATGGTTTGTAAGATCCTTTCATACAAGGGCAAGGTTTTCGGTGTTGAACCACCAAACTTTGTTGACCTTCAGGTTACTCAGACAGACCCAGGTTTCAAGGGCGATACAGCTACAAACGCTACAAAGCCAGCTACACTTGAAACAGGTGCAGAAATCAAGGTTCCTCTCTTTATCGAAGAAGGCGATATGATCAGAATCGATACAAGAACAGGCGAATACATGGAAAGAGCTTAATAATAGGCTTTATATCTGAATATAATTAAAGGGGGAGAATGTTATGACTCTTAGCGAAAAGGTATCTTACACATTAGGCCTTATGGATGGTCTTGAAATCAATGAATCCACAAAAGAAGGCAAAATTCTCAAGCAGATGGCTGAAATAATGAAAGAAATGGCTTCAACAATTGAAGATATTCAGCTTGAAGTTGATGAGGTTGTTGAGTTGGTTGACATTCTTGACCAGGATTTAGGCGCAGTTGAAGAAGATATTTATGATTTTGATGACTGCGATTGTTGCGATGATGAAGATTGCGACTGTTGCGATGATGAGCTTTATGAAGTAATCTGCCCATCATGCAGTGACACAATCTGTCTTGATGAATCAATGATCGGTGAAGGCTCAATCGAATGCCCTAACTGTGGAGAATTACTCGAATTTGATTTTGAAGACGATACAGACGAAGAATAGTCTTATAAAAACTTAATAAACGATAGTTGTTTCAGGGCGGGGTGAGATTCCCCACCGGTGGTGATGCTTTTTAGTGAGTCCACGAGTTTAATTACTGATATGGTGAGAACCCATAACCGACGGTATAGTCCGGATGAAAGAAACGATTATGTGTAGCTTTACGCATAACTATGCCTGCAATTATTGTAATTGCAGGCATTTTGTTTTGAAACAATTACCGACTAATTTCATTATGAAAGGTTAGTTGTAATTATGCAGAAAAATAGTATTGATACTAAAAAACTTGTTTCGGTTTCACTTTTGACAGCTATGGCATATATGCTTGTTTTCATTTTTCATATTGTGCCTATGCCAACGCTTCTTGGATTTTTAAGTTACGATCCTAAGGATATAATTCTTATTTTCATTGGTTTACTGTATGGTCCATTGTCAGGCCTTGCATCAACTATAGTTGTATGTCTTATTGAAATGGTAACTGTGAGCGATACCGGCCCTATCGGTCTTATTATGAATTTTATTTCATCATCAGCTATGGTACTTATTCCTGCTTATATTTTTAAGACAAAAAGAGTATTTTCAAGACTTGTTATCGGTCTTGTTGCAGGTACGCTTGTGATGACAGCGCTGATGCTTTTGTGGAATTATCTTATAACACCACTGTATATGGGTTATCCAAGAGAGGCAGTTAAAGATATGCTGTTGCCGCTGTTTTTACCTTTCAATCTCACTAAGGGCGCAATAAACTGCGTTTTGGTTGCCTTGATTTACAAGCCCTTGTCATCTGTGCTTGTAAAAGCAAGACTTATGCCAAAGGCAGAAACTCAGAGTGAAAGAAAATCTGACTTTATATTTGGCATTATATTGGGTGCAGTGTTTATTATTATAACAGCTGTATACTATTTCATTGTAAAGTTTTAATTTAATAATAATCTGACTGCAAGCGCTGATAGAACAAATCCTGTTATATCAGCGCTTGTGCTTGCTATCAGGGTGTGTCTTGTCTTTTTAACTTTTGTAACGCTATAATACACAGCTACAGTATAAAGTGTTGTCTCTGTTGACCCAAGCATTACTGCGGCTACAAGTGAAGGAAAGCTGTCTGCGCCGTATTCACTGA
>CALBJC010000045.1 GCA_937892655.1 uncultured Clostridia bacterium | reverse complement strand
CTTTGCATTAAGCTTGACGGTTTCAAGGGATAATTCGAGAGTTTCATAGGGTAAACCGACGATGTTATAGGTAAGCGCTGTAATCTTGTACTTTCTGAACCACTTTGAAACCTGAATCATATGGTCATTCTTCATGTTTCTGTGGAGGTACTTGCGGCGGAATTCCTCATTACCGTTTTCAAGACCGATGTCAATCATATAGCAGCCGCCGTCCTTGAGCATCTTTACCATTTCCTCGTCAAGTACGTCGAAACGGAGGTTGCAGTTGAAAGGAAGGTGGATTTTCTCGATATACATAGGCATGAATTCATAGAACCATTCCTTGTACATGTTGAAGATAGCATCACGGAACTCAATGAACTTGATGAAAGGATACTTCTTAAGGAGAAGCTCCAGCAGTTCAATTGCCTTTTCAGGGCTTCTGAAACGGCAGTACTTCTGCTTATTGGGATAGATGTTGCGGAACTGGGAGTTGCCGCAGTAGGTGCAGCTGAAAAGACAGCCACGGGAAAGCATTACCATTGCGGTAAAGTTCTTGGAACGGTCAAGATTTTCAAAATCAAAAAGCTCAACGTCAGGGAATGGAAGCTCATCGAGGTCTTCAATAAGCGGTCTGATAGGGTTTTTGATAATCTCGCCGTCTTCTGTCTTAAAGAAGATGCTCTCGATGTCAGTTCTCTTTATACCATCTCTTAAATCGTTCATATAATCAAGCCAAGGGTATTCGCCTTCGCCTACGATTACCATATCAATGCCGTCGATCTTGATACATTCTTCAGGCACTAAAATTGCGTGGTAGCCGCCAACTGCTACAGGGATCTGCGGCATGGCTTCTTTTAACCACTTAGCCATTTCTGTAACGTAAGGAACAGCTGTTGTTCTCATTGAAAATCCGATAACGTCAGGTGAAAACTTCTTGACGTTTTCGATAAATTCAGCCTTGTCAGGCATATAAAGCTGATGATAAAGCTTTACATCGTGACCGCCCTGCTTTAATACTGCAGAGATCGAAGCCAGACCTTCGCTGTAGTTACCGCGGTTTTTACGGTTGAACTTTTCTTCTTCAAGAAAGTCGGGATATATTAAAAGCAATGTCTTTTTATCCATTTTGAAATCTCCTTTTTATTTTCATAGATAATTATATTTTACTCCAATTTGATTAGTATGTCAACAATAAAATATAAAATATAAACGGTATAAACGATACATTTTCTGCCAATGCTTTTAACATAAAATTTTGTAAAGGAATGATTTTATGGATTTTAAAAGCTCACAGACTATGAAAAACTTAATGAAGGCGTTTGCAGGGGAGAGCGCTGCTCGAAACCGCTATACCTTTGCCGCCGGCGAGGCTAAAAAGCAAAAGCAGCCGCTTTTGGCGCATCTGTTTGAGTTTACCGCAAACCAGGAGAAAGAGCACGCTGAGCTTTTCTATCAAAAGCTGTCAGAGCTGACAGGTGAAAATATCGAGTTTGATGCAGGTCTGCCTGTCAATGTTTCAAGCGATTTAGCAGAGCTTTTGCAGTATGCACAGCATAACGAAAACGAGGAGCATGATGTAGTTTACAAGCAGTTTTCAGAGGTCGCAAAAGAAGAGGGCTTTTTTGAAATTTCAGCCTTGTTTGCAAATATCGCAAAGATTGAGAAAACCCACGCCGAACGCTTTGGTCGGTTTTATCAGATGTTAAAAGAGGGTAAGCTTCATTCATCAGACTCATCAGAAAACTGGGTATGCACAAACTGCGGCTATGTTGTATCCTCCTCATCTGCCCCTGCTAAATGCCCCGTTTGCTCTCACGATATGGGCTACTTTATCAGAGACAGCTTCAAGCCGTATTGCTAAAGGAGTGTGAAAAATGGCTTTGTTTGTAAAAAATATCCATGCACTCGAGGTTATCGATTCAAGAGGCTTTCCAACGGTAATGTGTAAAACTACAATGTCTGACGGAGCAGTGGGTATAGCGTCTGTTCCGTCGGGTGCTTCAACGGGTAAGTTTGAGGCACATGAGCTCAGAGACTGCGATAACCGCTTCGGTGGCAAGGGCGTTAAAAAGGCGGTTGAGAATGTAAATGGCATTATCGCCCCTGAAATCATAGCGATGCAGAGCGCTTGTCAGAAAAAGATCGATGATAAAATGCTCGAGCTTGATAGCAGTGAAAATAAATCCTCTCTTGGTGCAAACGCAATACTCGCAGTATCTTTAAGCGTTGCAAGAGCGTGCGCTAACTCCTACCGACTGCCCCTTTACCGCTATTTGGGCGGCGAGGCGGCAAGGGTCTTGCCAATACCGATGATGAATATTTTAAACGGCGGCGCTCATGCTGCAAACAACATTGATATCCAGGAGTTCATGATCATGCCCGTAGGCGCTAAGAATTTTACTGAGGCTATGAGAATGGGGTGTGAGATCTATCATACTTTGGGCTCGATCCTAAAAAGCGAGGGTAAGGCTACGGCTGTAGGCGATGAGGGCGGCTTTGCGCCAAGCCTTCAGAGTGAGCGAGAGGCGATAGAGCTTATTTTACACGCTATAACAAAATCGGGCTACAATACCGATGAGGTCAAGATCGCCCTCGATGTAGCTTCAAGCGAATGGTATGAGGGCAAAACCTATCATCTCAAAAAGGCAAACTGCGATATGTCAGCAGAGGAATTGATATCAATGTATGAAAAGCTGTGTGCTGATTATCCGATAGTGTCGATTGAAGACGGCCTTGCTGAGGATGATTTTGATAGCTGGAAGGAGCTTACAAAGCGTCTGGGCAAAAAGCTCACTCTTGTAGGCGATGACCTTTTTGTAACCAACAGATCAAGGCTTTTAAAAGGCATCAAAGAGGGGTATGCAAATGCTGTACTTGTAAAGGTAAATCAGATAGGCACTTTATCCGAAACACTAGATACCATCTCTCTTGCCCACAAAAACGGCTACCGAGCTATCATTTCTCACCGCTCGGGCGAAACTGAGGATACTACCATTGCCGATTTAGCTGTAGCTGTGAATGCAGGCTTTATAAAAACAGGCGCTCCTTGCAGAAGTGAGCGAGTGTGCAAATATAACCGCCTTTTGCAGATCGAAAATGAGCTTTGCGGCTCTGAATATGGCTTTTGTATGTAAAACTTAATATTTTTTGACACCCGGTGGCACTCGTCACCACTTTTTGAGAAAAAGTGGGACTCAGTGCCACTTTTTACATAGAACGCAAAAATTACGAACAGTTGTTCTAAAAGTGAACGTATTTTGTCGTAAAATGGCAAAAATCCCCTTATGTTTGTAGGAAATCTACAAAAGAAAGCTGAAAATTTCGTAAGATGTTCTAATAAAGATGAACGAGATTTTTATTGATTTTTTGATGTTTTGCGTGTATAATATAGATACGGTGGTAAAATTACGGTGAATAGTGGTATTACGACCAAAGAAAGTGGTAAAATTTGAGGTTGAAGGGCGGTGAATTTCTTGCAGGCGGCTACTCTTATGAGCACATATTTTCACAATATGGATATAAAGGGCAGAATGAGCTTTCCTAATAAGCTCAGAGAGCTTGTGGGCGAGAAATTTATTGTTACAAAGGGCCTTGATAAATGCCTTTTCGTTTACTCTCTTGAGGCGTGGGATGAATTTGTAGACAATCTCTCTGAGGTTCCTATCAGCAAGGGCGGTAAAGAGCTTACCCGTTTTTTCATCTCAAGCGCTATTGAGGTAGAGGCGGACAAGCAGGGCAGAATTTTAATCACTCAGGCATTGCGTGAATACGCAGGGCTTGAAAAGGATGTTGTAGTAACAGGTTCACTAAAGCGTTGTGAAATCTGGGATGAAGCGATATGGCGTGAATACAACGATGAGCTTGTCGGTGATAAGATAAACTCAGCTGTTGAAAATCTCGATTTTGCATTTTAAGGGAGCATAGCAGTGGAATTTCATCATATATCGGTGCTTTTGAATGAAAGCATAGAGGGTCTAAACATTTCTCCTGATAAAATATATGTAGACGCTACCGCCGGGGGAGCAGGGCACTCGAGAGTTATTGCCTCAAAGCTCACAAGCGGCAGACTCATTGCCATTGACCGTGATCCCGATGCTGTAAAGATTGCCACAGAACGCTTAGAGGGCTTACCTGCAACAGTTGTCAGGGCAAACTACTCTGAGATAAGCGCAGTTCTCGACGACCTCGGTATTGAGGGCGTTGACGGAATACTGATGGACCTTGGCGTTTCATCACATCAGCTTGATACTGCAGACAGAGGCTTTTCATACCACGCAGATGCGGTGCTTGATATGAGAATGAGCCAGAGCGGAATTTCTGCAAAGGATATAGTTAATACCTACGCTTATGAAGAATTATCAAGAATAATCTTTGAATACGGCGAGGAAAAGTTTGCAAGGCAGATTGCATCCGCTATAGTTAAAAACAGAGAGATAAAAGAGATAAATACCACGCTCGAGCTTGCAGAAATAATTAAAAATGCAGTTCCTGCTAAGGTAAGAAGAGAAAAGAATCCTTGTAAAAAAACCTTCCAGGCAATCAGAATTGCGGTAAACGCAGAGCTTGAGCATCTGTCGGCGGCTTTAGACGATGCTTTTGAGCGACTCAATCCGCAGGGCAGAATTGCAATAATCACTTTCCATTCTTTAGAGGACAGGCTTGTAAAACAAAGGTTTGCCTCATGGTGCAAGGGTTGTGAATGTCCACCGTCGTTTCCTGTGTGCGTGTGCGGTAAAACGCCTAAGGGAAGGCTCGTGACAAGAAAGCCGATTGAGCCGTCAGCTGAGGAGCTTGAGGCTAACAATCGTTCAAGAAGTGCAAAGCTTCGAGTATTTGAAAAGTTTTAAAATTTACAGAAAGGAATGGTAGATATGGCTAATAACGCGGCATACGATTTATCGGTATATGAGCGCGCTCCACAAACACAAAGACAACCTGATACCCAGAGAAGACCTGCGCCAAAGCCACAGCCTGCCAAGCAGTTTTCTGTTGTAAAGTTTATGTTTACAGCGTTTGTTGCAGCTTTTCTGTTATGCGTAATTTTAAATGGTAATGCGGCTCAGAATGCAGAGTTTATGGAGCAGAGCGAAATAACCTCGCAGATCATGGAGCTTACCGAAGAAAACGCAAGACTTCAGGCGCAGCTTGAAACCAAAACGTCGCTTAAGAATGTTGAGGATTATGCTGAAAATGTGCTCGGTCTTCAGAAGATAGATACAGCTCAGATGGAGTACATAGAGCTTGAAAGCACAAACGTTATAAACGTTGTTGTAAAAGAGGATAAGGGAGTATTCGTTGACCTGAAGAACTGGTTTTTGGATGCGATGGAATATATAGGCCTTTAATGAATAAATATATCTAATAGGAAAGTTAAGCTTAAGTCAGTTTTTTTGCTGATTTGATCTTAGCTTTCTTGTGTTAATAGGAATATGTCGCAAATTAGAAAAATATGGCATAGCTTCCATAAAATGTAAATTATCAGGGTGGTGAACTGATTGTCACAGACTAAAAAAACCTCAAAGAATTCTGTAAAAAACAGATCGAATAAAATGTCGTTTGGCGATTTTATGAAAAGAGGCTTTCGCAATTTAGGCAAAGAGTATAAGGTATGGCTTGACGGTGATGAGCAGACAGCGGCGTCGCCTGCGCCTACTAACCGTATGCGCTCTAGAATGTATTCTTTTGTAATGGTTGTAATCTTCATATTCATCATATGGATAGCGTATAACCTTATAAAAACAGCGGTTATCGAATCAAAGGATTATCAGCTGCTCGCAGAAAACCAGCAGCTTCAGAGCATTTCTGTTATGGCAAACAGAGGCTCTATCTATGATATAAACGGCAACGTTTTAGCTCAGTCATCAACTGTATATACTATCCATGTTGACCCTAATACTATAAGATCTCACGATTTAGATCATCTTACAAAGGTTTTAGACCAGCGTTACAAGGATTCTCTGGAAAACAACACGACCTTTGAAGAGGGAACTCTTGACGCTATGCAGTTTCTGGTAACGAGCCTGTCAGAGATTACGGGTGCGCCTGCAGACGTTGTTCAAAAGCGCTGTATGGAGCAGGACAGAAGCTATATGGTTATCGCTACTGAATGCGAAAAGATAGTTGCTCAGAAGATAAATGATTTTAAGGTTGAGTATAATGTATGGGGCATTTCAACAACCCCTGCCCCACAGCGAATCTATCCTCAGAGAGATTTAGCTTCAAATGTTATCGGCCATATGGGCCACGTTGATATATCTGATACTGAAACGGTGTTCAAGGGCATTGTGGGCGTTGAAAGCTTTTATGATGAATACTTGACGGGTATCGATGGCAGAATCGTTACTGCAAAGGATGCCTACGGTCAGGAGATGCTCTACCGCTACAAGCAGAGCTATGACGCTCAGGATGGCGACAGCCTTTATCTGAATCTTGATATAAACATTCAGTATTATCTCGAAAAGGCGCTTGAAAAGGCGTGTGATGCAAATAATGTTGCGCAAAGAGGCTGTGCTATCATTATGAACTGCAATACGGGCGCTGTAATGGCTATGGCTACTGAAAACGACTATGACCTCAACGCTCCTTCAGAATTTACTGACCCTGATGTGCGTGAACAGCTAGCGCTCTTGTCGGGCAGTGAGTATGATGAGGCGGCTTCAGCAGCGTGGGCGCAGCAGTGGCGAAACAAGGCTATTTCAGAGCTTTACTATCCGGGCTCAGTATTCAAGGTTATTACAGGCTCTGCCGCTCTTGAAGAAAAGGTTATAAACTTAGAAGAGCAGTTTCCTTGCGGCTGTTATATAACAGTAAACGGTCAGAAATTCAACTGCTGGACAAAGGCGGGTCACGGCGAACAGAATTTTACTGTAAGTATGACAAATTCCTGCAACCCTGCATTTGTAACTATCGGTCAGCGTCTTGGTATTCAGAGCTTTTTCAAGTATTTCAAGGCGTTCGGCTTAACAGAAAAAACCGGTATCGACCTTCCAGGTGAGATATCATCTCTCTACCACGAGGGTGATAAGATGTCTGTAATTGACCTTGCGGCTTGTTCGTTTGGTCAGTCAAATAAGGTTACCCCGATTGAGATGATTACAGCGTATGCCGCAGTAATAAACGGCGGATACCTTGTGACTCCATACGTTGTTGACAGAATTGAGGATAGCTCAGGCAACATCGTTTTGCAGAATGAGCCTGTTATCAAAAGACAGGTCATCTCTGAAGAAACCTCTGCTATCATGCGCGATGTGCTTGAGGATGTAGTAAGTACAAATAACGGTTCAAACGCTTATATCAAGGGCTACAAGATAGGCGGTAAGTCGGGTACATCACAGAAGCTCGACGTTGACCCTGAGGGCAATACATACGTTTCTTCATATGTAGCGTTTGCTCCTGCTGACGACCCTGAGATCATTATGCTTGTAATGATCGATGAGCCAACAGCTGGTGACTACTACGGTTCAAGAGTAGCAGCGCCAGTTGTTCAGGAAACCTTGTCAGAGGTGCTCCCTTATCTTGGCTACTTCCCTGAATATACAGATGAAGAAATCGCTCAGCTTGAAAAGAGCATTCCTGACCTTGTAAACTACAGCGTTGACAAGTCAGTAGCAACTATTACAAACTTAGGTCTTACATACGAAATAGTAGGTTCGGGCGATACAGTAGTCCGCCAGGTACCATCATCGGGTAACCAGCTGCCGATAGGCTCTAAGGTTATTCTTTATACTGAGGAGGATGCTGAGGTTGAATGGATAACAGTACCTTCTATCCGCGGTATGACGCTTTCTCAGGCAAATCAGACTCTTACAAACGCAGGGCTCAATCTGAAGCCGCTGGGAGGCGCTGTTTACAAAACGGGCGCTGTGGCAACGGTACAAAACTATGTTGAGGTCGATGTTGAAAAGGGTACTATCATTGAAGCATACTTCTATGTAAACGATGAAACAGGTTGATTTATAAAAAAGACAGGTGAACTTTATGACAATTACAAGGCTGTTTGAAGGTATAGCAGATATTCCTGAAAACTTAAAGGGTATAGAAATTGAAAATATAATATCAAATTCAAAGCTTGAATGCGATGAAAAAACAGCCTTTGTATGCATAAAGGGCGCTGCCTTTGACGGTCACAGCGTAGCAGAGGATATGCTCAAAAAGGGCTGTGCTGTAGTAGTTTGTGAGCGTGATTTAGGGCTTGAGCGTCAGATTGTAGTTTCTGACACCCGCCTTTGCTTATCTATGCTTTATGCGAATTTCTATGATAATCCGCAGAATAAAATGAAGCTTGTAGGCGTTACAGGTACAAACGGCAAAACAACTATAACTACCGTTATAAAAAGGCTGTTTGACAAGATGGGTATTAAAGCAGGTCTTATCGGCACTTGTCAGAATGAGATAAGCGACAAGGTTATTCAGACCAGCCGTACAACCCCTGAGCCAAACGAATTTTACGCCCTTTTAGCGCAGATGCAAAAAGAGGGCTGTGAATACGTTGTGATGGAAGTTTCTTCACAGGGACTTTCACAAAAGCGTATAGGAGCACCACTCTTCGAGGTAGCGGCATTTACAAACTTAACTCAGGATCATCTTGATGTTCACGGTGATTTTGAAAGCTATTATAAGGCTAAAAGGCTATTGTTTTCAATGTGTAAAAAGGCGGTTATCAATATTGATGACAGCTATTCAAAAAGGCTTATAGATGAAATCTCATGCGATGTTGATACATTTTCAATATTGTCGGATGCCGATATTGCGGCAAAGGATATAACCCTTATGCCATACGGCTCGGAATTTCTGGTATCTGTTTTTGGCAAAGAATATCCTGCATCATTTAAAATCGCAGGCGATTACAACGTTTCAAACTGCTGTGCAATAATTGCGGTTATGAATGCTTTAGGCTTTGATACTAAGGCGGTTATAGAAAATATAGCACAATGCTCAGGCGTAAGAGGCAGATGCGAGAGTATCCCGACAGGCCGTGATTTTTCAGTAATCTGCGATTATGCGCATACTCCTGACGCTATTGAAAATATTCTGTCAAGCGTTAAAAAGTATTCAAAAGGCAGAGTTATCTGCCTGTTTGGCTGTGGCGGCAACCGTGATAAAACAAAAAGACCGCTTATGGCAAAGGCGGCTCAGAAATATTCAGATTTTATAATTGTAACATCAGATAACCCGAGAAACGAAGATCCGCAGGATATTATAAATGATATTTTAAAGGGCGTTGAGGGTGAAAACTATATAACCATCTGCGACAGGCGCGAGGCGATCTGCTGGGCAGTAAAAAATGCAAAGGCGGATGATATTATCGTTATGGTCGGAAAGGGTCATGAGGATTATCAGGAGCTGGAAGGCGGCAGGAAAATTCATTTTGACGAAAGAGAGGAAGTAGCTAAGGCGTTAGCATTACTTTAGATAATTTATGGATAAACTCAGACTTTATGATATAATTAAAGCCACAGATGCAAGCTTTGGCTTAAACAGCGATATTGAGATAACTGATGTATCAACCGATACCAGAACAATCTCTGAGGGCTCTTTGTTTGTAGCACTTCGTGGTGCGAACTTTGACGGCGCTGATTTTGCAAAGGATGCTGTAGAAAAAGGTGCTGTAGCGGTCGTGGCGCAGAAGAAGATTGATGGCGTAAAAACGCTTATCGTTGATAACTGCAACAAGGCGCTTATGGATATCGCGGCTTTTTACAGAGAAACGCTCCCCGCTTTTACTGTAGCGGTAACGGGCAGTGTAGGCAAAACTACGACCAAGGATTTTATAGCCTTAGTGCTTTCAAAAAAATACAAAACCTATAAAACCCAGGGTAATTTAAATAACGAAATCGGCGTGCCGAAAACTCTGTTTTCAATGGATAAAAGCTATGGTGCGGGCGTTATAGAAATGGGTATGAACCACGCAGGCGAGCTGTCACGCATTTCAAGGGCAGTAAAGCCTGATATGGTAGTTATAACAAATATCGGTTATTCGCATATCGAAAATTTAGGCTCAAAGGAAAATATCCTCAAAGCAAAGCTTGAGGCTCTCGATTATGCAAAGGCGGATGCTCCGCTGGTCGTTTGCTATGATGATAAAATGCTCTGCAATTACGAGCAGTTTTCAAGGGGCAGAAAGGTTTTAACATATTCTGCAAAATCAAAGAACGCAGATGTTTATGCACAGAACATAATAGAGGATGAAAGTGGCATTTCATTTGATATTGTGTATGGTCAGAATACTTATTCTGCAAAGCTCTCAGTTCTTGGCAACCACAACGTTTTGAATGCTCTTTGCGCTTTTTGTATCGGTATGCATTTTGGCGTTGAAGCTGATGATATACTCAAAGCCTTGTCAGAATACACTCCGTCGGGTCTTCGTCAGAACGTATCGCAGATAAACGGCGTTACAGTAATAGCCGACTGCTACAATGCTTCTCCCGACTCTATGAAATCAGCCCTCTCTGTTTTGTCATCAACAAAGACCGAGGGCAAAAGAATTGCGGTTTTGGGCGATATGTTGGAGCTTGGCAGTTATTCGGTAAAACTACATAAAAAGGTAGGCGAGTATGCTGTAAAGGCAGATACAGATATGCTCGTATGTGTCGGTAATGATGCAAAGGAAATTGCAAATACTGCAATGGGCAGAGTAGAAAATGTAGCTTACTTTGAAAACAAGGCAGACGCTATAGAGTATCTTGATGAAAATCTCTCTTCAGGCGATACGATTTTATTCAAGGCAAGCCGAGGTATGAAATTTGAGGAGATCATAAATTCTCTTAAGTTATTAAAGCAGTAAGAAAGGAATGGTTTTAATGCCATCAACAGTTATAAGAATGATAATTGCGCTCGTAGCGTTTGGAATAACTGCGCTCAGCGGTTTTGTAGTTATCCCGTATCTGAGAAGATTAAAGGCTGGCGCTCATATTTTAGATATCGGTCCTGCATGGCATAAGGCAAAGGAGGGTACTCCTATTATGGGCGGTATAATGTTCATTTTAGGAACTATCCTTGCGGGCGTTATGGGACTTTTTGTATGCGCAGGGGATAAGCTTATCATAAAAGAAAATGTTATCGACCTTGTAATCGGTGTTGTTATGGCACTGCTTTTTACAGGAGTTGGCTTTATTGATGACTTTGTAAAGGTCGTAAAAAAGCAGAATGAAGGTCTTACAGCAAAGCAGAAGACTGTTTTGCAGCTCTTGATTGCCGCAGGCTACTTACTTGCGCGTTACATATGGGGCGATACAGATACAACTATCTGGTTCCCGTTCTTAGGCGAAATTGATTTTTGGTATTTTTACTATCCTTTGATGATCGTGTTTATCTATTTTATGGTAAACTCAGTTAACCTGACAGACGGTGTTGACGGTCTTTGCGGCTGTGTAACCCTTGTTTATACAGCATGCTTTTCTGCTATCTGTACAATCTTCAAGAGCGCTGAATGGTCAGTATTCACATTTGCCCTTGCGGGTGCTATGCTTGGTTATTTAGTATGGAATCTGCATCCTGCAAAGGTTATGATGGGCGATACAGGCTCAATGTTTTTGGGCGGCAGCGTAGTAGCAGTAGGCTTTGCTATGAATATGGAATTTTTGATCGCAGTTGCAGGTATCATCTATGTATGCGAATCGCTCTCGGTTGTTTTACAGGTTATCAGCGTTAAAACACGTCACGGCAAAAAGCTTTTCAAAATGAGCCCTATCCACCATCATTTTGAGCTTTGCAAATGGGGCGAATATACCATCTGCGGCGTATTCTCGCTTGTAGGCTTCTTGTTCGGCGTGCTCGCAATCTGGGCAGCTCATTCATCACTCTAAACTCTAAAAAATAACAAAAGGAGGGCATCATATGGCGACAACAGCAAAACAGAATATAAACAGAGCGCCAAAAGGCTCTCGTATGGATAACGGTGTTGAAATTCTGAGAAATCCAAAGGTAGCGCCTCAGAAGAAAAAGAAGGAGAGAAAAGGTCTTGCGGCACTTTTTTACCCTCATGGCAGTATGGATTACGTTTTTATAATCATCCTTATAGCGCTTTGCGTATTCGGTATTGTAATGATGTATTCCGCCAGCTATATGTGGGCGCTTGAAGACCATAACGATGCTTCATATTACCTTAAAACCCAGCTTGTAGCCGCAGGTCTTGGCGTAGTGGCTATGCTTTTTATTTCCTGCCTTGACTACAGAATACTCAAAAACAGAACTCTTATTTATGCGGCTTTCATCGCAACAAGCGTTCTGATGCTTTATACAAGCCTTTTTGGTATCGAAAGAAACGGTGCGAAGCGTTGGCTCGACCTCAAGGTTATCGAGTTTCAGCCATCTGAAATTATGAAATTTATGCTTGTTGTTACCTTTGCGTATCTCATTGCGTCAAATTTCAAAAAATTCTCATCAATGTGGTATTCGGTATTTCCGTTTGCGGCAGTTCTTATGATAGTATGTATCCTTATGGCAACCCAGCGTCATATCTCAGGTCTTATGATCATGGGCGCTATCGGTGTTTCTATGATGATAGTAGGCGGTATACCAAATAAGCATATTATAAGGCTTGCTGTGATAATCATAGTTGTAGGCGCTGTCGGTATCGGTCTGCTGGCGCTGACGGGAAAATTCAACTATATCGCAACAAGAGTTGAAAACTGGCGTGACCCTTTCAAGGATGTTCAGAATACAGGCTGGCAGACTTGTCAGTCGCTCATAGCAATAGGCTCTGGCGGTATTTCGGGCGTTGGCTTTGGTCAGTCAAAGCAGAAGTTTTTATATCTCTCTGAATCCCATAACGACTTTATCTTCGCTATCGTTTGTGAAGAGCTTGGTCTTTTAGGTGCGGGCATTGTAATTTTACTGTTTGTGCTTTTTGTGTTCAGAGGCTTTCATATCGCGGCTCACGCTCCTGATAAGTTTGGTATGATGCTCGTTTTCGGGCTTACTATGCAAATAGCCATTCAGGCGTTTTTGAATATCGCGGTTGCGTGTAACGCTCTGCCGAATACGGGCGTTTCTCTGCCGTTTTTCAGTTATGGCGGTACAGCGCTTGTAATGCAGCTGGCTCAGATGGGGCTGATCTTAGCAGTATCCCGTCACAGCGAAACCTCAGAATAAAGGAGATTTTTCATGCTTAAGGTTTTACTTGCAGGTGGCGGAACAGCGGGTCATGTAAACCCTGCCCTTGCTATTGCAGAAATTATAAAAGAGCATTATCCCGATACAGATTTTATGTTTGTAGGTACGCCTGACCATATCGAATCGAGCCTGGTTCCAAAGGCGGGCTACAAATTTACCCCTATGAAAATAGCGGGCTTTCAGCGTCAGATAAATTTTCATAATTTAGTAGGCAATACAAAGGCGCTTTGCTACTTAGCGGCGTCGGGTGCAAGATCAAAGAAGATTTTAAATGATTTCAAGCCTGATTTGGTTATCGGAACAGGCGGCTATGTAAGCGGCCCTATCGTTAAAAAGGCAGCGCAGATGGGTATAAAAACTGCCATTCATGAGCAGAATGCCTACCCGGGCGTTACAACAAGGCTTCTTACAAAGTATGTTGACAGAGTAATGCTCACCGTTGAAAAAGCGGCAGAATACTTTGATAAAAACGTAAAATATACCGTAACGGGCTTGCCTGTAAGAAGTGCTTTTAAAACCATGTCAAAAGAAAAAGCTCGTGAGGAGCTCGGGCTTGACGATAAAATCTGTATCCTCTCAACAGGCGGAAGCCTGGGCGCAGGCGCTATAAACTCAGCAGTAGCAGAGCTTATCGAGTGGTATGAAAAGAATGGTGTTGAGGTAAATCATATCCATTCATTCGGAGGTATGGGCAAGGATACCTTTTTGCAGACCCTCGATAAAAAGGGTATTGACTACAAAAACAATAAGCGTTATATCTTAAAGCAGTATATTGATAATATGCCGTCTTGTATGGCATCAGCTGACCTTATCATTTCAAGATGCGGTGCAAACGCTCTTTGCGAGATAGAGTGCGTAGGCAGAGCATCGATTTTGGTGCCATCGCCTATAGTTGCGGGCAATCATCAGTATCATAACGGTATGGTCTTGCAAAATGCAAATGCCGCAGTATGCATTGAGCAGAAAAACTTTACCCCACAGCTTTTGATTGAAAAGGTTTCAGAATTTATAAATAATCCTCATAAGCTCACAGAGCTTTCACAAAATGCAAAATCGCTTTATATCCCTGATACCTCAGACAGAGTAATGGCGGTTTTGTCAGAACTTATAAACTTATAAAAATCACATTACCTCTCACTTTTACATATTATGCAAAAGAACTTGTATAAGAGTAAAAGGGAGTGGGGATATATGAAGGATAATGCCCAGCGCCTTGTTGTAAACGGCGGCATAAGGCTTGGCGGCGAAATAACTCTGCAGGGGGCAAAAAACAGCGCTCTGCCCATTTTAGCGGCAACGCTTGTAACAAAAGGGGAGAGCGTTATACATAACTGTCCCCGCCTTTGCGATGTAAACTCAGCGCTGAGAATACTGACTCATCTGGGGCTTTCCTGCAAGCGCGAGGGGGCGAGCGTTGTGATAAACTGCGATACGCTAAAAACCTCTGAAATAACTCAGAAGCTCATGCGCTCAATGCGCTCATCCATTGTATTTTTAGGAGCTGTTATTTCAAAGCTTGGCGAGTGCAGTCTGTCATTGCCGGGCGGTTGCGAGCTAGGACCGCGCCCCGTTGATATGCATATAGCGGCATTTCGCAAGATGGGCGTAGAGGTAGTGGAAAACTATCCTAAAATCGAATGCAAAACGCCAAACGGCATAAAGGGCGCAAACATCTTACTGCCTTTTCCGTCGGTAGGCGCTACTGAAAATATAATGCTTGCCGCTTGTAAGGCGCGTGGCAAAACTATTATAAAAAATGCTGCCCGAGAGCCTGAGATAACCGATCTGGCGGGCTATCTCAAAAGGTGCGGGGCTAAAATTTCGGGCGAGGGAACGTCAACTGTTGTAATAGAGGGCGTAAAGGAGCTTTATGGCTGCGAATACTCTGTAATGCCCGATAGAATAGCCGCGGCAACATATATGAGCGCTTGCGCCATAACAAACGGCAGTATCACGATAAAAAACTCAAACCCGCAGGATTTAGAGAGCGTAACGGAAGTTTTTGACTGTATGGGCTGTACGGTTTATGCTTATTCTGATACAATGCATCTTACATCAAAAAAGCCGTTAAGGGCGGTAAAGAGTATAAAAACTATGCCATATCCGGGGTTTCCGACAGATGCTCAGGCGATAGTAGCAGCCCCTCTTTGTATAGCGCAGGGTACGAGCGTTATAACAGAGAACATTTTTGAAAACCGTTTTTCGTATACGGGCGAGCTTTCAAGAATGGGCGCTGATATAAAAACTCAAGGTAAGATAGCTGTTATCGAGGGCGTAAAAAAGCTCGGCGCTGCTACGCTGTATGCTACTGATCTGCGCGGCGGTGCGGCTATGGTGATAGCCTCGCTTGCGGCACAAGGCAAAAGCGAAATTTACGATATAGCCCATATAGACAGAGGGTATGACAGTATTGAGAATACTCTGTCATTACTGGGCGCAGATATAAAAAGAACAGATATTTAGAACAAAAGGAGAATTTCAATGGGAAAGGATACTATTGTAATCAGGCGTGACGTTTCGCCTAAGAGTTACAATCACAGAAAAAAGAGAAGAAAAAAGAATATGACCTTAACCTACCTTGTTATGTTTGTATTCATCGCTCTTTGCTGTCTTATTCTTTCGATGACGGTTTTATTCAATACAACAACTATACGCGTAAACGGTGCGCAGCATTATACAAATGAGCAGGTACTTGCGATTGCAGATATAAAGGTAGGGGATAACCTTGTTCGTCTCAATACCGACAGGGCAAGAAAGAATGTTGAAAAAACGCTTGTATATGTAGACGAATGCAAGATTACAAAGAAGTTTCCGTCAACTATAGTTATCGACATAACAGAGGCAAAAGAAGCCGCAAACGTTCAGGTTTTGAATAACTACTGCGTTATCTCAGAGGGCGGTAAGATATTAGATAACCGCCTTACCTCTCCAAAGCCCGGTCTGCCCGTAGTAGTAGGGCTTGACTGCACAGATGATACGCTCAGCACCCACATTATGTCTGCAGATATCAATAAGGTAGGTATCCTGCTTGAGCTTTTATCCCTTCTTGAGCCTACAAAGCTTGCATATGTAACCCAGATTGATATGACAGACCGTACAGATATGAAGCTGATGTATGATGATAGAATTGAGATTCAGATAGGAAGCTCTTATGACCTTGAGTATAAGCTGGGGTATGTAAGGCAGATCATAACAGATAAGCTTGCTAACAACTGGGAGGGAACTATCATCTACTACAGCGCTACAGCGGGTGCGTCTGCCATCAAAAAGGGTGATGAGCTTGTAACGCCTATAAAGCCTGAGGATATGCAGGACGATGATGAAGATTCATCAGATGATGAGAATTCAGAAAACGATTAAGTTTTTTCTTGAAAAAGGAGCGAAAAACTTAAAAATATTTTAAAAATTGTGAAAATAAGTATTGATTTTATAAAAGCGATGTGCTATTATAATAGTAATAATGCTTTGAAATTTTACTGATAGTTTAAAATATATATGGAGGGTTCAAACAATGGGTTTTACAATGGGTACTGAAGAATTCAGCGGTGAAGCTATAATCAAGGTAGTCGGTGTCGGCGGCGGCGGCGGTAACGCGCTCAACTGTATGGTTGACTCAGGCTGCGTAGGTATAGATTTTATCGCAGTTAATACAGATAATCAGGCTTTGAAGGTTTCAAAGGCTTCTCAGAAGATTCAGATCGGCGCTAAGCTCACAAGAGGTCTTGGTGCGGGCGGTCGTCCTGCAGTAGGTGAAAGCTCTGCTCAGGAAAGCCGCGATGAAATCGCTGAGGCTATCAAGGGCGCTAACATGATCTTTATCACAGCCGGTATGGGCGGCGGTACAGGTACAGGTGCTGCTCCTGTAGTAGCTGAAATCGCTAAGGAAATGGGCATTTTAACAGTAGCTGTTGTTACAAAGCCATTCAACTTTGAAGGCGCTAAGAAAATGGCTCAGGCTGAAAAGGGTATTGAAGCACTTCTCACAAATGTTGACTCATTGGTAGTTATCCCTAACCAGAAGCTTTTAACAGGTGAAGAAAAGCTCACAATGCGTCAGTCATTCGCGCTTGCTGATGATATTCTGATGACCGGTGTAAAGAGCGTTTCAGACCTCGTTTTAGGTACAGCGTTTATCAACCTCGACTTTGCTGATATCACAACTATCATGCAGAACGCTGGCTATGCTCACATGGCTATGGGCCACGGTGAAGGCAAGGATAAGGTACAGGATGCTGCTCGTCAGGTTATCACTTCACCACTTCTTGAAACATCTATCAAGGGTGCAAGAAGACTTCTTATCAAGATCACAATGTCAGAAGATATTATGGTTACAGATATTGATGAGATCACAAAGGTTATCGCAGATGCGGCTGCTCCTGATGTTGAACTCATCTTCGGTGCTGACTACGATATGAACGCTACAGATTCTATTGATATCATCGTAATCGCTGCTGACTTTGCAGATACAGTTATCCCTACAAAGAACAGCATCGAGCTCAACGCTCCTGCAGCAGAGGGTGAAGCTGCTAAGGCTGAAGGTCAGGAAGAAGCAACGCCTGCATCAAAGGGTGGTCCTCTTGATTACTACACAGATGTATTCAACATCTTCAAGTCATAAGGCTACATAAACTTAAAAAACAAAACTCCGTTTATAAAAAAACGGAGTTTTTTAATCACAAAAGATTGCAGTAAGACTGCGGTTGCATTGACTGCCGTTTTGTGATAAAATAAAAAAGGCGTATAGCCTTAAATCAAAAAAGGTAAGGAGTTGACATTTTATGAGTCCCGACCCGAATGGGTATAATTTAAAATCAAAAAAAGTCGGGGCAGAGTGTCGCTTTTAACTACTGCCCCTGTAAGAGAGGCGGTAGAATACTATGATAAATTTCTACAAAACCGTCGATAATGTTGTAGTAAAGCTCGATGAGCCAACCCAGGGCTGCTGGATAAGTGTAGTTGAGCCTACTGATGAAGAGATCCGTACCCTCATTGACGTTTACAAGCTTGATAGTGGCTTTGTAAAGTCATCTCTTGATGAAGAAGAATCGTCCCGTGTGGAGATTGAGGATGACCAGACTCTCATTATCGTCGACTGTGCAGCGGCTGAAAAGCAGGCTGAAAACACAATGCTTTATGTAACTATGCCTATGGGCATAATACTCACTGCTGACTATGTTTTTACAGTCAGCCTCAAGGATAACATAGTTTTATCCGAAATGGCAAGCGGCCTTATAAAGAATGTATATACAAATATGAAGACCCGTTTTGTATTACAGCTTCTTTTAAGAATTGCCACAAAATTTCTGCAATGCTTAAAGCAGATCGATAAAATTTCATCTCAGATGGAAAAACAGCTCCACGGCTCTATGAAAAACAAAGAGCTTATCCAGCTTTTAGAGCTTGAAAAATCACTCGTTTACTTTTCAACCTCTCTCAAGGCTGATGACGTAACGCTTGAAAAAATTCACAGAGGCAGAGTTATCAAGCTCTATGAGGAAGATCAGGATCTGCTTGAGGATGTGCTCATCGAGGTCAAGCAGGCTATCGAAATGGCAAACATCTATTCAGGTATTTTAGCAGGTATGATGGATGCGTTTTCATCAATTATCTCAAACAATATGAACATCTCTATGAAAAGGCTCACCATTATAACTATTATAATGGCAATTCCTACGATGGTCTTTTCATTCTACGGTATGAATACAACCGATCTGCCGCTTCCTGTAACGTGGTTTCCGTTTGTATTATCTTTAATTGCTACTGCGATAATAGCTGTCATATTGCTTAGAAAAGAAAAATAAAATTTGTCTAATAGATAGAATTTTGTGAATATCGAAAAAAACATCTTGCTATATTAAATGTTTCGTGTTATACTGAAAAATGAACATAATAGGAATATTATCCAAACAAATTTACTATTCAGATATTGGAGGAAAATAAAATGGCTGGTAGTGGTTACTTAAAAACCGTAAACTTCGGTGGATTTGATAAGAAGGACGTTTTGGCTTACGTTGACGAACTCAATACAAAGATTTACAAGCTTGAAAGTGAGCTTAAGGAAAAGAATGCTCTCATTGAAAACGGCGGCTTTACAGCAGGTGAAGGCGGCAACGAAGAACTCGAGGCAGCTCTCGATGCAGAAAAGTCAAAGAACAGCGAGCTTATGGCAGCTGTTGATACATTAAAGCTCCAGGTTTCAAACGCTGAATCTGAACTCGCTTTGAAGGATGAAGAAATCGCTAAGTGCAAGGCTGAAATTGAAGACCTCAACGAAAAGCTTGCAAGCGCTGAAAGCGGTATCACATCATCAGAGCCATCATTTGATATCGGTTCAGTATTTATCGAAGCTAAGAACTCAGCTGACAGAATCGTTTCTGAAGCTAAGAAGGCAGCTTCCAAGATGGAACAGGATGCAAACGATCTTGCAACTCAGGTTATCGATGATGCTAACGTTCAGGCTGAAAGAATTGTAAACTCAGCTAAGTCAGAAAGCGATCTTATGCTCTCTAACGCTCGTGCTGAAAGCTCAACAATTCTCGAAACAGCTAAGGCTGAGTCATCCAATATGGTTTCAAAGGCTAAGGAAGAGGCTGACATTTTGGCAGCTGATGCTAAGGCTAAGGCAGATGCAGCGGCAGCTATGGCAGCTCAGGTTTCTGCAGATTGCACATCAAGACTCTCAGCTCTCGAAGAAAACATCAGCAAGCTCCAGCTTGTTATGAGCGATATCTACTCAGATTCAGCAGCTAAGATCAATGAGGCTAAGGCTATCATCTCAGAAGGTCAGGCTGTAGCTCAGGGCTAATATGAGTGAGATTTTAAAAGTAGAAGTATCACAGATTTTTGATTTATCGCCACGCCTTAGGTGTGGCGATAAAATATTGCTCTCGGGTACAGTTTATACCGCCCGAGATGCCGCCCACAAGCGCTTTTTTGAAATGATGGATAAGGGTGAAGAATTACCTTTTGACATAAAAGGCGCTGTTATCTATTACGCGGGGCCTACTCAGGCGCCGCAAGGGCGTCCTATCGGCTCATGCGGGCCTACAACCTCATCGCGTATGGACAGGTTTGCGCCAAAGCTTCTGGATTTAGGGCTTGCGGCAATGATAGGCAAGGGCGAGCGTTCACAGGAGGTCTGTGATGCAATAGTTAGAAATAAGGCTGTATATCTTTGCGCAATAGGCGGTGCAGGCGCGCTTGCCTGCAACTGTATCAAATCGTGCGAGGTAATAGGCTTTGATGATTTAGGCTGTGAATCTGTAAAAAAGCTGTATATCGAAGATTTTCCGCTCATCGTTGCAAATGATTGCTCGGGCGGGGATATTTTCAAAAAGGGCAGGGCAGAATATCAAAGGATATAGCCCTCATATATTAAAAACAAAGGCTGTACTGATCTGGTATGGCCTTTTTATTTTGGAGAAAAATATGAAAAGCCCTTATAATAAAAAAGTTTTCTATACTCAGCTTTTGTCGGTAGCTATCCCTATTGCTTTGCAAAACCTTATAATCTTCGGGGTTTCAGCTGCTGATTCTCTGATGCTCTCAAAAATCGGCAGTGAGGCGATCTCGGCGGCTACCATTGCTAATCAGCCCTTTTTTATATTTCAGATGTTCATCTTCGGTCTTGCCGGCGGCGGGTCGGTTTTATGCTCTCAGTATTGGGGAAAGGGAGATATAAAAAGGGTAAAAAGCGTTATTCTGCTGGTAGTTGCAATAGCGGCTACCGTAGGCTTTGCGCTCACGATTTTGGTAAACATATCGCCTGTAGCGCTTATGAAGCTGTTTATAAAAGATGAAAAAGCGCTTTCAATGGCGGCAGATTATCTGAAAATAACATCTTTTTCCTATGTGTTTTTCGGGGTGTCTATGGGGCTTACAAACAGCTTTCGTAGTATAGAAAGTGTGAGAGCTTCGGTCTTTTCGGCAGGTATTTCATTTTTGGTAAATATCCTCCTAAACTATATTCTCATTTTCGGCAAACTGGGATTTTCTCCCCTTGGCATAAAAGGGGCGGCTATTGCAACATTCGCAGCGAGGATAGTCGATTTTCTGATAATCTCGGTCTACGTTTTGTTTGTCGATAAAAAGATAAAAATTAGGCTTGATAAAGCCCTGCTTTCGTTTCCAAAAAAGCCCTTGCTCAGAAGCTTTCTGCGCTATTCTCTGCCGGTTGTAACAAATGAGCTTTCGTGGGCGCTTGCCATCTCAGCGCAGTCAGCAATACTCGGGCGGATATCCTCAGGGGCGGTAGCCGCGGCATCTATTGCAAATACAGCCTCTCAGCTTGTAACAGTGCTCATCTTCGGGCTTTCAAATGCCTCGGGGGTAATGGTAGGCAAAAAGATAGGCCAGGGCGAAATGCAAACGGCAAAGGCATATTCAAAAACGCTTCTTAATATCTCTCTTATAGTAGGTCTTGTAGCCGCAGTTATCTTATTTTCTCTTACAAACGGCTTTGTAACCCTCTACAGTCTGGATGAAGCTACAGCGTCGCTTGCCCGAAAAATGCTTACAGTTACTGCAGTCATAACCTTTTTCAACGCCATTTCTGCAGTAACGCTCGTCGGCATTTTACGAGGTGCCTCAGATACAAAATTCTGTATGACGCTTGAAATCTCAGCGCTGTGGCTTTTTTCTGTACCGCTCGGAGCCGTGTGTGCATTTTTCTTTTCATTTCCGCCGCCTCTTGTGTATCTGATACTAAAGCTCGATGAGCCGCTAAAGTCATTTGTCGCCTTTATCCGTTGTCGGCGCGCCCATGCGTTTTCTGACATAACCTACTGAAAAGAGGATAATTTTGTCGTAAAGATTAATAAATATAAATAAAATTGTTTAATATGTGAAAAAATATGGATAAGATTTGTTAAAAAATATATTGACAGTGAAAATTTAATATGATATTATGTATGAGTATAGTTGACAAATGGTGGGTGAACAGGGCTTTGCTTAATATCAATGTAAATGATTTTTTGAATCTTTCAGATGAAGAGCTTGCCCTTATGAGTAAGATCAGAGGTAATGCTCAGGCAGTGCTCATTTCCCGTCATTTCAAGCTTATCTCATCGCTCGCGCGTAAGTTTTCAAAAACTCCCGATGATATTGACGATTTAGTTTCAGAGAGTATGCTTATACTTGCCAACTGCGCTCAGTCGTTTGATATCAAAAAGTGTGACAGGTTTATTCCTTACGCCTGCGTATGCATTAAAAACAGGTTAAAAACAATTTCCTCTAAAAAAGAGGTATCAACCGTTGAACTCGAGGAGCTTTCAGACGAGGTTTTAAGTAGCCCCGAGCAGCAGCTTATCGAAGCCGAAAAGCTACAGGAGAGGCTTTCTCAGGCAAGAGAGGTTCTGTCAAAAAAAGAATGGCAGATCTTGCAGCTGTTTTTGACCGAGTATTCGTATGAACAGATTGCCCGTATGACAGATACTACTGTCAAATCTGTTGACAATGCTATGCAAAGAGTGAGAAAAAAGCTGAAAACTATATGGAATTATGAGGCCATGTAGCTTAATTTCAAGAGCGTTGTTTATTTTTTAAAATTATTCAAAGGTGTCGGTGAAAGTCCGACTAGGCACAAAAATTTTTCACAAGCGAGGGAAAAAACATGTACGAAGACAAGATTTTGGTATGTAAGGACTGTGGCAACGAATTTACATTCACTGCAGGCGAACAGGAATTCTACGCTGAAAAGGGCTTTGAAAATGAGCCTAAGAAGTGTAAGGCTTGCAGAGATGCAAGAAAGAACGCTACAAGAGGCGAAAGAGAAATGTTCACAGCTACATGTGCATCATGCGGTGCAGAAGCTAGAGTACCTTTCAGACCACGCGAAGACAGACCTGTATACTGCAGCGAATGCTTTGCTAAGATGAAGGAAGAATAATAACAGAATAATTTTAAAAAACATTATTACTTATTACTTTGTTCATTAAAGGCGGTAGATTATTTCTACCGCCTTTTGTCTTTGAAAACTTATTGTTAAAACTATTGCTTTTTGTGATTTTTTGGGGTATACTGTTTAGTAAGAAAAAATGCTTTTAATGGAGGTAGAAAATTATGGCATTTAAGGTAACTCGCGATACGATCATCGGCGATATTTTAGACGCAGATTTTGATGTAGCACCATACTTTCTTGAAATGGGTATGCATTGTCTTGGCTGCCCATCAGCAAGAGGCGAAACAGTAGGCGAAGCCTGCGAGGTTCACGGCGTAGACGCTGACGAGCTCGTAGCAAAGCTCAATAACCACTTTGAGAACAAGTAAAATCCCGTAGGATAAGGGTAGTAGCCTTGCAAAAGTGTCTACAGACGCCCTTGAGGAAAACCCTTTTGGAAAAGGGTTACTCCTCAAACTCCTCTC
>CALBJC010000044.1 GCA_937892655.1 uncultured Clostridia bacterium | reverse complement strand
CTTAAGTGAACGCAAAAAGCTGATACTTCAGGCAATAATCGACGCTCATATCAGCGGCGGTGAGCCTGTAGGCTCAAAGGCGCTGATGAAATATATAAACGCCTCTTCTGCAACTATCCGAAACGAAATGGCAGAGCTCGAAAAGCAGGGCTACTTAGAACAGCCCCATACATCAGCAGGGCGAGTGCCGACATATATAGGCTACCGTCTTTACGTTGACAGCCTCCTCACTACAAATCCCCTTACAGATGAAGAGCTATCAATGCTCGATGAGTATTTCCCCGATGATGTAACAAGTGAAGAAGAGCTTGTAAATGCCGCCACTATGGCCTTGGCAGAGCTTACAAACTGCGCAGCAGTTGTTTCAAATCAGTCTCCGAAATTCTCGGTCATCTCTAAAGTTGAGGTAATTCCGACGGGCAAGAGACTTTATGTTTTACTTATGGTAACCTCTTCGGGTGCTATAAAAAACAAGATGTGCCGCTTGGAGTTTGATTTAACAAACGAACAGCTCGATATGTTCGCGCAGATAGCAAAGGAAAATTTAGAGGGTATCGCCCTTGATGATTTTTCAGATGACCTCGTTGAAAAAATCACTACCGCTATGGGCACTTATATGATGACGCTCTCCCCGCTCATCAGTGCAATATGCGAGATGTCAAGGGATCTGACAGGTCAGGAGATAGTAGTAAAGGGTGAGAAAAACCTTATCGGCTGTAAGGATTTTGAACAGAATGAGATAATTGAATTTTTAGAGCAGAAAAACGAGCTTGCGAAATTCATTGATGAATCCTTCTCAGGTCTTCAGGTTATGTTTTCATCAGATAACGGCTTTGTTATCAACAATTCAAGTATGATAGTATCCCCTTTCAAAAAGAAGGGTAAAAACGCGGGCAGCCTTGGCATTATCGGCCCTATGCGCCTTGATTATGCAAAGATTATCCCGTATATAGAATACTTTACAAATAAAATCTCTGAGATTCTTTCTATAGAATATGAAGACGATGAACAAAAGGAGGATTAAAGTGGAGAACAAAGAGCCAATCAATCAGGAAGAGGTTTTGGATACAGAGGTGACAGAAAATCCCAAAACCGAAAATGAAGAAGTGACAGAAGAAGTAAAGGAGGCTGAAAAAACAGCCGAAGAAAAGCTCGCTTTGGAGCTTTCAAATCAGAAGGATATGTATCTTCGCTTGATGGCGGAATACGACAACTTCAGAAAAAGAACAGCAAAGGAAAAGAGCGAAACCTTCTCAGATGCAGTAGTAAAAACAATGAGCGAGATTTTGCCTGTCATAGATAACTTTGAAAGGGCAATTTCAGCAGATACAGCAGATGAGAGCTTCAAATCGGGCGTTGTGATGATATTCAATCAGCTCAAGGAATCGCTCAAAAAGATAGGTATTGAGGAAATAAATCCTATCGGTCAGCAGTTTGACCCGAATATTGCAAATGCGGTAAATCAGATTGAGGACGAAAACTTAGGAGAAAACGAAGTAGCGCAGGTATTCCAGAAGGGCTACCGCTTAGGTGACAAGATCATCAGATACGCTATGGTAGTTGTGGCAAACCCGTAGGTCAATGCACATTTTTTGTGTAGGGACAATCAAATTAAAAGCAATTATGAAAAAGTGTAAAAATAATTATTCAGATTGGAGAAATGGAAAATGGCAAAGATTATCGGTATTGACTTAGGTACTACAAACTCATGTGTAGCAGTTATGGAAGGCGGCGAGGCTGTTGTTATTCCAAACTCTGAAGGTGCAAGAACTACTCCTTCAGTGGTCGGCGTTTCAAAGACAGGCGACAGACTTGTAGGTCAGGTTGCTAAGCGTCAGGCTGTTACAAACTATGACAACACAATCATTTCAATCAAAAGACATATGGGCTCAGATTATAAGGCAACTATGGGCGGTAAGGAATATACTCCTCAGGAGATTTCAGCTATGATTTTACAGAAGCTCAAGGCTGACGCTGAGGCTTACCTTGGCCAGACAGTTACAGATGCTGTTATCACAGTTCCTGCTTACTTTACAGACGCTCAGCGTCAGGCTACAAAGGATGCAGGTCAGATTGCAGGTCTTAACGTTCGCAGAATTATCAACGAGCCTACAGCTGCTGCTCTTTCTTACGGTATCGATAAGGAAGAAGAACAGAAGGTTATGGTTTATGACCTCGGCGGCGGTACATTCGACGTTTCTATCATCGAAATGGGCGACGGCGTTACTGAAGTTTTAGCAACTGCAGGTAACAACAACCTCGGCGGTGATGACTTTGACCAGAGAATCATCGACTGGCTCATTTCAGAGTTCAAGAAGGCAGAGGGCATCGACCTTTCAGCTGACAAGATGGCTATGCAGAGACTTAAGGAAGCTGCTGAAAAGGCTAAGATCGAGCTTTCATCAACTCCTACAACAACAGTTTCTCTCCCATTCATCACAGCTGATGCTACAGGTCCTAAGCACTTAGAGCTCACTCTTACTCAGGCAAAGTTCAACGAAATGACAGCTGACCTTGTAGAAGCTACAATGGGTCCTGTTCGTCAGGCTCTTTCAGACTCAGGTCTTTCAACAAGCGACCTCAACAAGGTTTTGATGGTAGGTGGTTCAACAAGAATCCCTGCAGTAGTTGAAGCTGTAAAGAAGCTCATCGGTAAAGAACCGTTCAAGGGTATCAACCCTGACGAATGCGTAGCGCTCGGTGCTGCTTACCAGGGCGGCGTTCTCGGCGGCGACGTTAAGGACGGCTTACTCCTTCTCGACGTTACTCCGCTTTCACTCGGCCTTGAAACAATGGGCGGTATCTGTACAAGAATTATCGAAAGAAATACAACTATCCCTACAAAGAAGTCACAGATCTTCTCAACTGCTGCTGACAACCAGCCTGCAGTAGATATCAACATCCTTCAGGGCGAAAGAGAGTTTGCTAAGGATAACAAGCAGCTCGGTATGTTCAAGCTCGATGGTATCGCTCCTGCTCCAAGAGGCGTTCCACAGATCGAAGTAACATTTGATATCGACGCTAACGGTATCGTTCATGTTTCTGCTAAGGACCTCGGTACCGGTAAGGAACAGAACATCACAATCACATCTTCAACAAATATGTCTAAGGACGATATTGAAAAGGCTGTAAGAGAAGCTGAACAGTTTGCAGCTGAAGATAAAAAGCGTAAGGAAGATGTTGACGCTCGTAACCAGGCTGACCAGATGGCATTCCAGTGCGAAAAGGCTCTTGGCGAATTCGGCGACAAGATCGACCCTACAGAAAAGGCTTCATGCCAGGCTAAGATCGACGCTCTCCAG
>CALBJC010000043.1 GCA_937892655.1 uncultured Clostridia bacterium | reverse complement strand
CAGTCGCTGAAACTCATTTTTGCTTTCAAGCGTTTTATCCACTGCTGTCTCCTTTCTTTTTGGTTTGTAAGCCGCTTACATATATAAAACTATTCAGAGGGCGTTTCTATCCTTGAAGTTTATAAAAAATAAAAAAACAGCGTGTATCAAATCTACACGCTGTAATATTTTTATCCAAGTATACTTTCTGTAGGAGCGTTTCGCTCTTCTTCACGCTTATCGTGGATTTTAACAAAGATCGGAATCAAACGCCATACTAAAATTATTGCCGCTATTACGCCAAAGAACACAAACGGCATATGGCGCTGTTCTAAACGCTTTGATAGAAATTCAACGCCATCTGCGTTTACAATACTGCCTTCATTTTCACCCTCAACAGTTCTGGTTATTATGTTATTTGTAGCTATCATATAGCAGATCGTACCTGCAAGGGAGAATACAAACTGAATGATATATTTTCTGAAAAAGCAAAGTAATACGCCTATAAACGCAAGACATATACCTATTAACATCAAGCGGGCATCTGCCTTATGGGTTTTGCCGTTGATGAGATTTATTGATGCGATAAGTCCCCAGAAAAAGCCTGAATATAAAAACGGAATTAATAACAGTATCTTTAAAAGAATGTATATGCCGCTTTCACTTTTTCTGAGCTTTTTAGCACTCTTGCTTTCTGTTACCTGATTTGTTTTCTTAGCCATAATTACCTCTTAACCCTGACAAAGCTGTACTGCAAGCGCTGCAGCGGATGCGGCATCCTTAGTATACGCATCAGCACCGATCTTGTCGCAAAAATCCTGAGTTACAGGCGCACCGCCTACCATAACCTTAGCCTTGATGCCTTCAGCGTTTCTCAAGTCTACTACCTGCTGCATAACAGGCATTGTTGTTGTCAAAAGTGCTGAGCAGCAGATTAAATCTGCATTCTTTTCCTTAGCAGCAGCTATAAACTTTTCAGCAGTAACATTGATGCCAAGGTCGGTAACCTCGATACCCTGACCCTCGAGCATCATCTTTACAAGGTTTTTACCGATATCGTGCTGGTCGCCCTTTACTGTACCGATAATCGCAACGCCCTTAGCGCTTGCGTCACCCTTCATATGAGGCTTTAAGATTTCACTGCCTGTATTCATAGCCTTTGCGGCAATCATAACCTGAGGGATAAATACCTTGTTCTGCGCAAAAAGCTCGCCAATTTCAGTCATAGCAGGGAGCATACCCTCTTCTAAGATAACCTTAGGCTCTACATTTTCTGAAAGGGCTTTATTTACAAGCTCTGTAACTCCCTTTACATTGCCCTTGAAAACGGCAGTTTTAATTTCGTTTAGAATTTCCATTTTTCACTATTACACTCCTGATAAGATTTTTTATACTTATGTTATAAACCTTGCCGCCCTTTTGCTTTATATGCGACAATAGCTTTTTAGTATCCTCTTTTGAATACATCTTTAGGATTTTTACCTTCATGACCTTGCATTTACCTGCATTTATGAAGCTGTCATATACATAGGTTATCTGACCGTCGGCAGTTTCCTGCCATTCAAACATTGTCTGCCCGTCACCGTGAATGACAGAATGAGCAAACAACCCCTTGATTTTAATATATTCCTTTGAAACAAAGCATCTGACAGGCTTTTTTAAAAAATAATAATTCATCTTGCCGTTATTTTCGCTTATCTCATTGAAATACGCATAAACGAAAATATCATTTTTCAAAAACATCTTCTGATGCTCTAGGCGGTCTTTTGTATTGTATAAGGAAAGAATTGTAAATAAAAGCGTTGCAAAGGATATTAAAAACAGAATACACATCAGCTTTGATAAAAAGCCTGAGAATACAAACAGCAGAACAAAGCTGAGTATCATTACAGCTATATTTGCAACAAGTTTTATTCTTGCACGCTTTAAAAGCAAGAGATACCTTTCAGGGACAAGCTCAAGCTCCATACTATTCTCCTTTAGCCCATAATATTTGCAGAAATCTTTGACATCATTATTGATACTACAGCATCATTTACAAGTGCCAAATCAAGCTCACCGCTTCTTACCTTCAAAACAGTTTCTGTAACAAGCTCCTTATCTGAAACAATGAACATATCGTTACCCGCTGTGAGCGCTTCTGTGACCGCAAGATAGGTTGATTCTTCTGATAAATCAATGATAGTTGCGCCATAATAGCCCATATCCTCAAGCGCTGTATGCACCTGCGGATTTAAATAAGCGAACTCTTCAGCTATAACGCCCTGATACATCATAATAAAATCTGCACCATTATCAATAGCGCTTACATAGCCGGACATCGCGCTGTTATCAGCGTTTACATCTTCAATACTGTCAGCACCATATGGGAATGCACCGACTACTGTACAGATACCGTTATCCTCATAGCTTTCAATAGCAGTTTTTACGATATTTGCTGTTGTCTGGGCAGGCTGACGCAGAGTTGACGCATACATACTGTCATCAGATGAACAGATAGCAGCGTTAATACCATAGTTGCCGTTTAAGCCTAAGCCTTTGAGCAAAACTGTACGCTCTCTGATATCACTTTCTACTAAATCCATACCGCTATCGTTATACAAGTCGCCTATTCCCCAGAATGGGAAAGCTCTGAAATGAGAGTTTGATGTGATAGGCGCTACAACGCCGCCCTGTTCATAGGTAAAGAGCAGAATATCATCCTTTTGTGACATATTTTCATTAAGCTCTGATACCGCTGATTTTGTAGTTGTTTTGAAAAAGTCAGCGTCATAGTAAACGCCACCGAGCATATAGCCCTGAGCATCGTCAGCGCTGACACCCGAAGAGGCTGTTAGGCAGAAAAGCTGACCTACCTTTTGCTCTATTGTCATAACTGATACTATCTGGCTTGCGTTTTCAAACAGCTCAAGCTCTTCTTCCGATAAGCCTTCAGGAGCCTGAGGCATTACGTTATTGAGCTCAACCGGCGGAGTATCGATAACGGGGATATCTATAGGGTCTGTAACAACCGGTGGGGTAGTTGTAATTTCATCTTCTACAACAGGAGCCGACGTCTGCGGTGGGAGCACCTCGACTCTACCTATCT
The DNA here is from genome assembly GCA_937892655.1 of uncultured Clostridia bacterium. Taxonomy (GTDB): domain Bacteria; phylum Bacillota; class Clostridia; order Oscillospirales; family Ruminococcaceae; genus CALBJC01. Next base: position 7,782 of record CALBJC010000043.1, on the reverse strand, counting down.
GCTGACAAGCTGTAAGTGTTAATACAAGCGACGCTGTAGCCGCTGCAACAATTTTTCTGTATCTCATTTTTGCCTCCGAAAAACCTTTGACTTTTGTTCTAAAATCAATATAAAAAGTATATCATAAATCATCCGTATTTACAAGGCAAAAGATATGAATTTATGCCCTGTAAATCTATAATAGCACAAATTTGCTGCTATGTAAAGTTGACACGAAAAGAAATGAGGAGTATAATTTATTTACTATATAAAGATATAAAGAGGTAGACAAATGAAGAAAGGTATTTTAATTTTAGCGCTTGCATTTATTATGACAAGCTTTGCCGCTTGTGCTGACAGCGCAGATTCAGACGAAAAAGTTGAAGTGACGACCCGGTCAGCATCTGTAAATCTCAACTCAGACAGGCAGACTGCCGAAAATGATGACGGCACACAGCAAAACACTCAGGCAGATAATGCCGACTATTTTGCGCTGGCGCAAAGCTGTAGGATGACTGCTTACTGCGAGGCATACAAAAGCGGCGACTACTCATCGCTTACAGAAAACGAGAGATTTGTTTTAGATGAGGCTTCAAAGGTTATTGATGAATATATAACCGCTGATATGCAGGACTTTGAAAAGGTTCACGCTATACACGATTATATGATCTTAAACTGCACCTATGATCTTGATGAGCTTGATGAAAGAAAGGGCGCTGACGCTTATTCATTCTGTCCTGAGGGCTTTTTCAAAAACGGTAAGGCGGTTTGTTCTGGCTATTCATCAACCTTCCAGTTGTTTATGGATTTACTTGATATTCCATGTATAACAGTTGAAAACGCGTATGCAAATGAGCCTGGTAATGACCACGCATGGAATGTGGTATTTGTCAGAGGCAAATGGTATTATGTTGACATAACCTGGGATGACCCTGTTCCTGATATGAACTGGAAATACCATTCATTCTTGCTTGTAAACACAAACGAAATGAAAAGCACAGGCCATATATGGGATGAGGATAAATACCCTTATGTTGAAAACTGTTTTGTAAGAGATTGGAATTGTAACTAAAATAAAAAGATAAGCGGAAAGCCATGAAGGCTTTCCGCTTTTTGTGTTAGTTGAATATATCGTCATACTTTGGCTGAACAATAGGGGTTTTTGCTTCAGCTACTGCACTCGCGGCAGCTGACATAACCTCTGCTTCAGTCTGGAAGTATTTCTTTGTTTCTTCAAATGGCTTTGGAATTCTGCAGAAATCGAACATCTTTTCAACAAAGTCAAATGAAACCTTGAAATGACGCATAACTTCTTTTTCCTGATAGTTTCTGTTCTTAGGATTATATGTCATCTTAATGAGAGTGATATAATTTTCTGTATAGAACCTCGAATGATGAAGCTTTACTCTTACAAAGTTTAACTTTGAAGCGCTGCCCTCTGTTCTGCCATAGCTGAAAAGATAATCAGGAACATTTTCGATCTGCTTTATGATGCCCTTTGTAACATTGAAATCTGCAAAGCCAAGACGTGGATTCTGATAAACCTCTGCCCACATATCCTCTGATTCAATGAATGGGTCATCTGAACGCTTGACACCCATATAGATAGGGAAAAAGATGATTACAAGCGCTTCGCCGATCCATACAAGCCACAGCATAATGCCCTTTACATTGGTGCTAGGCTGAGTATCAGCTGATGTATATGATGAATATCTTGGACGTGATGAGAATGTCCATCTGCCATATTCGTTGACATCCTTGATTTTTTCGATCATAGCTGATGGCGACAAGAGCGTACTTGCAAATGATTTATACTCTAAATACTCAGGAAGTTCTTCATTCATAAGGTTTTCATAGAATCTGTATTTTTCTGAGTAAGCAAACTCAGCAGGAGTCATTTTTTTGAGCGCTTCTACAGTAGTATTGCATTCTCCTGCCAGAAATTCAACCTGTGAAGATGTCATACCGATTTCGTTTACTACCCAAGCATATGCAGTTTTGGCTGTAGATTCATTGAGCGCATCATAGTAGTTATCCTTGTTATCCCAATAGCAGTATAAGCCCCACTTGAAATATGTAACCACAAGACAAGCAAGCAGAATACCTACAAAAGCAACAATCGGATTTCTCATCTTGAAAATCTTGATGAAAAGATTCGCTACCAGACCCATAACAGCACCAAGACCGCACGCCGCCAGAACGCACAGGAATGCAATTGTACAAATCTGATTTATTTTAAGATAAAGAGCAGCTAACGCACAGCCTACTACGATCATAGAGATTATAAGAAGTATAAGACCTACAATGGAAAATCTGCCGTTGGGTTTATAATATTTAATCTCATCCATAAAATTTCCTCCTACATAATAATATATGATAAAACAAACATTTTCGTATCTTAAGTATAGCACAATCTTATCTTTTTGAGCAAGTGTAATTATATACAAATTTTAATTTAATACATTTATACGTCACACATTTTGAACAAATCCAAGAAATCCAAGCCCGTTTTTTGTACACATATCACAAAAGTTTTGAACAAAATAATACCTGCGCAGAAATTCATCTGCGCAGGTATTAAAAAATTGACTTCATTATATTATCTGAGATATGCCTCTAAGCGATATATCGGCATACCCATACTTGAAAAGCGGTTTTCGTATTCTGTAATGATATTTCCTTCAAAGGATGAGTTGTGAAGGTCAAGAGAAACATTCTTGAGCGCAAAGCCTGCTTTTGTATACTGCTCGATAGAGTATTCAAAGAAATGCATATTGTCTGTTTTCTGATGGATCTCTGTATCAGGCTTTATAATCTGCTTATAGCGTTCTAAGAAATTTATGTTTGTCAGACGACAGTTTGCATACTGATTTTTAGGATACGGACAGCTGAAATTCAGAAAAATTCTGCTGACAGTTTCTGGTGCTACAAACTTTGTTAGATACTCAGCACCGCCTGATATAAAGCGCAGATTTTTTGTTACTCCCGCTTCAATTGCCTTTTCAGCACCCTCTACAACAACATTGGCTACCTTTTCCATAGCAAGCAGATTTATATCGGGATTTCTCTTTGCAAACTCTATTGCAAAACCGCCCTTTCCGCAGCCTATTTCAAGATAAACAGGGTTATCGTTGCCAAAAATCTCTGAAAAATCTATATATTCTTTAACCTCGCAGGTAGTTTTTGCATTTTTATCCTCACAGCGAAAGAATATGATCATATCGCCGCAAGCTTCAAGTCTGCCTTCAAGATTCTTTTTTCTTCTCATTCTCATTGGTTTATCGTTCCTTTTGAAATATCTTTTATAATTTCGCCCGCAATAATAAGCCCCATCACAGATGGAACAAACGCTATACTGCCGGGATTCTGCCTTTTTGCAGTCTGCTCAACTACGCCCGTATCAAAAAGCTGTGTCGGTTCTTCCTTTGAATACACAACCTTGAGCTTTTTTACACCTCTTGCCTTTAACTCTCTGCGCATTACTCTGGCAAGCGGACACACCGAGGTTTTATAGATGTCTGCTACTTCAAAACGGGTAGGGTCAAGCTTGTTGCCCGCACCCATAGCACTTATGCAAGGGATGTTGTTTTCATAGCAAAACTGCGCGATGTAAAGCTTTGCAGATACTGTATCGATAGCATCGCAGACGTAATCGTATTTTGTAAGGTCAATCTGATTTTTTGTATCATCGTTATAAAAAAGTGCTATTGCCTCGACCTGACAATCGGGATTTATATCAAGGATATGCTCTTTTATGACGTCAACCTTTTTTCTGCCTACGGTTTTGAGCGTTGCGGGAAGCTGACGATTTATGTTTGAGAGAGCTACCTCATCATTATCAACAACCGTTATACTGCCTATACCACTTCTTGCAAGCGCCTCAACTGTATATGAGCCGACACCGCCTACACCGAATACTATGACTTTTGAGCCTTTTAAACGTTCAAATGCGTCAACACCAAGCATCTGACGGGTTCTTGTAAACTGATCTGCATTGTTCATTAAATCACCATATCATTCAAGTGCAGGTGCCGCAATTTTCCATACACTGTCAGCACCTGTGAGAATATCATCATGAGGGAATACTGTGAGCAAAGCCTCTCGTTCATTCTTATCATCGTATATACACTCAAATCTGAGAGTTATCTGCTTTTGCATACTCTCTATAAAGAACTGTTCAGTACCTCTTTTGGCTTCAGTTTCCTTACAGCTTTGCAGAGTTATCTTTTGCACTTTTGCAATATATGCTACTCTGCCATCTTTTTTTATAACCTTTTCAAACGGCACTGTTTCCTTCACGGCGTTCATTCGCTGTATTATAAGCTCTTTTGCGCGCAGACCGCCTTCATCCACAGCCTCGCCTGCAAGAGAAACAGAAAAGCCGTTTTTGCTCTCACCGCCAATATTCATAATTGAAAATGAATAGGTAAGAGTATTATACATTTTCTCGCCAAGCGCAGATAGCTTGATTTTTGGCATCTGCTGACTTTTGTTGCCCATTATAAATCTACCTCAACGCCGCCGAATGGTCTTACAGACAATACGTGGCATGAACCTTCACCGAATACACCGTTCAAGGTTGCCTTAAAGGTTTCAAGAAGGTCGTTTGGTACAAACGCCTGAATCGTTCCCGCAAAGCCACCGCCGTGAACTCTGCACGCACCTCTTTTGCCGAGAACTGATTTTGCCATATAAAGACCAATAGCAAGACCCTGCTCCGCAGGATTTTTTGGAGCGTAGATATTCTGGAGATAATCGTAGCTTGACGCACCCGATTCATTGATAAGCGCTAAGAATTCATCAAAGTTGCCGCTTTCAAGTGCTGCTGATTCCTTTGCAACTCTCTGATTATCATCAAAGAAATGTAATGCTCTGAGAACTGCTCTGTCACCGCACTCTTCTCTTACCGCTGTAAAGTTTTCCAGAAGCTGTTCTTTTGTAATTTCTCTTAAAACATTCTTGCCAAAATACTTTGCTACTGACTTCATTTCAGTAGGAATTGACGCATATTCAGGGGTCAGATCTGCGTGATTGCCCTTGGTATCAACAATACAAAGAGCATGACCGCAGCTTGCAAAATCAAAATTAACCTTTTTAATAACAGGGTTCTTTTCATCTGCAAAGTCAATAGTGATAAAGCTGCCTACTGATGACGCCATCTGATCCATAAGACCTGAAGGCTTGCCAAAAAACACGTTTTCTGCATACTGAGAAACCTGAGCGATCTCAACATCTGAAATCTCGCCGTTATTATATACGTTATTGAGAATTGTACCAACCAGAACCTCAAATGCCGCTGACGATGAAAGACCTGAGCCCTTCAAAACATTTGATGTTGTATATGCTCTGAAGCCGCCTATCTTTCTGCCACGGTTTACAAAGCCTGCCGCAACGCCACGGATAAGAGCCGCTGTTGTATTTTCTTCGTTCTTTACAGGAGCTAAATTTGTAATGTCAACATCATCTCTGTCATAACCCTCTGACTTGATTGTAATGATCATTTCGTCTGTAGGCTCTACAACTGCGATAACATCAAGAGAAACGCCTGCAGCCATTACACAGCCGAAGTTATGGTCAGTATGATTACCGCCGACCTCCGTTCTGCCGCTTGCTGAGAAAAAGCGGTATTTTACATCACCAAAAAGCTTTTTGAATTCTAAAACTGCATTTTCATAACGGGTAGTCTGTAAAGCGGCATCTGCGCCGTAGATTTCATTGAGAGTAGCTTTCATATATATTTTCCTTTCAAATTTATTTTCCAAAATACAAAATATTTGCATTCTTACCTGAATGCGAGTAAACCGACAGCACAAGGCCAATCGACACAAACATCGTAAGCATAGCTGTACCGCCCTGAGAAATGAACGGCAGAGGCACACCGATAACCGGCATAACGCCAAGCACCATACCTATATTTAAAATACAATGAGCAAAAATCTGAGCAAATACGCCTACGCATATCATCTGACCGAGCTTATCCTGCGCCATACTAGCGTTTGAAATTATTCTGTAGCAGATGTATGCAAGCACCACGCACAAGATCGCACAGCCGATAAAGCCGACAGTCTGACCTACATAGCTGAAAATAAAGTCGTTATGCTGTTCGGTTACATAGCTGTATCTGCCGCCGAAAAGACCTTTACCATTAAGCTGACCTGAACCTAAAGCGATTTTACCCTGACGCTGTTGGTTACCGACACCCGTCGGGTCTAAGTCCGGGTTAAAAAGAATCTGAATACGCTTTTTATGGTGAGATTCCAAAACGTAATTCCACAGAAGAATTATACCGACAGGCAATGCCAAGAATGCCGCTGCGATGTATTTCCATGAAATACCGCCTACAAAAAGCATTGCAACAAAGATACAGCAGAAAACTATCGCAGTACCGTGGTCACCCTGAATAGCTATAAGCCCGATAGGCACCATACCGTGAACACACAGAAGCGCTACATTGAGAGGCTTATTGAATTTTTCCTGCGTTTTGAATATATGATAAGCAAAGGAGAGAATAAACGCAATTTTCAAAAACTCTGACGGCTGAATTGAAATAGGACCGATATCAAGCCAGTTGATGTCATCAGCACCGTCTCGGCCTCTGCCGAATACGAATAAAAGCATCGTCATACCCAAGCAGGCTGGTGCATACAGATACCATAGCTTTGCAATCATATGGTAATCAATAAGCGACAAAAACAGCGCTATACTAATACCCATCAAGCACGCCACAAGCTGAGTTGTATAAGAAACGGTGATGTTTGTTATATACTGTTCTCTTGAGTTTACCATCATAGAGTAAAGCTGAAGAATACCAAAGCCCGAACAGCATACAGTTGCAAGCAAAAGCATTTTATCAAGCTTTCTGAAAAACTTGAAAAAAAGCTTTAACATCGCTTTCATAGCCTCTCTCCTTTCTTTTTGTTCGTATTGTTCATACATAGTAATTATACAATAAATGCTTTTGATTTTCAATATTGATTTTTGCATTTGAGGCGAAAAAATTAACCAAATTTGCGCGTTTTTGAGCGCAACCGAGCGCAAAAACGCGGTTGATGAAAAATCAACCGCCAAAATTCTTATTTTTCTCATTGAGCATTTTCTGAACCTCGTATGGCTTTAGCTTAAAATCGCCCTCGCCTATACGGATATATGTTCCCTGATAAACATTTCTGCCAACGTATACAGGCTTTAGTTCTTCAGGTGCCGGCGGGACTGTTATAGCTATTATCTCATCGCCGTTTATATTTATGATCTCAATGTCATTATCACTCAGAAGATTACAGCTTGCAAAACGCCCTAAATTTACCATTTCAACAAACTGCGCCACGAGCTTGTGAGGGTCTGCAAGCTTTACTGTTTCAAAGGTTTTATCCTTTCTGTTTTCTGCAACACCCATTAAGATTATACCGCCCGAGGTGTTTGCAAAAGCAGAGTAGGTTTCCCATATACTTTCAGGCAGACCGCCTCTTGCCTCTTTAGCTTCAATGCGGTTGTTTTCACGATACTCAGAGAGCTTTGAAAAATCCATTATGTTATCTAAAGACTGCATGGTAACCCCCTCCTTACTATAATTATATTCTATCATTTAATTAGCACTTTCGCAATATGAAAATGAAAAAAGCCTATGTCTTTCCAGACATAGGCTTTTTTCTGGTGGGAGAGGATGGATTCGGACCATCGAAGCTAAATAGCAACAGATTTACAGTCTGCCCCCTTTGGCCACTCGGGAACTCTCCCATATTAAGTTAGAGAAAAAATTGGAGCTGGTGGACGGACTCGAACCCCCGACCTGCTGATTACAAATCA
>CALBJC010000042.1 GCA_937892655.1 uncultured Clostridia bacterium | reverse complement strand
GGGTAGACTCTGACATTTCTTGAACCTACCTCATACTGATCGATAAGCGGTACAGCCTGAACATCAGAAATAATTATTTCGTTATTTGTCAGGTCTTTTGTGATTGTGAGGTAACCGAGCATTCCTACCATTGATAAATTGCTTGACTGCGCTGAAATAAGATTTCCCAAGCAATAGAAAACGAAAGCCTTGCCGCCGTCAGGCTTGTCTATGTATTCCATAGTTTGAACTGTGTGCGGCTGAGTACCTATTATTAAGTCAGCACCCCATTCAACAAACAGCTTTGTAAGATCTCTTTGTGTCTGAGTAACTGTATTTGTTACCTCAACACCGTAATGCGGGCTTATTACTACAACATCAGCGATTTCATCAGCGTAACGTATCTGCTGCTCAATCAGCTCTAAATTTGAAAGATAAATAAGCTCACACTCTGAACTTTCAGGAAGATACAAACCGTTTGTATGCTCCATATATCCTAAAAATGCAAACTTGATTCCGTTTACATCAAGTGTACGGATGTTATTCATATCATCTTCGTTTTCGTATGCACCATATACCGGTATGTCGGGATGTGTATTTTTCCAATACGAAAGCGTTGAGAGTAAACCTGCTTCACCTTTATCAAGACAATGATTATTTGATATTGAAACAGCATCAAATCCAAGCTCAATCATCTTATCGCCAAGGTCGCCAGGCGAACAGAAGAATGGATAATTAGAAGGTTCAAATTCATCTGAAACGATGGTTTCCTGATTCAGAATTGATAAATCTACAATATCAATCAACTCTTCAACGTACTGATAAGCATAATCAAAATCGTAGCCTTCAATTCCTTTTTCTAAAGCTCTTTGTCTTGCCTGATTATAAAGAGGGGAGTGAATAAGATTATCTCCCGCACACATAAGAGTGACAGTAGGATTTTCAATGATAATCGGTTCTTCCTTTTCTGTTGTTACTGTTTCAGATTCAGAAGCAGTTGTTGTAGTATCAGTTTGTGTTGTTGATGCCTGTGTATCAACTGTTGAAGTGCTTTCCTGTATTTCATTACAGCCGCACAGCGACATAACAATTGATAGCGAAAGTAAAATTGCAAGTATCTTTTTCATAATATATCTCCTTTTGGATTGTAGTAAAATTATAACATTTTATGACACCAAAAGCAACAATTTTACATATTTAAAATTAAATAGAAAACCACTTGCATTTTTATGTAAAAGAATGTATAATAAAAAAAGATTATTTTTAAGGAGAGAATTGTAATGTATGCAAATTTAATGGATACTATCGGTTTTGTTAAATCTATCGACAGTGCAGTCGGCGATGCTATGGAGCTTGAGCTTAAGCGTCAGAAGAGAAATCTTGAGCTTATCGCAAGTGAAAACATTGTTTCACCAGCTGTAATGGCTGCTATGGGTTCAGTATTGACCAACAAGTATGCTGAAGGTTACCCTTCAAAGAGATACTACGGCGGCTGTGAATGTGTTGATATCGTTGAAAACATTGCTATTGAAAGAGCTAAGGAGCTTTTCGGTGCTGGCTTTGCAAACGTTCAGCCTCACTCAGGTGCTCAGGCTAACCTTGCAGTATACTTTGCTCTTGCAAATCCTGGCGATACAATTATGGGTATGAGCCTTGCTCACGGTGGTCACTTGACTCACGGTTCACCTGTAAATATGTCAGGTAAGTACTTTAACTTCGTTTCATACGGTCTTGGCGATGGTGAAGTTATCGATTATGATGATCTTGAAAAGATGGCTAATGAATGCAAGCCAAAGATCATTGTTGCGGGTGCTTCAGCTTACCCAAGAGCAATTGACTTTGAAAGAATTTCTAATATTGCAAAGGCAGTTGGCGCTTACTTTATGGTAGATATGGCTCACATTGCAGGTCTTGTTGCAGGTGGTTGCCACCAGTCACCGGTTCCATATGCTGACGTTGTTACCACAACAACTCATAAGACACTCAGAGGTCCAAGAGGCGGTCTTATCCTTACAAACAACGAAGAGCTCGCTCTTAAGATCAATAAGGCTATCTTCCCAGGTACACAGGGCGGTCCTTTAGAGCACGTTATTGCTGGTAAGGCAGTTTGCTTTGGCGAAGCTCTCAAGCCTGAATTCAAGGCATACGCAAAGCAGATCGTTGCAAACGCTCAGGCTCTTGCTACAGGCCTTACATCAAGAGGCTTCAGACTTGTATCAGGCGGTACAGATAATCACCTTATGCTCGTTGACTTACAGCCATTCGGCATCACAGGTAAGGATCTTGAAAAGAAACTTGATGAAGTATACATTACTGTTAATAAGAACGCAATCCCTAACGACCCACAGAGCCCATTTGTTACAAGTGGTGTAAGAATCGGTACTCCTGCTGTTACAACAAGAGGTCTTGTTGAAGAGGATATGGATAAGATTGCAGAATTTATCTACCTTACAGCTAAGGACTTTGATGCTAATGCTGAAGCAGTAAGAGCAGGCGTTACAGAGCTTTGTGCTAAGTATCCGTTATACGAATAATAAACTTTTAAAATGCCACTTTTTAAGTGGCATTTTTTATTGTAATTTTATAAATAATATGGTATACTTTGGTTATAAAGTTTTAAGGAGAAGTATTCATGAGCTCACCACTTGCTGATAAAATCAGACCGAAAACCTTAGATGAGGTGGTAGGTCAGAAACATATTTTAGGTGAAGGAAAGCCGCTTCGCAGAATCATCGAGAGCGGAAAAATTCCTAATATGATTTTCTATGGCTCATCTGGCATAGGAAAAACAACCGTTGCCAGAATTATTGCAGAAAATACAAATATGCAGATGTATAAGCTCAACGGTACTTCTGCATCCGTTTCAGATATAAAAGAGATTTTAGCTCAGAGTGATACATTTATGGGCTATAATGGTATACTTTTGTATCTTGACGAGATTCAGTATCTTAATAAAAAACAACAGCAATCTTTACTAGAATATATAGAAAATGGCAGAATAACACTTATTTCATCAACAACTGAAAATCCGTATTTTTACGTTTTTAACGCTATTATTAGCCGTTCAACGGTTTTTGAGTTTTTGCCGGTATCTGCTGAAGAAATTCAGGTTGCAGTTTCGAGGGCATTTCAGATAATGGCTGATGAGCTTGGTAAGAAGCTGAAGCTCGAAAAAGGTGTTTGTGAATACATTTCAAGAGGCTGTGGCGGAGATGTAAGAAAAAGTATCAACACTGTTGAGCTTTGTCTGTTATCAGCTGATTGCAATAATGATTGTCTGTACGTTAGTCTTGATAATGTGAAGCTTTTAACTCAGAGAAGTAATATGCGTTATGACAGAGATGGCGATCAGCATTATAATATTCTCTCTGCGTTACATAAATCAGTAAGAGGCTCTGATGAAAATGCTGCTTTGCATTATGCTGCAAGACTTATGGAAGCGGGAGATATAATCTCTCTTTCACGTCGTTTGCTGGCAATTGCATCTGAAGATGTAGGCCTTGCATATCCTCAGGCAGTATCAATTGTAAAATCGTGTGTTGATAGTGCTATGCAGCTGGGTTTACCGGAAGCAAGATTGCCGCTTGCCCAGGCTATTATTTTGCTCTGTACTGCTCCAAAATCAAATAGCGTTGTATGCGCAATTGATGCCGCTATTGAAGACATAAGACTTGGAAATGTTGGCGACATCCCATCTCATTTGCAGGACGGTCACTATGCAGGAGCGCAGAAGCTTGGTAAAGCGATTGGGTATAAATACCCTCATGATTATCCTAATGCTTATGTTGAACAGCAGTATCTGCCAGACATTTTAAAGGATAGGGTATACTATAATTTTGGTAACAATAAGGTTGAACAAACGGCTCTTGAATACAGAAACAAAGTCAAGAACAATAAATAGCAAAAAGCGTTCCTTGTATGGAACGCTTTTTGCTTTAGAAAACAGTCTCAATATGTTTATCTGCATTTTCTACAGAATATATCCAATGTGAAATGATACCGTCTTTAATATAGTAATCGAAACTCAATGGTGAATAAAAGCTATCAAATACATCAACAATAACAAGCTTAACCTTCATTTTTTCGGGGATTATAGCCTTAATAAAAACACTTGCGCTTTGACCTATACAAACATTCTCCCGTGGTTCAGCCAACCCCGCTAAATTAGGGGTAAGTTCAATAAAGATTCCATAGCTTTCTACACTCCGTACAATTCCACTTACAGTTTCACCAACGTTGAAATTATTGATGTTTTCTTCCCATGTACCAAGAAGTTCCTTGTGTGAGAGAAATACTCTGGAATTCTGAATAGACTTTATTATAACATAAATATCCTGACCTGTAAAAAATCTGTCTGATGGGTGAGCTATTCTGGAAACTGAAATGGCGTCAATAGGAATCAATGAAGCTATTCCGCAGGCTATATCAACAAAACATCCAAACTGCTCTAAATGTGTTACACGAGCAGGGATGATCTGTCCGTTTTTAAGATTTGATATGTAGCTATAAAGACACTCTTCCTGAGCTTTTTTTCTCGACAGAAATATAACCTCTTCTCCATTGAAATTACCTAAGCCTAACACCTTAAAGCAAACAGGTTTATTGACCCTTGAAATAAGGGCGATATCTCTTGTTGTACCGTCATCTATACCAAGCGCTCCTTCTTCTCTCAGAATAACGCCCTTGATACAAGGAAGATCAACAATAAGATTATGCTCATTATCGCATATAGTTGCCCGTGCTTCTAAAATCACATCCTTTGCTTGTGCTTCTAAAAGAGAGGGTATACTCTTAATATAGTTTCTGTTCTGAGCAGTAAAAATAAGTTTGCCTTCAGGTTGATAATTATTCATTGTTTATACCTCCTGGTAATGTTTGTTTTTTATAAAATATATGTTTGTACTACAAACAATATGCAAAAAAGCAGAGCCTTCGTATCAGCTCTGCTTTGTGTTTCTTATTCTCAATCCGCCAAGACCAACAAGTGATTTGTTTACCATATCACGAGAATTCGTGTCACATAATATTTCTACATACGCTTGTTTTCCGATAAAGTCGGAGTTATCAAAAGAATTTTCACTATCATTAAAAAATGAGTTGATCGCATTACCGCCAAAGG
>CALBJC010000041.1 GCA_937892655.1 uncultured Clostridia bacterium | reverse complement strand
CTGGAACTGTTACTTCCATAGCGTTGCCATCGTTATCGTAGAACTTAACGTTATCGATGTACATGTTGTATGGAACTTCTGTAGCCCATCTCATAAGTAAGAAGTGAGCGCCAGCGTCGCCTACTGAGAAACGTTCTGTTGGGATTGGGAGCAATGTCTTAGAAACAGCCATTGTCTGTGAAACAGCAGCTTCGTATTCGCCGCCTTCCCAAGCCTGGTCTGACCATGCTGGGTTCTGGTTGTCTGTACCTGCAGAACCAACTGCGCCACCCATCCAGCCTGGAGGTGTAACGCCGTCCTTAGCTTCTACTGTAAGATCAAATTCGATCTTAGCAATGTCAGCAACAGCATCAGCGTTAACGAGGTTAGCAACAAGGAACTTAACCTTAGGAACGTTAGCAACGTCCTGAACGTCAACCTTGAGAGCCTTTGAACCGTTGAAATCAACGATTGAGAGAACTGATGGGTCAGCACCATCGTCTAAGTGCATTTCGATACCAGCGTATGAACCGTTTTCGAAGTCGATAACGTCAGCTGCGAAAGCCATTGTAGCCATTGCAGAACCTGCGATAGCTGTTGCAGCTACTGCTGCAAGAATCTTCTTCATTGTCATTTTAATCTCCTCCAAATCGAGATAAATTAAGTTAATACGGACTTTTCCGTTATTACTATTATATCACTAACTTTTTAAGATTTCAAGTCCTATTTTCAACTTTTTAGCTTAGATAGAAATATATTAAGCCGAAATTTTAGCTATTTTTTTGTGCAAATTATTATAATCAAAGTGCAAAAGCCCTATAGTATAAGGAATATCGCAGCTTTTATTCACTTAATTTATATTAACTAAAAACAAAAACCGCCCTCATAAGAGAGCGGTTTGATTTGCTTTTTAATTCAAATAAGAGCTAAAAATTATCTCTTCTTTGAAGCAACAAGAGCAGCACCAGCAAGTGTAGCTACTGCGAGAGCAGCAACTGGAGCAACACCTGTGTTAGCGCCACCAGCAGGAGCTGATGTATCGCCGCCAGCTGCAGGAGCGTCTGTACCGCCAGCTGCAGGAGCGTCAGCAACTGTTACTTCGATAGCGTTGCCATCCTTATCAAGGAACTTGATGTTGTCGATGTACATGTTGTAAGGAACTTCTGTACCCCATCTCATGAACATAGCGTGTGCACCATCGTCACCGTCAACGAAGAGTTCGCCTGGGATTGGGAGCAATGCTCTTTCGAGTGTAGCTGTAGCTGAAACTGGGTTTGTGTATTCTTCGAGTGTCCAGTCTGACTGGTTCCATGCTGGAGCATCTGTACCCTGAGTACCGATAGCGCCGCCGCCCCAACCTGGAGGTGTAACGCCATCCTTAGCTTCGATTGTAGCATCGAATGTGATCTTAAGGATTTCGTCTAACTTGTCTGCAGGAACGAGCTTTGTGAGGTTCATCTTAACCTTTGGAACTAATGAGCAATCCTGAACGTCAACCTTGAGAGCCTTTGAGCCGTTGAAATCAACGATTGAAAGAACTGATGAGTCAGCACCTTCATCGATGTTCATTTCGATACCATCAAATGAGCCGTTTTCAAAGTCGATAACGTCAGCTGCGAATGCCATTGTAGCCATTGCAGAACCTGCGATAGCTGTTGCAGCAACTGCTGCAAGAATCTTCTTCATTGTCATTGTAATCTCCTCCATATAATGAGATAAATAAAGTATTGACGGACTTTACCGTTCTTTCACATTATATCACTTACATTGCTAGTTTTCAATACCTTATTTAAACTTTTTAGCCAAAAATTCATTTTTATCGAGCCAAAATTTTAGTTCATTTTTTGTGCATGTTTAACAGAAAACGTTTACATTTATCTGTGTTTTCAACAGTTTATATCATTAAGAAAAAATATTTCTATAAAATATTTCTATATAAATTGTCAACCCGACCTTCATAATGAAGGTCGGGTTGACGAAAATATCATGAAAATGAAAAGAAAATTACAAACCCTATAAGGCTGACGCCTTGTAACCGATTAGCCCTTTAAATGACTAAAGCGCTTTTTCGGTTTAAAAACCACTCCGTTACAAACGGAGTGATTTATCCCACTAATATAGTAACACATTACAGCACTCTTGTCAACAAAATTCACTTTATTTGTTGCAACAATATTTCTGTCAGCAAAACACCTAAGCAGGACGAGAGTGCAACTATTATAAGACTTCTTTCAAAATACGCAAGAACAAGCGCAATTACAAGACCGACTACTGCCGAAATTACCGATGATGTTGCATATAAAATCGCAGGGAATGTCATAGCGGCAAGCACTGCGTAAGGCACGTAATAGAGAAACGATTTTATAAATCTGTTTTCTATCTTTTTCTTCATAAATACCAGCGGCAGCATTCTGACAAGATATGTAACTATCGCCATTACCGCAATGTAAATAAGCATCGTAGAAATATTCATCATGTTTCACTACCTCCTGACTCTACAGGGAATAGTACTGCGCCGAGCGCCGCTGCCACTACAGCGCAGATGATGATAGAAAATCCTGATGAAATGAATGAGAGCGCAGGCAGATAGTAAATAATACTGCTGAGCACTACCGCACAGATCACTACTACAAAAACGCTTTTGTTCTTTTTAGCTGGAGGAATTATGATAGCCAGAAACATACCGTATATTGCAACGCCAAGAGAGGTTGCGATATTTTCTGGCAGTATCGATGAAAGAGCCGCTCCCATAAATGTACCGAGCGCCCAACCAAAATACGGAGTAAGCGCTAAGCCCGCCATATAGCTTTTGCCAACATTCTTTGCCTGCGATGAAGCTACTGCAAATATTTCATCTGTATTGAAAAAAGCTATTGCAAAGCGATGCTTTGTTTTTACAGACTCCCCTAATCTCTGAGATAACGACAATGACATAAGCGAGTATCTTAAGTTTATAATCAACTGTGTCATTGCCATTTCAATAAGCCCGCCTGAGGCTGTAATAATTGTAAGGCCTGCAAACTGACCTGCAGAAGTCAGATTTGTCATTGAAATCAAAACTGCTATCCATAGCGGAATATCAGCCGAAACGCAGGCAAGACCAAATGTAAAGGATACCGATATGTAACCAAGACAAATAGGTATGCCATCAACAATGCCTTTTCTGAAACTGTTTTGTTCCAATTTTATATCTCCTTTAAAGCGAGGATAAAACGATGTTTTTTACTCGTCTCGCGATATCTGATGTACCTGCACCGCAACGCTGAACAAACAGAGTAAACGCAAGATTGTCATCACGGTTTATACTTGCATATGCACCTGCCCAGCCATCCCAGCCAAACTCACCGAGCGGGGCTAAGGTTGAAGCGACGGTTTTATCTGTCAGGATACGGCAGAGATTGCCATAGCTATAACCAAAGCAGGATACCCATGTTTTATACTCAACCTTCTGCTCTTCTGTCAGATTATCTGTTGCCATAAATTCCACTGTCTTTTTGCTTAAAATTCTGACGCCGTTATACTCACCGCCGTTTGCAAGCATAGCCGCAAATTTTGCATAATCCTCAGCGGTTGTTACAACGCCCGCACCGCCTGAAATAAAAGCAGGACGGCTATCGTAATTATAAAGGCCCAAAAAGCTACCTTTAAATGGTACAGGCTTACCCTGCGGATAATCATAAAGCTGAGTAAATCTGTTCTTTTTATCATCAGGCACATAAAAGCCCGTATCATTCATGCCAAGCGGCTTGAAGATCTCTTCTCTTAAAAAATCATCATATTTTTTCTTTGTGATGATTTCAACTATCGCACCAAGAATGTCGGCAGATGTACCATAATGCCACTTTTCACCTGGCTGACAGCAAAGAGGAGATCTGCCTATTCTGTTTGCCATTTCGATAGTATCAATTGGGTTACCTTCATTATGAGCCTGCTCTGCTTTCCAGAAAACCTCGCCCATCTTCTGACCTGCAGCGTCGCCGTCAGGATAAACACAGCCGGATGTCATATTAAGTAAATCCTTGATAGTAACATCTCTGTTTGCAGGCACAAGACCGTTATCTGTTAAAACCTGCTGATTTTTAAAGCCGTCAAGATACCATGACGCACAGTAATTAAGGTCAAGCTTGCCCTGCTCAAACAGCTTCATAACAGCTACAGAGGTTATTACCTTTGAAAGAGAATGCGCTCTGAAAATAGAGTTTGTCTGCATTGTGATTCCACGCTCGATATCAGCCATACCCCAAGCACCCTTGAAATACTCTTTGCCGTCTTTCAAAACACAGCAGGAAACGCCTGCATATTCGCCATTTTCAACCACTTTTGAGACAAGCTCGTTTATCATCTGTGAATACTTATTATCAATCATTTCTACACCGCTTTCTTTTGTAAATTCCCAAACACTTCTATTTTACATCAATACTCGCAGGATTTCAAGTATATAACTTTATAAAAGCTCTCATTTAATTGACAATTCATATTTGCTGTGGTAAAATTTAATAGGTTTATTTTATAGAAATGAGGTTGAATATGATTGAGTGATACAAATACGATCAGCACTATCTCTGATGGTACAGTTAAGAAACTATATCTGAAAGCATTTTTATACAGCTTCATATTGTTTATTGTTTCGTTTCTGCCGATTTTACTGATATCTGAATTCAGATACTTTGTTTACGGAGATTATTCGGCACAGAATATTCCGTTCTGGCATTACATACTTGATAACTGGCGAAACGGCTGGCCCACTTTTGATATGACAAGCGACCTGGGTATGAACTTTATAACAGCTTACTCTTACTACGGACTTACAAGTCCATTCATTTTGCTAGGTCTGCTTGTACCGAAAAGTGCGCTGATTTATGCTATGACATTCATAAACGCTTCGGTTTTCGGTACAGCGTCACTCGGCGCATGTATGTACTGCAAAAGATACACAAAGAAGGATTCATCTGCGCTGATATGCGGTCTGCTTTACGCTTACTCTGGAGTTATGGTTTTCAATCTTGTGTTCCAGTTTGCAGACAGTTTTGCTATCTTCCCTTTCCTTTTGCTTTCATTTGACCTGCTTATAAAAGAAAGAAAAAGCTTTGTTTTTGCGGTAACGCTTATGCTGGCAGGCTTTATAAACTACTTCTTCTTATGGGCCGACTGCTTATTTATCGCAATATACTTCTTTGTAAAACTTGCAAAGAAAGAATTCAAAATGGATATAAAGCTGTTTTTCAAAATAGCTTTTGAAATCATAACAGGCATCGGCATGACAGCGTTTATACTACTGCCTACATTCCTTACATTATTAACCAGCAATACAAAGGCAAGTATCAGTATATTTGATTCAAATCCCTTTGTCTATTTCCCGATAGAAACAATTCCGAGAATAATTCAATCATTCTTTTTACCGCCTGATATATGTAATAACGGTTCGTTATTCTCGCATTTCTCTATTGACTGTAACTCAGTGGCAGCATATATTCCGCTTTTTGGCATAGTTGGCTTTATATCGGTTTTACTGAAAAACAAAAGAGAATGGTATTCATACCTTTTGTATGTATGTGCAATAATAATGGCTATCCCTGTACTCAACAGTGCATTTGTTATGTTCAACGCCATAGTCTATCTTAGATGGATTTACATGCCAGTACTTATAATGATTATGATGACCGGTAAATTTCTCGATGACTTTGATGAATATAAAATCAAAGGTCCGATACTTACATCTGTTATTATGATAGCAGCGTTTGCAGCATATTGGGTTTATCTTCTGATAACCGATAAATTTGAAGGCTATGCATTCCATTTTATATACTGCCTTGCATTCGGGCTTTTGGGGCTCGCTATTGTTTATCAGCTTAAACTTGACGACAAAAAATCCTTTATCTCACGAAAAAATCTTGTAAAGATAGTTGTTGTATGCTGCTGTTTTTCAATG
This sequence comes from uncultured Clostridia bacterium, assembly GCA_937892655.1. GTDB lineage: Bacteria > Bacillota > Clostridia > Oscillospirales > Ruminococcaceae > CALBJC01. The sequence continues at coordinate 24,537 of CALBJC010000041.1, read as the reverse complement.
TTTGGGCAAACCTTTTTTGTTGCTCTAAACGGCTATTGGGAACAGACCGACAAAGACCTTGCAAGAATACACAATGATGGTAATGAAATAATAATTGAAGATGACGAATTTTTCAGAACAACAACCTGGTCTGCCGAAACAACAAACTGCAGTCTGATCTGGAATATGCCTTCAATATGTTACTATAATAGTATGATCCACAGCAATGTCACCAGATTCTGGGCAGATATTGGTATTGATAAATTTGCATATATCGATCTATATATGGACGATTATCCTGTTGCGACATTCCTGTCATGTAAATATGACCTGTATTACAACAAGCTCCTTTCAGGCGGTGTTACAGTTGAGCCTGAAAACATACAGCATAAAGCAGCCGCATACAAACAGATAATCGTAAACAACAGATATATAGTATTGGAAAACGAGTGCTTTATCCCTATGGGCTTTACGTTTGACTATTTCATTGACTCAAGCAGCATTGTTAAGATTGACATTTCAAAAGAAAAAGAGCTTGATGATGAAACCAAAAACAGTCCTTTTGCTAACAGAAGCTCATTTGACAGAAAAAGAATGAATGAGGGCGTATTCAAAAGACAGATGCTGTTATTGAAGGGTATCTGGCTTGATGAAGAGCAGATTGAAAAATACTCAGATATTCTTTCACCTCTCCCCGAGGAGTTATTCAATGATACATCAGTTGAAGCTTATATTACCGATTGTAAGAACAGAAAGGCTCAATCAGGCTACTACTTCAAGCCTACGGACGAAGGATTTATTTCTAAAATAAATCTTGAAAGGGATAACCTGGTATTCTACTCAGTGCCTTATGATGAAAGCTTCACAGCTTATGTTGATGGAAAAGAAGTTGAGATCGAAAATGTATTTAACGGTCTTTGCGCAGTAAAGGTACCGCAGGGTGACCATACGATCGAGTTCATCTATACCGTATCAGGGCTTGATACAGGTATAATTATTTCAATAATAAGCGCTGTATTATTCATAGGATATATAGCTGTAGTTACGTTAACAAAAAAGAAAAATAAGATTTAATATTAAAGGCCCTGTGTAAAAACACAGGGCTTTTTAATATCCTATTCGCATTGTAATAACAAAAAAACAGATGGCATAAAGCCATCTGTTTTAACTACATTTTAAACTTCAGATTATGAAATTACAGCGTCTGTAATCTTACCTGTTGTAGCGTCTGTTGTAGTTGTGATTGTAATGTCTGAGAATGGGTTCTTAACTTCGTTTTCGTTACCGTATGGGTGACCACCAACATACTTGTCGCCAGCCTTTGTTGAGAAGAATACTGCTTCAACACCATCAGTTGTTGAGTTGAGGTATACAGCGTAGCAAGGAGCGTCACAGCCTGTCTTGTCAGCGATTTCGTTGTAGAGTGAAAGAGCGTTACCGTTTGCGTCTGTGTTCTGTGTTGGAACAGGGTTTGTTGATGAACCATCAACTCTGTATGTTGCCAATACAGCGTCGCCATCGATATCTCTCTGTGTTACCCAAGCTGCTACAGCGTTGAAAGCTGTCTTAGCGTTTGAGTCTGCTGAGCTGAACTTAGCTGACTGAACGTATGATGACATTGATGGTACGAGAATTGCTGCGAGAACACCGATGATAGCGATAACAACGATGAGCTCAACGAGTGTGAAGCCCTTTGAAGTCTTCTTCATAGTAAATTCCTCCAATATGTAAATATTTTTTCTAGAGTAACCAACCGAATTATTGGCTCATCTCTTGACTATATTATAGCCTTTACCTACTAATTTGTCAATAAAGTATCATAATCTGTAACCAACTTGTTAACTTTATTGCCATTTTGCTAAATGAAAGCGTTTTCAAAGGCATTTATCTAGCAATATGCACAATATATTGTTAATCTTTGTTACTTTCAGGATACCATTTAGTTACTTTTTAATGTCAAATTGTTACTTTTATATTTCAAAAAGTAACCTTTTGTATTTCTTAAAATGGGATTTAATGTTGCAAAGCGGCAAATTTGTATCATTTTACACTATTTAATATTATATAGATGTTTAGCAAAAGCTGTTATCCATATTCAACAAACGCGACACCAAGTCATCGTATATTATCGCTAAAAATGATAAATTTATCGTTTTTCGATAATTTTCTATTGACATTTGATAATTTCGGGTGTATACTTAAAGCACAACAAAACATTCGGAGGTACTCTTATGTGGACAAAATCAAAATCAATCTTTTTATCCCAGGTGCTTGTTATTGCGGCTTTTCTGATATGTATAGCATTCATATTCTTTATGCCGTCAATGAGGGATTTCTGTATGGATGTTATTGAGATTCATGACAGAAATGTAGATTCTACGATCCCTATTTCTCTTTCAATGCTAATTAATCTCTATACAGCGCTCGTTCCTGCTTTTATAGCATTCGCAGTTTTGTACAAGCTGCTTTTGAACATCAAGGCTGACAAGATTTTTTACAGCTCAAACGTAAAGCTTCTGAGAATACTGTCTTACTGCTGCTTTGCAGAAACAGTTATTTTCTGTGTATTTGCCTTTATTTGCTCATACGGAATTTACGGTGTTTCATTTATAGCGCTTTTAGTAAGCTTTGTTGCGGCATTCTTCGGTCTGATTTTAAGAGTTATCAAAAATGTTTTTGAAAAGGCTATTGAAATCAGAGAAGAAAATGACTTTACAATTTAAAAGGAGGTTTTGATATGCCAATTATTATGAATTTAGATGTTGTTATGGCAAAACGTAAAATCTCTTCAAATGAATTAGCGCAGAAGATCGATATTACCCCTGCAAACCTCTCTGTTCTGAAAACGGGTAAGGCAAAGGCAATCAGATTTTCAACCTTGGAAAAGCTTTGTGAGGTTTTAGAATGTACCCCCGGCGACATTTTAGAGTATAAGAAGGACTGAGATGATGAATACAGATAATGAAATCAAAACTATTGTAGAAACAGAAAACTTAGATATAGAAAATAAAACAGAAGAAAACATCAATATTACAGAAAACGCAGAAGAAACAAAGATAAATTATCAAAAGCCCGACAAGATATTTGCGTTTTTGAGTATAGCCCTCGGCTTTATGCTTATAAAGCTCGTTTTCTGGGGCGGGCTTGGCTTTGGCAGTGCGATATTTTTCACAGCAGTTACTACCTGCTGTCTGGTATATTTCAAGCTCTGCAACATAAAATTTGACAACGGTGACAAGATAAGATTTGTAATGCTTTATCTTAGCAGTATAAATTTTGCGATATTCGACTTTTCAGCTTTGAAATTTTATAACTTTTTATTTGCAGGCATACTGCTTTTATACACCTGCTTTTGTATCACAAGGCATGACAGAGAAAAAGAAAATATGCCTTCTGATTTAAAAACGGCGTTATTTAAAATGCCTACATACAAAATGGGAGCTTGCAGCGCAGCGATCAGTCAGAGCGTTTCAAAAACAAAATTTGGAACAAACATAAAATATGTACTAGCCGGCTTATTCATAGCAATGCCTGTATTTTTTGTAGTTCTGACGCTTTTATCCTCAGCCGATATTATGTTTGAAAGCATTTTTGAAAGCATTTTTGAAAACATATCAGAAAACTCTCTATTCAACATCATTCAGTTTTTGATGGCAATACCCGTGGGATTTATGATTTTCTCAGTTTTATATGCAAATAAAACAAAAGCTGAGAATGATGAGCTTTTCCCTTTGCCAAAATATAAGGGCTCTTTCAACCCTATCATAATCTACTCGGCTATTTTACCTATAATGCTTTTATATGTAATTTTCTTTGTATCACAGCTTGGCTACTTTTTCTCAGCGTTTCAGAGCGTTTTACCACAGGGCTACAGCTACGCTGAATACGCAAGAGAAGGCTTCTTTGAGCTATGCGCAGTTGCCACAATAAATCTTTTTATTATAATAGTATCCTACACTGTTGTAAAGAAAGAAAATAACAAAGCGCCAAATGGTATAAAAATAACTATTTCTACTTTATCAGTAATGACCATTATGCTTATTGTAACAGCGCTTAGCAAAATGGTAATGTATATCTCAAATTTTGGTCTTTCACGCCTGAGATTTTACACAAGCTGGTTTATGGTTTTACTTATGTTGCTGTTTATATATATAATAGTAAAGCAGTTTAAAGAAAGCTTCAGATTGTATTTTACAATTTCAGCTACCTTCTGCATAATGTTTTTATCACTTATTTACTGTAACGTTGACTATATCACGGCAAGAGTAAATGCGCAGATGTATTACAGCGGTTATTCTGATGAAGTAGATGTTCATATGCTCGATAATATGTCAGACGCTGTAGTGCCCGTTTTAGAAGAATTAAGAGATAACGGATACAAGCCCGAACTTATTGACAGACTGCTTGTTGAGGATGATCAATCCCGCTACAACAACTGGTGTGAAAAATCGATAGTATCACTTTTATACTAAATATAAAACCGCAGGTTAATTCCTGCGGTTTTTGCTTTTGGGTTTAAATAATGCTGATATTATCGGTACTGCAAAGGCACATACAGATGAAATCAGAAGCTGATGCAGATTTAATGGTACAGTATCGAAGATAACTGTAAGATACGGCAGATACATAGTTAAAAGCAGAGCGCACATTGATAACGCTACTGCGCCTATAAGCCACAGATTATTAAAAAGCGGTATTCTGAAAATACTCTTCTCTTCGCTTTTACATTCAAAAACGTGGATAAGCTGAGATAAAACCAATGTAAAAAGCGCCGATGTTCTGGCAACTGATATATCAGCGCCACACCTTAGCGTCATGGTAAATGACATAAGAGTACAAAGGCCTATAAAGATACCTCTGAAAATTATTTTTGATAATAGATTATCAGAAAAAAAGCTGTCATCAGATTTACGGGGCTTTTTGAGCATAACGCTCTCTTCACAAGGCTCAAGTCCCAAAGCGATAGCGGGCAGGCCATCGGTCACTAAATTTACAAGCAAAATCTGCGTTGGCAACAAAACCATAGGCAAGCCCATTATGATACCCGCAAACATAGTTACGACCTCGCCTATATTGCACGATATCAGATACCTTACAAATTTTCTGATGTTTGAGTAAATTGTTCTGCCTTGATAAACAGCGTCAACAAGCGTTGCAAAATTATCATCAAGCAGTATTACATCAGCCGCACTCTTTGTAACATCAGTGCCGCTTATTCCCATTGATACACCGATATCCGCTTCTTTGATGGCAGGGGCGTCATTTACACCGTCACCCGTCATAGCGCAGATATGCCCCTTTTTGCGAAACGCTCTGACAATACGCAGCTTATCTGACGGATTTACTCTTGCATATACTGCGATATTTTCAATTTCTGCCAAAAGCTCATCATCACTCATAGCATTAAGCTCACTACCGCTCACGGCTCTCATACCATCCTTTAAGATACCTGCCTGCTTTGCAATAGCGCAGGCGGTTATTTTATGATCACCTGTAATCATAACAGTCTTTATATTTGCCTTCTGACAGATCTTTATTGCACGCTTTGCTTCTTTTCGGGGAGGGTCGGTCATGCCGACAAGCCCTAAGAAAATAGTTTTATCCCCCACTCTTTTTGCAACCGCCAAAACTCTCAGAGCGTTTTTTGCGTAATTCTCGTTTCTCGACAAGATGATACTTTTGCTACGCTCAGTAAGCTCATTACACTCAAGACTACTCTGATAGTAATTACACATCGCTATCAAAACATCAGGCGCACCTTTTATATATGTAACTGTCTTTGAATTTTCTTCAACTGTAACACTCATAAGCTTAGTTTCGCTGTCAAACGGAATCTCATCGATACGTTTTATGTTATCTGTTGAAACACCCGCTTTCATAGCCGCTATCTTTAGGGCGATCTCTGTTGGGTCGCCCATACAGCAATCTTCAAGGTTATGCATATCATTGCGGTTACGGCTGTATGGCGGCTTTGAAATTTTGGCATTATTGCATACAGCACAGCCAAAAAGAAGGCTTCTCAAATCATCATATTCGGCTATATCTACCTTATCGCCGTTTCTTGTAATACTCCCCTTTGTATTATAGCCCATCCCCTCAACGTAAAACTGATTATCATAGGTTGAAATATCAGTAACTGTCATTTTATTCTGAGTTATCGTACCAGTTTTGTCACTGCAGATAACGCTGGCGCACCCCAGCGTTTCAACGCTGTGGAGCTTATGAACAAGGGCGTTTTTCTTAAGCATTCGACGCACAGCTAAAGCAAGGGCAATTGTAACTGTAGCGGGCAGACCCTCAGGGATTGCGGCAATAGCAATTGTAATACCCGTCATGAGCATATCAAATACAGGCTCGCCTCTCAGAATTCCTGCAAGGGTTACCACAACACAAACTCCCATACATATTACCGCCAAGATTTTACCAAGCTCTGCAAGCTTTTTCTGCAGAGGAGTCTGGTCGGCAGTTATATCATAGAGCATTGTTGAAACCTTGCCCATCTGGGTTTTCTCACCCGTTACAACTGCCTTGCATTTTGCAGTACCCTTTGTTACAATACTGCCCATATAAACGATATGCGAAAGATTCAAGGCATCATACTCAGGATTATCAGGGTCTGCTGACTTTTCACACGGTACTGCCTCGCCCGTCAGCACTGATTCATCGCACATAAGCGATTTTGATGACAGAATATACGCATCACACGGTACTCTGTCACCGCTTTCAAGCTCAAATACATCTCCCTCTACCATACTCTCAGCAGGGATAGTTGACAAAATCCCATCACGGTAAACCTTAGCGGTAGGGGCGGTCATCCTCTCAAGCGACTGCAGAGTTTTCTCTGTTTTATACTCCTGCGCAAAGCCTAAAAAGGCATTGAGAAAAACAATAATCAGTATTGTATACGCATCGTAAACCTCGCCTAAGAACACCGATATTACAGCACCAACAAGCAGGATAACTGTCATTATATCGTGAAACTGATTTGCAAAAATCAAAAGCTTTGATTTTCTCTTTGGTTTTTTCAAAGCATTCTTGCCGTTTTCTTTCAAGCGTTTTGCCGCCTCAAGCTGTGACAGACCGACTTTAAATTTTTCTTTTTCTGCAATATCCTTTGTCAAAAGCTCAAGCATTTATATCATTCCTCTCTGACAAGCAATAAAAGTTGTCCATTAAAGGATATGAACAAAACGCCACAAGTATGCAAAAAACGGTCTGAGATTACTCAGACCGTTTTAGTATTAAATATTGTTTGCTATAATATCGCCCATCTGTGAGCAGGTTACAAGGGTCATACCCTCGCTCATAATATCACCTGTTCTGTAGTTTTCTTCAAGCGCTTTATCAACTGCACTTTCAATAGCGTCAGCCTCTTGTGACATATCAAATGAGTATCTGAGCATCATAGCTACTGATAAAATAGTTGCAATAGGGTTTGCTTTATTCTGTCCTGCGATATCAGGCGCTGAACCGTGGATAGGCTCGTAAAGACCAAGTGAAGTTTCACCAAGAGATGCAGACGGAATCATACCCAAAGAGCCTGTAATCATTGACGCTTCATCTGACAAAATATCACCGAATAAGTTTTCAGTTACCAGAACATCAAACTGAGCAGGATTTCTTACAAGCTGCATTGCGCAGTTATCAACGAGGATATCTGAAAATTCCACCTCAGGATAATCAAGCGCTACCTTATGAGCAACCTCTCGCCATAAACGGGATGAATCCAGAACATTTGCCTTATCTACAGAATGAACCTTCATTCTGCGCTTTTTAGCCATATTGAAGGCTACTTTACAGATTCTCTCAACCTCATAATCTGAATAAGCCATTTCATCGCGAGCAGTTTTTACGCCGTTTTCATCAATGGTTGTACTGCGTTTTCCAAAATACGCACCGCCGATAAGCTCACGCACGATAACAAGGTCAAGGCCATTTTTAGTGATTTCTTCTTTCAGCGGGCAAGCGCTTGCAAGAGGAGCCAGAAGCTTTGCAGGACGAATGTTTGCAAAAAGCTTCAAAGCGCTTCTGATACCTAAAAGACCTGCTTCAGGGCGTAAGTGTCCCGGGAGATTATCCCACTTTGTACCGCCTACTGCACCGAGCAAAACGCTGTCTGATGCAAGGCAGGTATCAATAGTTTCCTGCGGGAGAGGAACGCCCGTTGTATCAATAGCGATACCGCCCATCAAAACATCCTTATATTCAAAGTTATGACCAAACTTCAAAGCTACCTTATCTAAAACCTTGATAGCCTCGTTTACTATTTCAGGGCCGATGCCATCGCCCTTTATAACTGCAATTTTCTTATTCATAATATCACCTTATTTCAAAGAATTCAAAAGTCCGCCTGCGTTTATGATATCCATAATAAATTCAGGGAATGGCTCGCCCTTGTAGGTTTCGTTCTTTGTTTTGTTTGTAATAATACCGCTTGAAAAATCTATCTCTACCATATCACCGTCTGAAATCTTCTCAGCAGCCTCAGGGCATTCGATGATAGGAAGACCGATATTGATAGCATTTCTGTAAAAAATTCTCGCAAAGGTTTTTGCGATAACGCAGGAAATACCTGAAGCTTTAATAGCAATAGGCGCATGCTCTCTTGATGAGCCACAGCCGAAGTTTGCCATACCTACCATAATATCGCCTGAGTTTACCTTATTTACAAACTCCTTATCGATATCCTCCATACAGTGAGATGCAAGCTCTTTATGGTCAGCCGTATTGAGATAACGGGCAGGAATGATTACATCAGTATCAACGTTATCGCCATATTTATGTACTTTTCCGTATGCGTTCATAACATTATCCTCCTTTAAACCTCAAAATCCATACAGCTTCTTGATTTTGTAAATGGTCTTACATCGCGGTCTGCTACCTCAACGTGAGCAGGGTGAACAGCGTACGCCTTTAAAGCCTCTGCGCTTTCAAATGTACTGTCAAGCATAACCTCGCCATTTGATGATGGCAGATAATCTGTAATTACCTTTATATCCAAAAGGCCATCTATTTTGCCCTTGAGCCCTTCAAGGCCTGACTTGATGCCCTCTTTGATTCTAGCTTTTTCATCAGCAGTAAATTCATCCTTGAGATTCCATATAATAATATGCTTAATCATCGCTATACCTCCTACAAAACATCACATACATCGCAGATTCTGCCCATAATTGCAGATGCCGCTGCAATGGCAGGTGATGCAAGATAGACCTCTGATTCAGGGTGACCCATTCTGCCTACAAAGTTACGGTTTGTTGTTGAAATAGCACGCTCGCCCTTTGCAAGAATACCCATATGACCGCCAAGGCAAGGGCCGCAGGTCGGAGTTGAGAATACACAACCAGCTTCTACAAATATTTCAGCTAAACCTTCTCTTATGCAGTCAAGATAAATCTGCTGAGTTGCAGGGATTACAATACAGCGTACATTCTTATGAACCTTTTTGCCCTTTAAAACAGATGCCGCTGCTCTCATATCCTCAAGTCTGCCGTTTGTACACGAGCCGATAACTGCCTGATTTATTAAAACCTCGCCTACGTTATCAATTGTTCTGGTATTTTCAGGGAGATGTGGGAATGAGACTGTTGATTTGATTGTAGATAAATCAATATCGTAAACCTCGTCATATTCAGCGTCAGCATCAGCAGAGAAAATTTTGAATTCTCTGTTTACTCTGCCCTTAACATACTCAAGGGTTACATCATCAACCTCGAAAATGCCATTTTTTGCGCCAGCTTCGATAGCCATATTTGCCATACAGAGTCTGTCATCCATTGAGAGATTTTTTAAGCCTTCGCCTGAAAATTCCATAGATTTATACAAAGCGCCGTCAACGCCTATCATACCGATGATATGTAAGATTACATCCTTACCTGATACCCATTTGTTAAGCTTACCTGTAAGGTTGAACTTTATTGCAGATGGCACTTTAAACCATGCTGTACCCGTTGCCATACCTGCCGCCATATCGGTTGAACCTACACCTGTTGAGAATGCACCCAAAGCGCCGTATGTACAGGTATGAGAATCAGCACCGATTACGCATTCGCCGGGAGCAACAAGACCTTTTTCAGGCAAAAGTGCATGCTCAATACCCATCTGACCTACATCAAAAAAATTGACGATCTCATGAGTATTTGAAAACTCTCTGCACTGCATACACTGAGTAGCCGCCTTGATATCCTTGTTAGGAGTAAAATGGTCAAGCACTATTGAAATCTTGCTCTTATCAAAAACGCTTGTAAAGCCATTTTTCTCAAACTCGTTGATAGCAACAGGAGTTGTAATATCATTACCGAGCACCATATCAAGATTTGCTTTAATTAGCTGACCTGCCTTAACACTTTCTAATCCGCTATGATAAGCCAGTACCTTCTGAGTCATTGTCATACCCATAAAAATCAATCCTTTCAATAAAGTTTTCGTTTCTACTTGCATTATATCACATTTGGTGATATAATAAAAATACATATTATTCATACTTGAAATAACAAGGAGTTATATTATGGAGCAGAATTTAAATCAATACAAGATTTTTTACACCGTTGCTAAAATCGGCAGTATATCACACGCCGCAAATGAGCTTTACATTTCACAGCCTGCTGTAAGTAAAGCTATCTCAAGACTTGAAGAAAGCCTTGACTGTATTCTGCTAAAAAGAAATTCCCGTGGCGTAAACCTTACAGATGCGGGCAAGGTTTTGTTTGATAAGCTCGATGTTGCATTCAAAGCGATTTCATCAGCCGAAGACAGATTAAAGCGTATAAACGAGCTTGGTATCTGTCATGTACAGATTGGTGCTTCAGCAACACTTTGCAAGTTTGTACTGCTCCCGTATCTCAAGGACTTTGTTTCAAGATGCCCTCACATCAAAACAACTATCGTATGTCAGTCATCAACTGCAGTTTTAAGAATGCTTAGAGATTCAAAGCTTGATGTAGCGCTCGTTGTAAAGCCAAACGATATACGAGACCTTGATTTTTATACAATAGGCGATATTGAGGACGCCTTTGTTGCTACTGAAGGTTACCTCAATAATTTCTTACAGAGAGAGGATGCCGCACAGACTGCTGGCGAATACGAAAGAGCTCTTTATCAGAATGCAAACTTGATGCTTCTTGATAAGGATAATATATCACGTCAGTTTGTTGACGCATATTTCAACGCAAACGGAATTGAGCCTGAGCATATCTTAGAGGTAAGTACCATGGATTTACTCATTGAGTTTGCAAAGATAAGCCTGGGTATTGCCTGCGTTATCAAGCAGTTTGTTCAGAAAGAGCTTGATAACAAAACTCTCATTGAAATCCCGATGGCAAAGCCTTTTGATAAGCGTTCGATAGGTTTTGCAGTAAGAAAGGGTGCTGAAATTTCAGCAGCAACACAAAGCTTTTTACAGACAGTTGCAAAAAGAGAAATCAAAAGAAATAAGTAAAAAAAGCGTTCACAGTAATCTGTGAACGCTTTAATTTTTTAGCCTAAAGTTACTGGCCAGCCTGAAACATACTGGTAAAGAAGCACTACATCCTTAAGCTTAGGCTTGCCGCCGCTACCGTCTACGTCAGCAACGCTTTCTTCAATGCTTACACTCCAGCCTGAAACATACTGGTAAAGAAGCACTACATCCTTAAGCTTAGGCTTACCGCCGCTACCGTCTACGTCGCCGACCTGTAAGGTCTGTTCTTCCCATTTTGCAACAAGTGTGATATTCTCTGTTACCTTATCAGTATCAAAATTCCACTCTGTGCCGTTGTTATACCAACCTGTAATTACATAACCTGAAACTATAGGTCCATCAGGCTTTGTTACAAGTGAGTTTTCAGCAACACTCTGTGAAGCTGGCGCTGTGCCACGACCATCGGTATCAAAAGTTACTGTGTAGTATACAATTTCTTCCCAGTCAGCTGTAAGGGTAATTGAGCTTGTTACCTTATTATTCTCAAAATTCCACTCAACGCCGCCATTCTTCCAGCCCTTGAAAATGTAGCCATCTGCCTGAGGGTCTGCAGGCTTTGTAACCAAGCCGTTTTCTTCAACTGTCTGAGCTGAAGGCGCTGTACCGTGACCATTTACATCAAAGGTTACTGTGTAATATACGATTTCTTCCCAATCTGCTGTGAGAGTAATCGAGCTTGTTACCTTATTGTTTGCAAAATCCCATTCAACGCCGTCAAGCTTCCAACCCTTGAAGATGTAGCCGTCTGCCTGAGGGTCTGCAGGCTTTGTTACCAAACCATTCTTTGCAACGCTCTGTGAAGCTGGTGCTGTACCATGACCTGCTGTATCAAAGGTTACTGTATAGTATACAACTGCATTAGGGTCATACTTTGTTGTGCTCAACACAGGGCCATTCAAGAACTCTGTACCATTAACTGACGCACAGTTTTCGATTGTTCTTGAACCAAAGCTTGTACCGTTTATTATTGTTGTTGAACCTACTGCCAGATAATTTGTGTTTTCGTAACCTGAATTTGCAGCTGTAACGCCTGAAACTGTAGGGTCATTCCATGTAACGTCAACAGCGTACCACTTTTCGTCAAGCTGAACATAGTTCCACATATGATCTTCAGTAGCAAAGCCGTCAACCAAAACGCAAGGGATTGATGCTTTGTCACATAAAACCTTGAATGCTCTTGCATATGCTTCGCAAACAGGACCTGTTGCACCCGTATTGCCTATCATAGCATTGAAGCTCTCTAAAGAATCCTCAGGAGTTGAGCCACCTGTTGAAACAATAGAATTATAGGAATTGTTCTTTGTAAGATATGAATTGAATGCTAAGATCTTCTGATAATCAGTACCGGTTGCAGTTGAAAGTATTGAATCAACCTTGCTGTTAAAAGTAGAAATATCCGCAGCAAGAGTATCAACATCAGTATACTTAGTTCTTCTCATTTCAAAGCCGGTCATCAGATCGGTGATAATAAAGTAATAATCTGAACGGTTTGAATAGTTAACACTACTCACTCTTGTCTGACCGTTGAACCAGAAAATTTCAGGATGGTCTCTGTCAAGAGCATCAAATGCTGCTCGGCAGTACTTACTTACATCATCGATATTAGGATTTTCTGATTTAGGAATTGTTGCAATGTGAACAGCTATGAAATCATCAGGCTCATAGGCAGCGCCATAATTAAACTCATAGTGATTTTCGCCACCTGTTGCAAAATTAGCCTCGTCAAGCCAGAAATCAACATCTGCAAGCTTATTATAAAGCTCAACAGCATAATCAGGAACATCAACTCTGTCAATATATTTTACATGGTTGCCTGAATTTAGCGCTACCTTGCCATCAACTATTGACGCATAAGAAGCTGTAGGGTAAGATGTTACAGTCTCTACAGAAATAATTCTGTCTTCATATGTATCTGCTGCATTCTCAGCAAACGCAAAACAGCTCATCTGGATAAACATCACAGCACTGAGCGCTACTGATAAAAGCTTTGAAAGTTTATACTTTTTCAAGGAAATCACACCTTTTTTATTATATTAAGTATATTATAACATATATACAAAATTAAGTCAACATTGTTTATATTTTTAACATTTCTTCCAAAACATCCTTTACAAGCTTTGGCGTAGCCTTACCTTTAAGCTGAGAATTACACTTACCGATAAGAAAGCCTAAAACCTTTGTTTGTCCGCTTTTGTACTGAGCTACTACCTCGCTGTTTTGTTCAATAACGCAGCAGACTACCTCATTTACAAGCTGAGTATCTATTTCGATGATAAAACCATTTTCCTGCGCCAGCTCGTAAGCTGATTTTTCACTACTTATCATAATCGAAAAAAGCTCTTTAGCGCAGGCGTTTGTTATCTTTTCTTCATCAAAAAGCTTTATGATATCTGCTAGTCTTTTTGGAGAAACAGGAATACTCTCTACTCCAAATTCACCTGCATTTATATGCTTTAAAACCTCTGTAAGAATAAAATCACTTATACTTTTTGGTGAATTGTACTGGGCTACTGTATTTTCAAAGTAATCGGACAATTCTTTATGGCTCACAAGCTTTGCCGCATCCTTTTTTGAAAGGCAGAGAATATCTGTATACTCTTTGTAGCGTTCAAAAGGCATTTTAGGTAAGCTTTTCTTAATTTTATCAATTTTTTCTTCAGATACATTTATATTTATAATATCAGGTTCAGGAAAATATCTGTAATCATCAGCATTTTCTTTTTCACGCATAAGTATGGTTTTACCGCTCTGCTCATCAAAGCGCCTTGTCTGCGGCAAAACATGCTGACCGTTTTGCAATAAACTCTGCTGGCGCTGCTGCTCGTATTCTATCGCTCTGCCTATCGACTTTATTGAATTGAGATTTTTAATTTCCGCACGCTGACCAAGTCTTGTATCCTCCTTTTTCATAAGAGAAATATTGACATCACAGCGCAGCGAGCCCTGCTCCATTCTGCAGTCACAGACATCCGCATACCTAAGTCTTCTTGCAATTTCTTCAATAAAGGCTTTCGCCTGAGCCGAGGTATTGATATCAGGCTCTGTAACTATTTCAATAAGCGGTATTCCGCATCGGTTATAATCAACTAATGTTTTTCCGTCATCTGAATGAATAAGTTTGCCCGCATCCTCTTCAATATGAATATTATTTATTCTGACAGAGCAGATTTCACCATCACATTCGTATTCGACTACCCCATTTTCAGCTATAGGATGATAAAGCTGAGAAATCTGATAGGCTTTTGGCAGGTCAGGATAAAAATAATTCTTTCTGTCCATTACAGAAAAGCTGTTGATTTTACAGCCAAGTGCAAACCCTGCTTTTATCGCAAGCTCAACCGCCATACTATTCATAACGGGTATTGCCCCAGGTAACCCTAAGCAAACAGGGCAGCAAAGAGTATTAGGCTGCGCCCCGAACTGCGCAGAGCAGGAGCAGAAGGCTTTTGTTTTTGTTTTAAGCTCTGCATGGATTTCTAATCCTATTACTGTTTTATACATAATCTATTCCTTTATAACATCAGGTAGTTTTCTTTCAAACTCGTTTTCAAAAAGTGAGGCAATTTTTAAAAGAGTAGCTTCTTTGAATTTATCTGCTGTAAGCATCATACCAACAGGCATACCGCTATGGTCATATCCGCAAGGGGTAGCAAGCGACGGCAAGCCTGCAAGATTTGCACTTACTGTACACATATCCTCTTTATAAATCTGCGCAGGGTTCTGATTTATTTGACTGATTTGAGTCACCCTTGAAGGAAACGCAGGTGACAATATCACATCATAGCTTTTAAAAGCATCTGAATATTCTTCTGATATGCGCTGTTTTACAGCAAGAGCCTTTTTATAATATTCATCGTAAAAGCCTGAAGAGAGTGCATAATTACCAAGCATTATTCGCCTTTTCACCTCTTTGCCGAAGCCTTGATTTCTGCTTTTGATAACAGCAACTTCATAGTCCTCGGCATCTGCTCTGAAGCCATATCTTACACCGTCAAATCGCGACAGATTAGATGCCGCCTGAGCTGAAGAGATAAGATAATAACACTCAGCGCCATATTCAAGAGAAGGCATATTTATAAACTCTACTGAATACCCTTTACCTTTATAGAAGTCAACTGCTGATAAAATGTGAGATTTTATATCATCTTCAGCGCAGTCAAAAAGCTCGTTTACAACTGCCAGTCTGTATGGCTTATCCTCTGTACTTTCAAAGTCAGACAAAATACTGTCGTTTATATTTTTAGTTGTAAGGTCGTTTTTATCAAATCCGCAGATTGCGTCAAGAGCGATACTTGCGACATGAGAATTTTCAGCAATTACTCCTATCTGATCAAGAGAGGATGAAAATGCCACAAGGCCGTATCTTGAAACACGTCTGTAGGTAGGCTTTATACCCGTAACCGAGCAGAATGCCGCAGGCTGACGCACAGAGCCGCCCGTATCAGAACCGAGGGCTATAATACACATATTAAGTGCTACTGCCACCGCTGAGCCTGATGACGAGCCACCAGGAATATACTGAGGATCATACGGATTTTTCGTTTTACAAAAGTAACAGTTCTGTCCCGTTGAGCCCATAGCAAATTCATCAAGGGCAGTTTTACCGATTATTACAGCGCCTTGTGCCTCAAGACGTTTCACAGCTGTTGCGCTGTATGGAGAAACAAAATCTTCAAGCATTTTTGAGCCACAAGTGGTTTTGATATCCTTAGTACAGATATTGTCTTTTATCGCAACGGGTATACCGCAAAGCAAAGGCGCATTACCGCTGTCAAGCATATTCTGTGCATTTTGAGCCTGAGCTAAGGCATACTCTTCACATACTGTTATGAAAGCCCCGTATTCATCGTTAAAGGCTTTTATTCTGTCAAGAAAAATGCGGGTAAGCTCAGGGACAGTAATTTCACCGCTAAGAAGCATTGACCTTGCTTTATCATAAGAAATATACATCTTTAACTCCTTTTATATAACCTTTGATACGCTGAAAAAGCCATTCTCAACACTAAGCTTTGACAATTCATCATCGTTCATACTTTCACTCTGTATATCATCACGCATAACGCTCGTAGCGTTTTCAAAATAAGGGTCGTAAACTGCATCGGTTTTCTTTATATTATCCATAAGTTCAATGATATTTTTCATATCGTCAGCCATAGCCAAAAGCTCCGTTTCATCAAATGAAAGCTTTGAAAGCATAGCTAGCTTTTTAATATCATACTTCTCCATATAATCACTCCATAAGGTATTTTTGTTCCTTATTCATTATACTACAAAAGAGCAAAAAAATAAAGGGACTTCCATAAGGAAATCCCTTTTGTTTTTAAAAGATAAAATTATCTCTTCTTTGTTGCAACAAGAGCAGCACCTGCAAGTGTAGCTACTGCGAGAGCAGCAACTGGAGCAACGCCTGTGTTAGCGCCGCCTGCAGCGTCTGTACCAGCTGAAGCGTAACCATCGCCATCGAGGTCGAGCTTAACTGTGTATTCGATTGATGTTAAACCGTTGCAAGCTGGGATGAACTTGTCGCCCCATTCGTTGTAACCAGCACCACGCATACATTCTGTTTCTGAGTAGATACCTGTGCCTTCGCCCCAGCACTTAACGTCCTTAACTGAGTAGTCAACTGGAACTGCAACGCCGTCAACCTTACATTCGATAACTTCCAAAACAGCGTTTGGATACTTAGCTGTATCGATGAGGATAACTGGGTTTGTAACCCATGTCTTACCGCCTGAAGCAGTAGCAAGAGTTGCTGAAACTGTAGCTGTGCCGTTGTCTGTGATTGTAGCTGTTACAGGTGTTATGTCACCAACGTTTTCACAGTCTGGGCCCCAGTAGCAGTACTGCCAGTCATCAGGAGCGTTGTCAGCACCGATCATAGCGTATACTGTAAATTCTTCAGCAGCCATAGCTGTTGTAGCCATAACGCCAACTGTTAATGCTGTTGCAGCAACTGCTGCCAAAATCTTCTTAAAGTTCATGATAAAAACTCCTTCTCGTGTTAATTTTGTACCTTTATTATACATTATTACTGCGAACGTTTACAAGTCTAAAAATCAATAAAATTGTAATCGGTTTCTTGTGCTTATTGTACAAATCGTATAAAATAATACTATTATTTATTCATTTTATGCCATAAACGCGTACATATTTTACCCGTTTTTCTTCTTTTGCATAGCCATGGCGATTCGGGTAGAGATAAACGCTGGTGACAGCTTTGAACCGAGGGCTGCTAAAGCAAATGAAGGCTGAGGGAACATATATGTAAGATTGAAATAATCTGTAGGCTTATAAAGCTTTGTGAGCATTTTATCTACCGCATATCTTGCTACATCTATACTCTTCATACCATCAAGCGGAAATGAAACATCAGCACGTTCATTGAATTCAGTATCAACAGGTCCAGGGCATAAAAGCCCGAATCTGACGCCTGTAGTTTTAACTCTCACTTCTTCTGCAACCGCCATTGTAAGCCTTACCACATACGCCTTTGTAGCGTAATATGTAGCCATCAAAGGGCCCGCCATAAAGCCCGCTATTGAAGCTACATTGAGTATATATCCCATATCGTCACGGGTAAATCGCTTTGCAAAATACTTTGTAAAAATATGTAATGCTTTTACATTCAAATCAACCATTGTAAGCTCGCGGTCAAGCTCAGTTTCGCAAAAATCGCCGTGAAGCCCGAAGCCTGCGTTATTTACACATATTTCAATGTCATATTTATCAAGCTCGCGGCAAAGCTTTAAGCACTGCTCTTTATCTGATAAATCACAAGGGAGAACAACTGTATTTTCGCCCAACATCTCAGCTAACTCCATAAGCTTATCTTCTCGTCTTGCAGTAATAATCAGGTCATATCCGTAAAGGGATAATGTTCTTGCTATATCTCTGCCGATGCCTGAGCTGGCACCTGTTACAAATGCATACATATTTAATCCTCCTCATCATAATCACATGGAATCATGTTTTCAAAAATAACTCCTCTGCCAAACTTTACCGCCTGCTCCAGAAGCTCCTTCGAGGTCGCTGTCCATGTAATAAGCTTTGCTCCTATATCGTGAGCGTCAAAAAGATACTGAAGGCTGATAGAACGCAGGTCAACTGAAATAAAGGTTGGTTTTGATACTGTTTTCCATGTTACTTTCTTTGAAGCCACCCGCTTTGCAAGCTGTCGTTTCTTACCAAAATCAGTTACAAGCTGACCGCGCTCGATAGATGGACAATGAGTAGCAAACCACCCCACCCTGACAGGATTAAATGACTGTATCGCCCAGAATCCGGGGTAATTGAGCATCATTTTGCATAATCTGTTTTCCATTACAAATAATGGTGCTGTATCCTTAAGCTCAATCAGAAGTCCTACCCTGCCACGCACAAGCTTTAAAACATCAATAAGCGGCGGAATGCCCTCATCTGTACCCTGAAGGCGAAGCTCTGAAAGCTCTTCATAGGTAAGCTCGTTTATGTTTTTGTCAACGCCAGTCATTCTCTTTAAATTATCGTCATGAAAAACCACTATTCTGCCGTCACGGGTAAGATGAATATCAAGCTCGATAGGATAACCCATTTCTACCGCTTTTTCAAAAGCCTTCATAGAGTTTTCAGGAATTCCCTCTTCAATATTATGTAAGCCTCTATGGGCTATATATCTGTCAAAAATCAATGTATTTCACCCTTTGCTTTAAATTTACTTTAATTATATTCCTTTTAATTTCATTTTGCAACCGATATTCATTAAATATTAACTCTGATTTTCACAGATTTATCACATCTGTATGATATAATGCCTAAGAATTCTTTCAAATCTCAAAGAAAACAAAATTATTTTATTATATGAAGGAGTTAAAAAAATGATTAAAAAGCTTTTGGCAATGCTCACTGCAGGCATCTTATGTATGTCACTTGCAGCTTGCGGCGGTGATGATTCTTCTACTACCTCAGGCGGCAATAATACATCAGGCGGTGACACAACAACAACTTCAGGAATCAAGGTTGAGCTTAACGTTCCTGAGGCTTCAGCAGATTTTGACACATCTGTTCCACTCATGACAATCGATGATACTGACGCTGAATTTGACGTATTCCGTTACTACTTCCTCAATATCAAGTATCAGCTTGATTACGGCGATAATTCAGTATGGGATACACCTGAATACGGTCAGGAGGCTCTTGACTATTTCAAGGACTATGTTTCTGATCAGGTAGTTTTACACTACTTTATCCCTGAAACCTTCAATGAGCTTGGTCTTACCCTTGCCCCAGAGGACAAGCAGGAAATCGACAATTACATCACAGAGCTTGTCGCTCAGTATGAAGACGCAGGCTACACCTATGAAGAATTTTTAGGCTATAACTATATGACTGAAGAAATCTTCAGAGAGGTTTTGGAAAACGATAAGTACTATGCAGCAATTCAGGAACACCTTTATGGTGAAGATGGCATTGCAGCAAATGAAGATGATGAATTTGTGAAGTATGTAAGAGAAAACTACGTTACATGTCAGCATATCCTAGTTGCATTTGATCATTTCAAGGATGATGAAGCTTACGCAGACGCTACTGAAGAAGAACTCAAAACAGCCGCTAAGGAACTTGCTGATGAGCTTTACGACAGAGTTGTAACAGACGGTGACGACCTCTACGAATTATCACAGACCTACGGCGATGACCCTGGTATGATGAAGAATGAAGCAGGCTACACATTCACTTATGGTGAAATGGTTCAGGAATTTGAAGACAAGTCATTCGAGCTTGAAGTAGGTCAGGTTAGTGAGCCTGTTGAAACAAGCTATGGCTACCACATCATCAAGAAGCTTGAACTTGATGAAACTGAGCTTTACTCAAACGCATTCGCTGCTTACCTTACAAAGAAGCTCGATGATCTTGAAGTAACATACAGCGCAGATTTTGATAATTTAAAGCCAACAAGCATCACTTAATTTAGCATACAAAAAACAAAAGCCGAAAAACTTTTTCGGCTTTTGTTTATACTTTTTGAAAAATTGTTAATAGTACACATTTTATCTACATTATTTATCGTCAATTTTCGACATAGCCTACAAACAGATGTGTATTTTTTACTCCAAAATTGATTTTTCAGAGCTATGCTTTTTGTTAATTTAGTAGAATTGGTAATGTTAAGTTATAGACTATCTTGACATTTGATGGAAAAACAAATAGAATTTATTTGCATAGTAAAAAACGTTGTCAACACAATTACAAACGACAACAAATCTGATATATATACCATAATATTATCATTTTGTTGTTCGGGAAGAGGTTTCTATTATGACTAAGAAAACAAGAGTATTAATCGGCGATGACAGCAAGGATTTCGGCAGCGTATGTTCAATGCTTCTGAGAACACAGGGATTTGACACAATAAGCGTTGAAAAGGATGGCGCTGTAATTTTTGATTTTATCAAAAAGGAAATGCCTGATGTAGTTGTTATTGATTCAACTATGAAAAATCTTGACGCTATTGAGCTTATGCGCAGATTTCCAAAGGACAACGGACTTATAAGAACTCCATATTTTATCGTTATCAGCTCTTATGACAATCCTATTATCGAAAGACAGATTATGGAACTTGGCGCTGCATACTTTATGCTCAAGCCTTTTGAGATTTCGGTTTTAGCTGAAAGAATCAAGTCGGTATGCTCTGAAGAAAATGCTCCGCTCATATCTCTTGAGTCAAGCGCAAAACCTCAGAGCCTGGATGTTATTGTAACAGATATCATTCATCAGCTGGGTGTTCCTGCGCACATCAAGGGCTATCACTACCTCAGAACTGCAATTATTGCAGCTGTTAATGATGAGCAGATGATAGAGAGCGTTACAAAGCTCTTGTATCCTACAGTTGCAAGTAAATTCAAGACAACTCCATCAAGAGTAGAACGAGCTATCAGACACGCTATTGAGATTTCATGGGACAGAGGCGACCTAGATATTTTAACATCATATTTCGGCTATACTGTCAGCAACGACAAGGGCAAGCCTACAAATTCTGAATTCATCGCACTTATCGCTGATAAAATCAGAGTTGCAAGTAAAAGCGGAAACCTTTTGATTGCAAACTAAATATATACATTCTCAGCCTGCGTTTTTTGCGCAGGCTTTTGTTTTGTAACAATAGCAAAAACGCCTTCGGGGATATTATAAAAACTCTTGACATATTTATGAATATAATTTATAATTTTATGTGAAATAACTATATATTTCATATTTATACAAAATCAGATATTATGTGAGGGAAAGCGATGAAAAAGTTATTAGCAATTCTACTTACTGGTTTATTGACTTTTGTAGTTTTAGCGTCATCTGCTGTTGCGTTCGACGGTAATGATTATGATTACGGCGGCGGCGGTGGTGGCGGCGGCTACGATTTCGACTGGGGCGATGATGATTATGACTATGGTTATTCATCAAGCTCAAGTTCAAGTTCAAGCGGCGGTGGTGGAAACATCAGCCCGGGTCTTGTAATATTGGTTATCGTTATTATTATTGTAGTCAGCGTTGCAAAGACAAAATCAAGCGGTACCGGTACATCAAATACTCCTCAACCGGGAAGAACGATTACCTCAAATCAGGGTAGAAATGTTATTTTACCTGACAGAACTGCTCAGATCACCGAGATTATCAGACAGACTGACCCTGAGTTTTCACCTGATGACTTTGTTTCATTTGCAAAGCAGGTTTATATGGATATTCAGATGGCATGGTGTGCAAGAGATCTAACTCCTGTAAGACCTGTTTTACACGAAAATCTTTATAACACAACCTGCCGTCAGATTGAAGCTAAAATCAGACAGGGCGTTGTTTACCACTACGAAAGCATGACCATCAATACAGCCTATATGACCTCATACGCTGTTGATAATAACTACGAATATGTTACTGTTTACCTCAATGCAAGAATGATCGACTACCAGGTTGACGAAAAGACAGGTAATATCATCAGAGGTGACAGATCAACCCGTTGGGATATGAGATACAAGATGAAGTTTGTTCGTATGGAAGATGCTGTTTCAAACGAAGCAACAAGCGATATGAACGCTCACAACTGTCCTAACTGCGGCGCTCCTCTTGAAATCTCTTCAACAGGCCAGTGTGCATACTGCGGCTCTGTTGTTTCAACAGGTAACTACAACTGGGTACTTACAGACTTTACAACTGTAAGAGATGATACCCGCGACGAAGGTATCCGTGGAGTAACAAATGAAAATTCTAACTAGTATATTAGAGCATATATTTGAGTTTATTACATCTCCTTTAGGCGGTTTTCTGATAATACTGCTTATACTGTTTATCATTTTTATGATAGTAAAATCAAAAGTTGACGGTTTTTTCAGAAGTGCAGGCTTTGGCAGTACAAAAGAAGTCACAAGGCTTGTTGCTGACGCTTACAAGGAAGAACAGTTCAGGCCTAAGTCAATCGTTGATATGACAGCGCTCTACAAGCCTAAGCTTTTAAGGGATATTCCCGATACAAGCTATGAATATGTAGAACAGCTTGTCAAAACCACTTTCTTAGATGCGCTCGACGCTGTTTCAAAAAAAGATATAACCGCTTTTGAAGCAAGAGAGGGCGGTATCAAGATGCAGGTTCAGAATGAGATCGACCAGCTTTTGAGAAATGGCAATACAGTTCATTACGACGGCGTAAAAATACATAAAATGGGTATTTCAAGCTATAAGGGCGCTCAGAACGAGGCGGTTGCTGAGTTTGAAATATCAATGCAGAGCAAGTATTATGTTGAAAATGAAAAGGGTAAGGTTATAGATGGCGATAAAAACAAGCTTACCCAGGCTGTATACAGAGCTACAGCTATTTATCTTCAGAATGGCAACGACGAAAACAACTCGGCATTCTACGCCTTCAACTGTCCTAACTGCGGCGCTCCTGTAAGCGGCTCAGGGGACGTATTCAAATGTAAATACTGCGGTTCCGGCCTTGAAGCGGTTGAATCTTCACGCTTATGGCAGGTAGCAGGATATAAATTAGTAAAATAAAATCAGAAAGGAAATTCAATTATGGGTATTATTAAGGCTATTGGCAGCTCTATTGGCGGTACACTCGCAGATTCCTACAAGGAAGCCATTGAGTGTCCATATCTTGACAACAAGACAATTGCTATTCCTGGTGTAAAGCTTCGCCAGGGTAGTGACAGAAACACAAACCTCAAGGGTGAGGCTGGTATCATTTCAAACGGCTCTATAATTCACGTTGAAGAAAATACAGTAATGCTTACTATCGACGGCGGTAAGATTACAAACCTCGTTGCTGAACCTGGTTACTACACACTTGACAACTCATCTGCTCCATCTATCTTTGCAGGTGACATCAAGGATTCATTCAAGGATTTATTCAGAAGAGTAGCTTACGGTGGTGTTCCATCAACTCAGCAGAGAGTTCTCTACATCAACCTTCAGAGATTCCCTGGCATCAAGTTTGGCACAAGCACACCTATCCCTTACCCAGATCCTAGATACAATACAACTGTTGAGCTCAGAATGCACGGTTCATTTGAAGTTCAGATTCCTGACGCTGAAGCTGCAGTAAAGTTCTATATGGAAGTTATGTCAAAGGGCGCAGCAGCTGCTACAAGAGCAACAACTGTTGAAGAAGTTTTCAGCAACAATCAGTACAAGGGCGAATTTATGCTTCACCTCGTATCTGCTCTTAACTCACTCGCTCTTGAAAACTACTCATACAATATGATCAATACTCAGGTATTAAGACTCTGCGATCTTGCAAGAGAAGCTTCAGCTGAAACTTGGGGCTCAAGAGGTCTTATGCTCACAGGCTTACAGATCGAACCTATCTCAATTACAGATGATTCAAAGAAGCTCCTCGGTGACAGACTCAAGGCTGATACAATGCTTGACCCTAACGCTCAGAGAGCTATGATGGCTTCCTCAATTGCTCGTGCAACTGAAGCTGCTGCTGCTAACGAAGCCGGCGCTATGATGGGCTTTATGGGTATGAATATGGCTCAGATGGCAGGCGCTAATATGATGGGCGGTATGCCTACAGGCCCTATGGGCGGTCCAACAAATGCCGGCATGGGCATGGGTATGGGCATGGGTATGGGTACTCC
>CALBJC010000040.1 GCA_937892655.1 uncultured Clostridia bacterium | reverse complement strand
ATAAACACTATCTGATTTTGACTGAGTCCAGCTTGGTCCGTCAATCCACTGTCCTTGTGAGTATCGCTGAACAACCTGCTTTATTGTAATCTTTGTAACGTCATCGATTGCCACAACGCTGCTTGTTGCAAGAACCTTATTGTCGCTGTAGGCTTCAATACTGTTTGTTATGCTGTGGGTATATAACCAGCGAGGTGTTGCCTCGGTATTATATTCAGCGGCATTACAGTAGCTAGGAATATATGTAAATACACCCAATACAAATACGATACTCAAGAGTAATGACATAGCCTTTTTCATATATCCACCCCCTTTTTTAGTTTATTTTTTGCATAGTAAATCACGTTTACCACTATATAAACGAAAAAAAGGGTCAAAAAGATGCCAAAAATAAAAAAGTTAACAATTTTTTGTAGAGGTGCACAATTCACATAATTCTTCTTTGTTTAAATTGTTGCTGGAAATTTTAAAAATGTATTCGCCGTTGTTCCATACAATACTTACAACGCTCTGAGTTTGGTTAATAATAAAGATGTTTCCGTTTTCATCTGTATATTCTTCAAATTCAGTGTGCTCGTTATCAAGACTTGTTATGAACATCTGCGCAGTAAACTGCTCAAAGCGTATAAAATTACCTGAGTTATCTTCATAATGAGTTACTGCCGTTTTTGATACGCCTATTTCCAAAGGTTTCTGATAATCAAACTCATACCCCTGCGGCGCATCGATAGTATACCTTGTCAGGATAGTATCGGGGGCTGTCGCCATATCTATATCCTTGGTGAAAATCTCGGTGAACCGGGTGTTCTGAGAGTATTTAAGCTCAAAGAATTTCTTGTAAATGGCGTGAACGGTTAGGGATGTAACCGAAATAAATACGATTATAGCCAGTATGCAGGCTACTCTTTTCAGGGGCGTGTTTGTATATGCCCAGAGCGGTCTGTCAACTTTCTTTATGAGCCTTTGCATTTTTCTGTCATACTCGGGCGTTGTTGTAAATCTGCCGGCTGATTTTGCCTCATTTTCAATCAGAGAAAACTGTTTTTCAAAAATTTCGTCAAGTATTTTCGCTATCTGGTTTTTCAATTGATGCATCTCCTTTTTTAAAGAGCTTTTCAAGCTTTTTGCAAGCTGTTATGTATCTTTTTCTGGCAGATGAGGTATTTATCCCGAAAAATTTCGCAATGTCTATAAACTCCATACCTGCTACTGTTCTGAGATAAAGAATATCCTTCTGATGCTGCGGCAGCTTTTTAATACATTCTCTTAAATGCATATTGTCCTCATAGCCCTTGAAGCTGTCGTCATAATATCTGACCTGAGCCTTCAGGTCAACCGATTCAAAGCTCAGCGTCATCTGCTCTGCTTCTTGCCTTAGCATATCGATACATATATTTCTTATTATAATAACGAAAAACTGCGGTAATTTTGTCAGTTTTGAATTGTTAATTTTTTGAAAACTTTTCGCGAGACGCAGAAAAGCCTCGCTTACAGCGTCCTGAGCGAGCGAACGGTCATTCAGTAAAGAATAGGCATAGTTTAAGCCAAAATTGTTATATTCATTATAAAACTCTGTAAATTTTATCTTATCCTGCTCATCGTCAATAAGCGCCAGACACACAAAAAGCATTGTCATATCTCCCTTTAAAGTATCAAGTCACAGCTATTTTATCACAGCATCAGAAATTTTGCAACAAAAAAGCCTGCCGATTTACCGACAGGCTTTGAATTTAAGTTTTAATTATAAAAGCTTTCTGTAAAGCTGCGCAATTTCTTCAACACTTGTGTCACGTGGGTTGCCAGGTCTGCAAGCGTCATCAAAAGCTGACTGTGATAAGAATGCTACATCTTCATCCTTTACGATTTCCTTTAAGTCTGCAGGGATGCCAACGTCTGCTGAGAGCTGTCTTACAGCGTCACAAGCAGCCTTGCGGTATTCTTCCTGAGTCATATTGTCAACACCCTTAACGCCCATAGCTCTTGCGATCTCTCTGTACTTTTCACCTGTGCAAGGAGCGTTGTATTCCATAATTGTTGGAAGCAAAATAGCGTTTGCAACGCCGTGAGGAGTATCATACAAAGCACCAAGAGGGTGAGCCATTGAGTGAACGATACCAAGACCTACGTTTGAGAAGCCCATACCTGCAACATACTGACCGAGGGCCATGTCTGCTCTGCCTTCCTT
>CALBJC010000039.1 GCA_937892655.1 uncultured Clostridia bacterium | reverse complement strand
GCTCGCCGCCATCTATAACAACTATTCTGTCAGCAAGCGCTGCTTCTTCCATATAGTGAGTAATTAAAATTATGGTTACGTTGTTTTCACGGTTGAGTTTTGTTATAGTTTTTAAAACTTCTTTTCTGCCCTTAGGGTCAAGCATGGCTGTAGGCTCATCGAGCACTATGCACTGAGGCTCCATAGCAATAATGCCTGCAATGGCAACTCTCTGCTTCTGACCGCCTGACAGCTTATGAGGAGCGTGCTCTCTGTATTCATACATACCTACAGTCGTGAGCGCCTCGTCAACTCTTCGCCTTATCTCCTTTGGCTCAACGCCCATATTTTCAAGCGCAAACGCTACATCCTCTTCAACTATCGTTGCAACTATCTGGTTATCGGGATTCTGAAAAACCATACCTACGGTCTGACGCAGTTCCAAAAGCTTTTCTTCATCCTTTGTGTTGATACCATTTACAAAAACATCGCCCTCTTCGGGGATATTGATAGCGTTGAACATTTTGGCAAGGGTCGATTTACCGCTGCCGTTATGCCCGAGTACCGCAACGAACTCGCCTTTTTTTATATTCAAAGAAACGTTTTTTAAGACTGTTGTCTTCTGAGCGCTTTCTTCATAATCATTTGTATATGAAAAACTTACGTTTTTTACTTCAATGAAATTCTCCATTAAAAGAATACTCCTTATTTAGTCCAGATTGCAGTAGAACCGCATGGAAGCGGCATATTTGAGGTTTCAACAGGTAAGCCTATTTCGTCAGCTGAAATCTTACCGCCAAAGCGCTCGCCTACTGTCTGACTTAAAATATATCCCATTACAGACGGTGAAAGACCTGTAGTATAGCTGTTTAAGAGGAAAAACAGAGGGTTATCCGATAAAACCTTTGTGCAAAGGGATACAAGATCGAAAATTCTGTTTTCAAGCTGCCATACCTCGCCGCCGGGACCTCTGCCGTAGGATGGCGGATCCATAACGATACCATCGTAGAAATTACCTCGCTTGATCTCTCTTGTTACAAACTTTTCACAGTCATCAACAAGCCAGCGGATAGGCTTATCTGAAAGACCTGATGCCTCGGCATTTTCTCTTGCCCACGCAACGATACCCTTTGAAGCATCAACGTGAGAAACAGACGCACCCGCTTTTGCGCACGCCAAGGTTGCACCGCCCGTATACGCAAAGAGGTTTAAAACCTTTATAGGACGGCCTGCATTTTTGATTTTATCCATCATAAAATCCCAGTTTACAGCCTGCTCAGGAAAAACGCCCATATGCTTAAAGCCCGTAGGCTTTACGTTGAAGGTAAGGTCTTTATACTTAATCTGCCATGTCTGCGGGATTTTCTTCTTTATCTCCCATTCGCCGCCGCCCTTTGTTGAACGGTGATAAACGCCATGCGCAGATTCCCACTGAGTTGTTTTCACGGGAGTTTTCCAGATGATCTGAGGGTCAGGACGGGAGAAGATATATCCGCCCCAGCTCTCAAGCTTCATACCGTCTGTAGTATCTATAATTTTATAATCCTTCCAATCAGTTGTCAGCCTCATCAGCGTTTCCTAACCTTTCTCTGATAACCTTTGCAATAGCGTTTGCATACTGAAGTACAACGCCATACTGCTTTCCTTCAATCATTACTCTTACAAGAGGCTCTGTACCCGATTCACGCACCAAAACTCTGCCATCGTCACCGAGTTTTTCCTTGTAAAGTGATATCTCATCCTGAATTTCCTTTATATCCTGCCACTTGCCCTTTGATTCGCTGTTGATTTTTACATTGACAAGCACCTGAGGATACTTATACATCATGTTTGCAAGCTCTGATAATTTCTTACCGGTTTTCTGCATAACATTCAAGAGCATAACGCCTGTAAGCTCGCCATCGCCCGTTGTTGAATGGTCAAGGAAAATAACGTGACCTGACTGCTCACCGCCGAGGTTATAGTCATGCTTGAGCATATTCTCTAAAACGTATCTGTCGCCTACGGCTGTAGTAGAAACTAAAATTCCTGCATCCTTTGCAAATCTGAAGAAACCTAAGTTTGTCATAACAGTTACAACGCAGGCATTGCTCTTGAGCTTGCCCTGAGCCTTTAAATACATAGAGAAGATAGCAAGCATCTTATCGCCGTCGAGCACTTCGCCGTTTTCGTCAACTGCCAGGCATCTGTCAGCGTCACCGTCAAATGCAAGACCGATGTCACATTTATGCCTTTTAACTGCCGCTGACAAGGATTCTAAACTTGTTGAACCGCAGTTTTTGTTGATATTTATGCCGTCAGGCTCATTGTTTATGAAAAAGCAGGTAGCGCCCAGACCCTGAAAAAGCTTTACAGCACTCTGGCTTGCAGCACCGTTTGCGCAGTCTATCGCAACCTTGATACCCTTGTAGCCGTCTGACGCCTTCATTACGTGGCGGACATAGTCCCACTCGGCATTCTTTTCGTGATAAACTCTGCCTATGTATGCGCCGTCACAAACCTTCATATCCTCAGGATAGTCTAAAATGAGGTTTTCTATCCTCTCTTCAATCTCATCAGGGAGCTTGAAGCCGTCAGCTGAGAACAGCTTGATGCCGTTGAATTCAGCACTGTTGTGGGATGCTGAAATCATAACGCCCGCATCAGCATTATACTTCTTTACAAGATATGCAACCGCAGGAGTTGGCACAACGCCTAAAAGATGTACGTCAGCGCCTACAGAGCAGATACCCGCAATGAGCGCTGCTTCCAAAACATCGCAGGAAATTCTTGTATCCTTGCCTATTAAAATCTTAGGCTTTAAGGTTGTAGTTTCTGTTAAAACGAGCGCTGCGGCTCTGCCTATGTTCATTGCCATTTCGCAGGTAAGCTCAGAGATTGCAATACCTCTAGCACCGTCTGTACCGAATAATCTGCCCATATAAAACTCTCCAATACAAAATTATGTTAATTAATTTAAATCTACTTAAACTAAAGGGTGTACTGACCGTTTTTCAATATGCCTAAATGCTTATATGCAAGCTCTGTTGCGCATCGGCCACGAGGAGTTCTTGAAATAAAGCCAAGCTGCATTAAATACGGCTCGCATACGTCCTCTAAGGTTACTGCCTCTTCACCGAGCGCCGAGGCGATAGTTTCAAGCCCTACAGGACCGCCGTTGTAGCCATTTATTATCATACCCAGAAATCTTCTGTCAAGGCTGTCAAGACCAAGGTCATCAACTTCCATTCTGTCAAGGGCTATCTTTACAATATCCTTTGTGATCTTGCCGTTGCCCATAACCTCGGCAAAGTCTCTGGCACGCTTTAAGAAACGGTTTGCAATACGAGGAGTACCTCTTGAACGTGAGGCAAGCTCCAGAGCACCGCTCTCGTCACACGCAATACCTAAGATTACCGCTGAACGCATAATGATCTGACAAAGCTCCTCAGGAGTATAAAGCTCAAGTCTGAGAGAAACGCCGAAGCGGTCACGCAATGGGGATGTGAGCTGACCTGCTCTTGTTGTAGCTCCGACGAGAGTAAACCTTGGCAGGTCGATTCTGATACTTCTCGCAGAAGGGCCTTTGCCGATGATGATATCGAGCGCATAGTCTTCAAGGGCTGGATACAAAACCTCTTCAATCGCTCTTGAAAGGCGGTGGATCTCATCGATAAACAAAACATCACCTTCTGAAAGGTTTGTAAGAAGTGCCGCTAAATCGCCCGGCTTTTCAATAGCAGGACCTGATGTAATTCTGAAATTAACGCCCATTTCGTGAGCGATAATGCCTGAGAGGGTTGTTTTACCAAGACCGGGAGGGCCGTAGAGCAAAACATGGTCGAGCGCCTCGCCTCGCTTTTTGGCGGCCTCGATATAAATTGAGAGATTTTCCTTTACCTTTTCCTGACCGATGTATTCAACCAGCGAGGTAGGACGCAGGGAAACTTCATTTACATTTTCATCATCTGACTTTATAACCTCAGGGGAAACTATACGGCTTTCAAAGTCAAAATCGCTGTTTTCAATCATTTTGTTTCTCCTTTAGCTAAAATTTTGCCATCGCCTTAAGGGCGGTTTTTATCATATCCTCAACGCTCATCATAGGGTCAAGCTTGCCGATAATCTTTGCCGCCTCGCCCTGAGTATAGCCAAGAACGACAAGAGCCGCCAGCGCTTCTGAAGCGTTTGAGTTTGATGCGATAGGGGCTGTCATATCTATTGAAGCAGAACCTGACATATCAGCGTTCTTTGAGATTTTATCCTTAAGCTCAAGCACTATTCTTGACGCAAGCTTAGGGCCAATACCTTTTGTTTTTGAGAGCATTTTTGCATCGCCTGACGCTACCGCCATAGCAAACTGCGCAGGGGTTACATCTGAAAGGATCGCCAGAGCATATTTTGCGCCGACGCCCGAAACGGATATGAGCATTTTAAAGGCTGAAAGCTCATCCTCATCGGCAAAGCCAAAAAGCTCAATTGCATCTTCTCTGACATTGAGATACGTCAGAAGCCTTACCTCATCCTCACCGCTTATTTTTGAAAGGGTGTTGTATGTAGTTCTGCAAGCCATTCCTACACCTGCACATTCAACTACTGCAAGCGATGGCTCTGTATGGATAAGCTTACCTCTTACGCTGTAAATCATAATTTTACCTCTTCATTCTTTACACTATATAATTTCTCAAAAGAATATGTTACTTTTAAATTTTTGAAAGCTGACGTGCCATATTTGTATTTGACGAATGGCCGTGGGTAACCGCAAGCGCCAAAGCATCGGCAGTATCGTCAGGCTTTGGAACTTCCTTGAGCTTTAAAATCTGCCTTGTCATCTCCATAACCTGCTTTTTTTCTGCCCTGCCGTAGCCTACAACAGAGTTTTTCACCTGAAGCGGCGTATACTCTGTAATCGGGATACCCCTCTGCGCGGCGGCGAGAACGATAATCCCCCTTGCCTGCGCTACATCGATAGCGGTTTTCTGGTTTGTATTGAAAAAAAGCTTTTCAATAGCCATCTGCTCAGGCTTATAGGTATCTAAAACGCTGCATATATCATCATAGATAATCTTAAGTCGCTCATCAAAATCTGTATGAGCCTTTGTAGTGATAGCACCAAAGCCTACAGGCGAAAATTTCGATTTATCGTGGTCAACTACCCCAAAGCCGATAATGGCGTATCCCGGGTCAATCCCGATTATCCTCATTTTTTCACCCTCCCTGAGCTTTTTGCATACTACCCCAATTTACCGATTATATAGTATACCATATTTTAATGTAATTTGCAAGGGTTTTGAGCATAAAAACACACCGACGGACTATAAAAATCCGTCGGTGTCTGAAAAATTATTATTTACTTTTCTGTCAGCCATACTCTCATCTGGTGAAGGCCTCTGTTGCCCCAGGAGTAGTATGGGATAAGGGTGAGCTTTTCTTCTGAATATTCAGGCTTTTTGAATGAATAGAGGGCTGTATCCTTTTTGGCTCTGATACCGCTTGCATAAAGCTTTACTATACCGCCTAAGATGTCTGATTTTTCTTCTGAAAAAGCGGTATTCTCGCTTACCCAGAGGGATAATACATCGCCGTTATTGTCAGCCCCCTCTGCGCAGTAAACAAGAGGACCTCGCAAAACTGCCACCTTGCCGCTGTCTGCTGACACAAGAGAGTTTGCGTAAATCTTCTTTGGTGACATATCAAGAGTCATCTTAATTTCATCATCTGCTGAAAACTCGCCCTCGATATAAGCATAGCCATTTTTGATTATACATTCTGCCTTTTTGCCGTTTACCAAAATCTCAGTATTTTCGCTGTATGCAGGCAGACGCAGAGCGAGGGTTATTGCCATTTTTTGAGCATCAGGCGCAAAAGTGTACAATACCTCATTTTCGTAAGGATAACCCGTTTTACAGATAACCTTACCATTTGGCATCTGGATTTCACTGCCCATAAACAGATGACAGTAGAGGGTATTTTCTTCAATAGAATATGCATAATCGCCAATTGATGACAAAAGCCTTGCAACGTTTGGCGGACAGCAAGCGCACGCAAACCACTTCGGGCGCTGCGGCAGAGCGTGGCGGTGAGCAGGGGTATTACCCGAAATGCCAGGGAGCACCTCAAGCGGATTTACATAGAAAAACTTTGTACCGTCAAGCTGCATACCCGACAAAACGCCGTTGTAGAGCGCTCTTTCCATAATATCGGCATACTCTGATTTTGGATTTAAAGCAAGCATCGACTTTGCAAAAAAGATAAGACCTATAGCCGCACACGTTTCAGCATAGGCTGTATCGTTTGGCAGATGATATTCCTTTGAAAACGCCTCGCCCTCGTAAACTGAGCCTATACCGCCTGTTACATACATTTTCTTTTGAACTATATCCTGCCACAGACGCTCGCACGCTAAAGAAAGCTCTTTATCCTCAGTTTTCTTTGCAAGCATCGCCATACCTGTATATAGATATACCGCTCTTACAGCGTGACCTGTAGCCTCTGTCTGCTCACGAACGGGCGCCTGACTTTGCGTATACTCGGGGCTTGGCCATGATTTTTCTCCCCATGGCGACCAATCGCGCTTGTGGTATTCATCGATGAAAAAGTCGCTGGTACCTCTTATATCGACAAAGTATTTTGCAAGCTCCAGATGCTTTTCATTTTTGGTGTAATTATAAAGGCGCATAAGGGCAAGCTCAATTTCAGGATGACCTGACCAGCCGCCTGAGCGCTCTGTAATAAAATGCTCGTAGATGTTATCTACACACTTTTCCATAACCTCTAAAAATCTTGTTTTACCCGTACACTCAGCGTATGCAACAGCCGCTTCGATAAGGTGACCCGCACAGTAAAGCTCATGCGCCTCGCAGAGATTTGTCCATCTCTTGTCAGGAGCCTTTACTGTAAAATATGTATTCAGGTAACCGTCGGGATGCTGGGCTGCGGCGATAATCTCTATAGTTTCATCACATCTTTTTTCAAGCTCGCTGTCAGGATATAATGCAAGCGAATATGCACAGCCTTCAAGCCATTTTGCAACGTCACTATCCTGAAAGACCATTCCGTAAAACTCTTCGTCACACTTACCAGTATTCAGCTTTTTTGCGGCAAGGCGGAAATTTTCGATACAGTGGCTTTTTTCAGCGCCCTCGATCATATCGTTGAGCGCCCTTTCCTGATAAGGCAAAACTACATCCTTTACAAGGCGGGTATATCTGCCTATAAACTGATCTGTAAAAACTATATTTTTAAGCATAAGCTTCACTACCTTTCACCTAAATATTATAGATGTATTTTTGTGCAAATTCAATGTAGTTTTGAATAAAAAACCGCCTCTGAAAAAAATCAGAAGCGGTTATGGATTTTATGAAATTGAGAATACTGTATCGTCATACAAATTACCGCTCGCTGGGGTATCGGCAACGATACGGGTAAGGATATCTGCAAAATCGCCCTTCTTATCAGCGTTTCTTGTAGGATGACCGCCTACATAGCTTGTATTGGAATCTGTTGCAAAATAAACCTGCATCGGAACATCCTTTGAGTTTGACAGATATACTGTATAGCAAGGCGACTGACAGCCTGTTGCTTCAACAATGATATCCCACAGCTGCTGAGCCATTTCATCAGTTGCCGGGCGAGTGCCTGAGGCTGTATACAAAAGGTCAATGTCATTTTCATCAATTCTAGACTGGGTAATGAACTTTGCAACTGCGTTGTATGCAGTTTTTGCATTTGCATTTACCGCTGAGAATTTTGAAGATGATGCGTAAGCCGAAAGCGATGGAACTAAAATCGCTGCTAAAATACCGATAATTGCAATTACAACTATCATTTCTACAAGTGTAAAACCGTTATTTTTTGACTTTAATAATTTTGTCAATATTTTCCCCTCCATACCAGTTAATTTACTTAACTGACTAAATTATAGCAAAGAAAATATTTTTGTCAACAAAAAAGCGTAAAATGTAATACTACTGTAATCAAATGGGGTAAAAAGTTACACTTTGTAGCTATTTCACGGCATTTTATGGGTATTTAGTTATTATTTTTAGCTGAAAGCTGCGCTATTGAGTCAAGATTTGAAATGATATACTGCTGAGCATTTTCTGTATAAACTATCCTTTCATACTCTGTACCGTTTTTTGAAATCTGCTTTTGATTTTGATAGTTGCTTTTCAGCCATATACAAACCACTTAAAATATCTGTTTCTTCTGCTTCAAACTTATCATATATTGTATATGATAATCTTTTTCCTGTTAAGTCTGTTTAAATATCTTATCTCCTATATTTAACTTTTTATTATTTGAGAAAAATGTCCCATTTCT
>CALBJC010000038.1 GCA_937892655.1 uncultured Clostridia bacterium | reverse complement strand
GCTCATTGCCACCATTTTCGTTAGCTATCCATTCACCGTCCCGTCTGTCATAGTCAAGATAGAGCATAGAAGCTACAGCATCAACTCTTAATCCGTCAATATGATACTTTTCAAGCCAGAATAAAGCATTTGAAATAAGATAGCTCTTAACTTCCGTTCTGCCATAGTCGAATACGCAAGTACCCCATGAACGATGCTCACCCTTACGAGGGTCTTTATATTCATAAAGTGGTGAACCATCCCATTGGAATAAGCCAGCTTCATCTCTTGGAAAATGAGCCGGTACCCAGTCAAGAATAACTGCTATACCAGCATTATGGAATTTATCGATCATCTTCATGAAATCATGAGGAGTACCAAATCTTGATGTAGGAGCATAGTAACCTATTACCTGATAACCCCATGAACCATCAAACGGAAACTCTGCTAAAGGCATAAACTCAATATGAGTATATGACATTTCCTGAAGATATGGTATAATCGCATCAGCAAAATCTGTATAGCTATAAAATGCACCATTATCATGCTTTTTCCATGAACCGATATGAACCTCATAAATGTTCATTGCAGATTTATATGGATCAGCAGTCTTTTTATTTTCCTGCCATTTTGAATCAGTCCATTCAAAGCCTTCAATATCAAAAATCTTTGAACCTGTAGCAGGCTTTAATTCTGTATGGAAGCCAAATGGGTCAGCCTTCATCTTTTTACCATTATCACCTACTACACAATACTTATATGTATCATAGGTTTTAAGGCCAGGAACAAAAACTTCCCATATACCGCTTGTTCCAAGCATTTCAAGTTTGTTGGCAGATTCATTCCAATCGTTGAAATCACCAACCACAGAAATTTTCTTGGCGTTAGGCGCCCATACTCTGAAAATATAACCTTCATTTCCATCAACAGTAGCCTTATGACAGCCAAAAAAATCCGCACAATCATAGTTAGTTCCGGCAAAAAAATCCGAAACTATCTGCTCATATGCCTTGTTGAATTTCTTAGACATCTAGTTATCATCCCCTATTGTCAAAAATGTACTGCGAACACGTTTTCAAAAAACGTAATTTTCGTACAATATGTCTTATTATATTTTACCTAATTTTTTATAATTTTGCAATAGGTTTTGTTCATTTTCCAATATTTTTACATATCTCAACAGGCGTATTTGTGCATTATGACCATCATTTTCAATTTTCAAAACAATATTTTGTAATTTAATTATTAAACTTGGATACAATTACTGTAATATCATCAAAATTCTGACATTTATTAGCTGAAATTATATCCATAATCTTTGTGTTTATTTCTTTTACTGACAAATCTGTATTCTTAATAATAAACTCTACAATTCTATTTTCCAGCGCAGCTAAGACACCGTCTGTCATCATTATCAGTATATCACCGTTTTTAACATAATATCTTTTTGCATCAGGAACATCCTCTGAAATTATTCCGAGAGGCAGCGTTGTCTGACTTATTCTGATAATTTCTTTTCCTCTTATAATAAAAGATTGAAATGCACCCGCTTTGATTATTTCTACTCTTTGTTTTTTCAGATTTATATGTGCAATATCAAGAGTTGCAAAGCTCTCATCCCATCCCTTAATTGAAAGCATTGAATTTATCATTCTCACAATTGTTGATGGTTTAAATCCCGATCTTAACAATCGTGATGCAAAATTCACTGCCATCATCGAATCAATTTTTGCTTGTTTTCCTGTACCCATTCCATCAGAAAGAATTATTGCTTTTTCTACACTCGAAATGTCAACAACCTCATAACTGTCTCCTGAAAAATCACTCTTTGACGATGTCGTCTGACAAACCTCTTGCGATATTTCCAATGGCATTTTTTCTGCAAGGGTTATTTTTATCTGATTTTTAATTTTTACAGATGTAGGCATTTCAAGTTCACACTCGCATATATCTGATATATCGTTGCAAAGCTTTATTTCGTCAAATTTATAACTTTCAGGAATATATATTTCAACATATACATTATTATCGTTGTCATTATAGACACAAGCTCTGAAATTGTCCTGAAGTTCTTTGGAAAGGTATTTATTAAGCTGTAGGGTTTTATACCTCTGAGGCACATAATCCATCGTTATATCTTCGGAGATATCATTAAGCATACTTTCCATTATTGATAACTGGTCGATTACAACATCCTTGGCATTCTGATTTTTATTACATAACACCTGATCATATTTAGATTTATTATAAACGCTCGAAAATTCGTTGAGGATAGTAGATTTGAAGGTACACCACGAAAGCTCTGGTAAATAATCAACGCCCACTTTACCATTCATCGTTAATTTTTCAGATATATGACCGAACGCTTTATTTGTTCTTTCATAGTTGAGCGACCAGCATTTATAATTATCAGGACAAAGATTGCAGACATTCTGGCAAACCATTTCTGAATAGTCGGGATTTTTAATTTTACTGTCAACTATATTTGTTATTTTCTTCAACTGCATTTTAACCTCCGATATTGCCTTAGATGTAAAATCAATTCTTGAAGCAGCATTTGATAATCCATAATCACAGCTGTTTGCCATTCCTACCAGTTGTGTCAATTTATTTATTATCCTATCGGGAATTGCAAGATAAATAACAGACGCTAATAATGCATCAGACAACATATTTGTTGTATCTACATTTATCCCGATAGTAATTAGTCCTACGATGTTTACAATCATAAATACAATTGCAACAAAAAAGCCACCCATCATAGTGACAACACCACACAGCATTCCTGCGGTTGATAGTAAAACAGTGTTTATCGCAAGCTGAGATGAACATAGCATAACTCCGCAGGATGTTAAGGCGCCCATAATGACACCGCCATATATTCTGTATTTTGTTGCAGCAAGCAAAACAAGAGTAATGGCAATCACTCTTCCGACATTGAATACAAGAATATTTATGCTTGATAAGGTAGCAATCAGTAGTACAAATACTATTCCAAGCGAAGCATAGCTTTTTTCGGATACTGCAAGTATCCTTAAAGACTCTGCGTTGTTTTTAACATTATATGTAAAATAAATTGTAACAGCACAAATAATTGCAGAAGATATTCTGAAAACAAGTTCTGAGCCACTTTTACCAACCAGATAATCAATTGCAAGACCTAGAATTATAATTACCGAGCATGAAATCAAAGCAAGCATTACCTCACTTTCATCTTCATCTTTGAAGGATTTATACGCTATGATAATAGCCATTGCACAAAGATAAGCAAGACCGCTCAGAAAATTATCTGTGACAAGATATGTAAAGCCGCTTGCTATAAAACCGCATATTGCATATTTGTTTTTTGACAAGGCAATTATTGCCACATTAATCGGTGATAAAAATCCCAATAAATGTGAAGCTGAACAAACAACGCAGGATAATGCAGTAAACAGATAATAAAATATACTTTTTTCTTTTATCAGTTTATCAATCTTTTCATTCTTTTTATTTTTTACGAGTCTTTCCATTTTATGACCTCCTGATAATATAACAACATAATTTAAAGCTTATCA
Organism: uncultured Clostridia bacterium; assembly: GCA_937892655.1. Classification (GTDB taxonomy): domain Bacteria; phylum Bacillota; class Clostridia; order Oscillospirales; family Ruminococcaceae; genus CALBJC01. Next base: position 6,844 of record CALBJC010000038.1, on the reverse strand, counting down.
TATTTCAGGTGCATATTTTGTCGATTTTAGGAGAATAAAAAATCCCCGATATAAATCGGGGATAAATCTAAATCTTATTTTTAAGAGTTTCAGAAAATCTGATAAATTCTTCCATGGAAAGCTGTTCAGGACGGACAGTCTGCGAAAGATTACATTCATCAAGGCACTCATAAATGACATCTTTTGAGATGCCCATCGACGAGCATACAGAGTTTGACAAAGTTTTTCTGCGTTGCGAAAAAGCACCTCTTACAACTTTGAAGAAAAACTTCTCATCTGTTACTCCATCAGGAGTATTTTCGTTGATATTAAATCTTACTACGCAGCTGTCAACATTTGGTGCCGGCATAAAGCTTCCTCTTGAAACCTGAAATAAGATCTCCGGCTTTGAAAAGTAGTTTACTGCTACTGTAACAGCACCCATATCACGGGTACCCATCTTTGCGCAAAGCCTCTGCCCTGCTTCCTTCTGAACCATTACAGTTATAGCTTTAATAGGTAGTCTTTCTTCTAAAAGTTTCATAATAATCGGTGATGTGATATAGTAAGGAAGATTTGCACACACAGCAACATTCATTCCATTAAACTCTTCTGAAATAAGTTTATTCAGGTCTGTATCCATAACATCAGCATTTATTATCTTAACATTATCATACTCCTGCAATGTTTCATTAAGTATCGGCATAAGGCGGTCATCAATTTCTATTGCAACAACCTTGTCAGCACGCTTTGCAAGCTCATTTGTCAGAACACCAACACCTGTACCTATTTCAATCACGCCAAAACCACTTTGTGCATAGCCGTTTTCAGCAATTCTCGGACAAACTGATGGGTTCACAAGAAAGTTTTGCCCAAGTGCCTTTGAAAATGAAAAGCCATGCTTTTCAAAAAGGCTTTTAATAACACCTATATTTGATAAATTATCCATAGTAGTTTCCTTTACTTTAGTAATAAACAAATTATAGCATTTATTGCTTTTATCGTCAAGCGCAAGAGCTGATTAAAGAATATTGTTACGAAATTTAGTTAATCGATTTTCAAAAAATATTCTTTTCGTTATAATAAATAAAATTTTCGTTTTATGCTATTTATTATTATAGTTTACGCTATTGACTTTACAATCCATATTTGTTATGATAATGTATGGGTAATTGTATACGCAAATCTAGTGTATACATCTGTTTGCCTATGTATCAAACCACAACATATTGTGGTTAAGTGGCCATTTATTAAACTTTAAATAGATGATTTTGAAGGGATAAGGTGAATGTAATGGATTTTAACGATAACATTTACGCTGAAAAAATCGATGTAAGAGATTTTATTGTAAAAAATTATACACCATACGAAGGTGACGAAAGCTTTTTGCAGTCACCTACTGAAAAGACTCAGAAGCTCTGGGCTGAGGTTTTGGATCTTATGGCAAAAGAGCGTGACAATGGTGGTGTTCTCGATATTGATGAAACCAAAATTTCTACTATCAATTCACACGATGCGGGTTATATTAACAAAGATCTTGAAGCTATTGTCGGCTTGCAGACAGACGCTCCTCTTAAAAGAGCAATTATGCCTTTTGGCGGTATAAGAATGGTTCATACATCTCTTGATGCTTACGGTAGAAAGCTGCCTGAAGATATCAATAACATTTTCAAATACAGAAAAACTCACAACGATGGCGTTTTTGATGTATACACAGATGCTATGAAAAAAGCACGTCACACCGGTATTATCACTGGTCTTCCTGATGCTTACGGCAGAGGTAGAATTATCGGCGACTACAGAAGAGTAGCACTTTATGGCGTTGACAAGCTCATCGAGATGAAAACAAAGGCTAAGAAGGCCCACGATTTTGACCCTATGTATGGCGACACTGTAAGAGATCTTGAAGAAATCGCTGAACAGATTAAGGCGTTAAAAGAATTGAAGGAAATGGCTATGAAATACGGTTATGATATTTCAAAGCCGGCATCTGATACAAAAGAAGCTTTCCAATGGGTTTATTTTGCTTATCTTGCAGCAGTAAAGGAGCAGAACGGTGCCGCAATGTCACTCGGCAGAGTATCAACCTTCCTTGATATATATGCTGAAAAAGATTTAGCTGAAGGCAGATATACTGAAGCTGAGATTCAGGAAATTGTTGACCATTTCATTATGAAGCTCAGAATGGTAAGATTTTTAAGAACTCCTGCTTACGATGAGCTTTTCTCAGGTGACCCAACATGGGTAACCGAAGCTATCGGCGGTATGGGTACCGACGGCAGAACAATGGTTACAAAGATGAGCTACAGATTCTTACACACGCTCACTAACTTAGGCCCTGCCCCAGAACCTAATATGACTATTCTCTGGAGTACAGAGCTTCCTTATAATTTCAAACAATATGCTTCAAAGATATCCATCGAAACATCTTCTATTCAGTATGAAAATGACGACATTATGCGTCCTGAATTCGGTGATGACTATGGTATTGCCTGCTGTGTTTCTGCTATGAGAATCGGTAAGCAGATGCAGTTCTTCGGTGCAAGAGCTAACCTTGCTAAAGCACTTTTATACGCTATCAATGACGGTAAGGATGAAAAGTCAGGCGAGCAGGTTGGTCCTCAGGTTGGCCCTGTATCAGATGGTCCATTAAAGTATGACGAAGTTTATGAAAAATTCGGTGTTGTATGCGAATGGCTCACAAAGCTCTACATCAACACTTTGAATATCATTCACTTTATGCACGATAAATACTGCTATGAACGTATTCAGATGGCACTTCACGATGAAGAGATAATAAGAACATCAGCGTGCGGTCTTGCAGGACTTTCAGTTGTTGTTGACTCGCTTTCAGCTATTAAATACGCAAATGTTACTCCTATCAGAAATGAAGATGGCATAATCGTTGATTTTAATATTGAAGGCGAATATCCTCAGTTTGGCAACAACGACCCTAGAGTTGATGATATTGCTACAGAAGTTGTTACAAACTTTATGAAGCGCTTATCAAGAAGAAGAACATACAGAAACTCTATACCTACTATGTCAATTCTTACTATTACCTCAAACGTAGTATATGGTAAGAAAACAGGTTCAACACCTGACGGCAGAAAGCTTGGCGAACCATTTGCGCCTGGCGCAAACCCTATGCACGGCAGAGATTGCAGTGGTTGTGTTGCTTCAATGCTTTCTGTTTCAAAAATTCCATACAAGTATTCAGAAGATGGCATTTCATATACATTCTCAATCGTTCCAAACGCTTTAGGTAAAACAAAGCAGGAACAGATCGATAACCTTATTACCCTTCTTGATGGATACATTAAAGAAACAGGTCACCACATCAACGTTAATGTTCTCAGCCGTGAGACTCTCATTGATGCTATGGATCACCCGGAAAAATACCCACAGCTCACTATCAGAGTATCAGGCTATGCTGTAAACTTTATCAAGCTTCCTCGTGAACATCAGATTGATGTTATCAATCGTACTTTCCACGAAAGATTTTAAAATAATTAAATGGCGGAACTTATCATTCCGCCATTTTTTAAAAGAGGTGTTATTATGACAAAAGGCTTAATACATTCATTTGAAAGCTTTGGTGCAGTTGATGGACCAGGTGTCAGATATGTAGTATTTATGCAGGGTTGCCCCTTGAAATGTCTTTATTGCCATAATCCTGATACCTGGTGTAAAAATGATAAAGTAATCGAAATGACTCCATCTGAAGTAATGAAAAAAATCAGCTCATATAAAAGCTTTATAGGCAAAGGTGGGGTTACAATATCAGGCGGCGAGCCTCTTTTACAGCCAGAATTTGTAAAAGAGCTATGCGAGCTCTGTAAAGCAAATAGACTTCACACCGCTATAGACACCTCTGGATTTGTATACACAGAACGCGCAAAATCCGCGATTGACGCTTGTAATTTAGTTTTGCTTGATATTAAAGACATCGATTCTGATGATTGCGAAGCCCTGACAGGTCAGACTAACGAAAACGCATTCAAAACTCTAGAATATTGTCAGAGCATTGGCAAATCTGTGTGGATAAGACATGTTCTGGTACCTGAATATACACTTAATAATGATAAAGCAAAAAGACTCGGTGAATTTCTAAGTCGTTATGACTGTATTAAAAAAATTGAGCTATTGCCTTATCACGAAATGGGTAAATATAAATGGGAGGCGTTAGGGCTCGACTACAGTCTTTCACATATATCAGTTCCCGATAAAGCTTCTGTTAATGAGTACAGAAACATATTAAAGGGATTTGACAAAATCAAGGATATAGTATATTAAAAACCTCTGAAAGAGAATCTTTCAGAGGTTTTCTTTTACTGTAAAACTGAATACAATGTTGTGTCATCAGCTGAAATGGAAATTCCTTTTGCCTCAAATAGTTCAGATACCGTAACAAACTGATAGCCTTGTTCTTTAAGCTGTGGTATAATCTGCTTTAATGCAGCTACTGTCTGAATATTTCCTTCTGCATCATGCAAAAGAATTATAGCACCATCCTTTGCCTGAGAAACTATAGATTCAATTCTCTTTTCTATAGTTACCGCAGGGTCCCAGTCATTACAGCCTAAGCCACAGATAAAAGGCATATCAATACTTTCATACATCATCTGGCTAGTTGCAATATAAGGTGGTCTGAAAAACTTTGTTGACTCCCCTGTTATTTCTTTTACCTTGTCGTCAGTTGTCTTAATTTCTGCAATTATATCCTCAGCTGTCATATTATTCATATAAGAATGAGTAGTTGAATGGTTATTTATTTCATGTCCCATATCAAACGCCAGCTTCATTATCTCACCTGAAGCATCATTGATGTTATTACCTATTACAAAGAAAGACGCTTTAACCTGATGTTCTTGCAACAAATCAAGTATCTGCTTTGTGGTAGTTGTATTCGGCCCGTCATCAAATGTAAGCGCTATAACCGGTTTTGAAGGATCAATTTCATATTCAATCTTTTCAACAGGTGGCATTGTAGTTGTAGCATTTTCTGTTGATAAAGTTGTTGATTCACTACTTTTACTACTTGTATCAGTATTTGAACAGCCAAACATTGATAGACACATAACACCTGCTAAAAGCATAGTAAAAATTCCTTTGATTTTCATAACCTATCCCCTTTTTAATTTATTATAATTAACATGCTATACTTTGTCAACCAAAAGAGCTTGAGAGTTTTCTCCCAAGCTCTTTTATTAATCTATTATTTCATACATAAAGTTTTCAAACAAAAGCTTCGTTCCTTCATCAATATCATCAGGGAGCAAAGCTCTGGCGATAAATAGTTCTTCATTGTTATCAAGATTTAAAAGATAACAATAATCACCATCAATCTTTTTTACGATATAATTTATAGGATTCATATATACCTCTAATTCATTGCAATATATTCAAGCGCCTTATCAGTGCTCCAGAAGAAGTTTTCATGACCAACTTCTTCAGCAAGACCGCAACGTTCAAACATCTCCATTACTCTTGGCTGAACGCAGGTAAAGTAAACTTCAATATCCTGGTCACAAAGCCTCTGAGTAAATTCCTGAAGCGCTGATACACCTGAAACATCGGCAAATGGTACACCACGCATTGAAAGAATGATTATATGTTCATCGGTAAGCTCTCCAAGCTTTTCTTCGACCTTATTTGAAGTACCAAAGTATAAAGGACCTGTTATGTATGCAACCTTGGTAAATCTCTGTTTTTCAGAGAGCTTTTCCTGATTAAGCTTTGCAGGGTCAACATCGGCAACATTAACCTGCATTTCAGAAACCTTGATAATAAAGAGTACAAGTGAGAATAAAATACCGATAATAATAGCAACTGTAAGGTCGAAAATTACTGTAGCTACCATTGTTATCAAGAACTGGAAGATTGATGTTTTGATCTTCTTCTTGAAAATATCGTTGATTACGTGCCACTCGTTCATTCTCCATGCTGTCATCATCAAAACACCTGCAAGGGCTGCTAGAGGAATCTTTGACATGACAGGACCGAGCAAAAACATTGATAAAAGCAAAACTACGGAATGAATAACACTTACAAGTCTCGTCTGACCACCTGATTTGATAGCAACCGAGGTTCTTGCAATAGCAGCGGTTGCAGGAACACCGCCAAATAAAGGAATTATCATATTGCCTACACCCTGGGCAATAAGTTCACGGTCAGCGTCAAGCTTTTCATTCTTCATTCTGCCCGCTGAAGCACCACAAAGTAAGCTTTCGATAAGACCGAGTGCTGCAATAGAAATAGCAGGCATTATAAGATTCTGAATTTCAGAAAGCTTAATAGCTGAAAAGCTGAGTCTGTCATCAAGGAAAATAGTTTTAGGAATTGTGCCAACCTGAGCAACATCAAATTCAAAGATAAAATTAACTATAGTTGCAACGATAATTGCAGCAAGTGATGATGGGAAATACATATTAATCTTCTTAGGATAAATTGCCATAAACACAATTACTGCAAGACCAATGATAAAAGCGGTAGGATTGAAATTCTGTTCAAGCTTGAAATAGCTGATTACTTTATCAATGGTTGTTGTACCCTCGCATACAAGACCTGATATATTGTTTATCTGACCAAAAGCAATGATAATTGCAATACCTGATGTAAAGCCAGTAATTACAGGTAAAGGTATGAACGAAACAAGGCCACCAAGTTTGAAGATTCCGCATAACAACAGAATCACGCCTGACATAAAGCACGCTAAAAATACACCCTGAAGATGATACTGAGCGACAAGGGATAACAAAATAGCTGTCATTGCACCGGTAGGACCTGAAATCTGATAAGAACCGCCAGACAAAACGCCCATAATAAGACCAGCAAAAATTGCGGTAATAAGACCGGAAGCAGG
>CALBJC010000037.1 GCA_937892655.1 uncultured Clostridia bacterium | reverse complement strand
ATCAGACAGCCTGCGGTGCTACAGATATTATGGCTCATGTTTTTGAGCGTTACTTTACAAACACAAAGGAAGTTGAAATAACAGACCGCCTTTGTGAAGCAGTTTTGATCACAATGGTCAAGGAAGCTCCTCGTGCTATTGCAGACCCTGAAAACTATGAGGTAAGAGCAAACATTATGTGGGCAGGTACTGTTGCGCATACAGGTTTAGTAGGCGTTGGCAGAAGTCAGGACTGGAACAGCCACGGTATTGAACACGAATTGTCAGGTCTTTATGACGTTGCTCACGGTGCAGGTCTTGCGGTAATTATGCCTGCGTGGATGGAACACGTTTATACTCACGATGTTATGCGTTTTGCTCAGATGGCAACAAGAGTTTTCGGCTGTCAGATGAACTTTGAAAATCCTGAAGCAACAGCCTTGGAAGGTATCAAGTGCTTTAGAAAATTCTTAAAGTCGATCGGTATGCCGATAAACTTTGCAGAGCTTGGCGCTAAGGCTGAAGATATTCCGACTTTAGTTGAAAAATTCGGCATCGGTGACGGTCAGACATGGGGCTTTGTAAGACTCAAGAAGGATGACATCACAAAGATTTACGAAAACGCAGTTAAGGCAACATTATAAAAAGGAGAAAAGTTATGAGAGCGTTATTTATAGGCGGTACAGGTATTATTTCAACAGCTATTTCACGTCAGCTTCTTGACAGCTCATGGGAGCTTTATCTCATCAATCGTGGTTCAAGAAATGACGTTTTGCAGACAAATGTAAAGACAATTACAGCTGACATCAACAATGAAGCTGATGTTAAAGAAAAGCTCGGAGATCTTCAGTTTGATGTAGTATGTGATTTTATCGCATTCGTTCCATCACAGCTTGAACGTGACTACAGACTTTTTGCAGGTAGAACAAAGCAGTTTATGTTTATCTCATCTGCATCTGCTTATCAGAAGCCTTTGTCAGACTATAAGATTACAGAATCAACTCCGCTTGCAAATCCATACTGGGAATACTCCCGCAATAAGATTGCCTGCGAAGAATATCTTATGAAGATGTACAGAGAAAACGGCTTCCCTGTAACAATCATCCGTCCAAGCCACACTTACGATGAGCGTTCAGTACCACTCGGCGTTCACGGCAATAAGGGTAGCTGGCAGGTAGTAAAGAGAATGCTCGAGGGCAAGCCTGTTATCATTCACGGTGACGGTACATCTCTGTGGACTATGACTCACAATACAGATTTTGCAAAGGCTTTCATCGGCCTTATGGGCAATATCCACGCTATCGGTGAAGCATATCAGATCACAACAGACGAAACTCTTACATGGAATCAGATCTACAAGTGTATTGCTGACGCTCTGGGTGTTGAGCTCAAGCCTTACTACGTTCCGTCAGATTTCCTCCATAGTGTAAGTAACTATGATTTTAAGGGCTCTCTTATCGGCGATAAGGCAAACTCTGTAGTATTTGATAACGCAAAGCTCAAGCGAGCAGTTCCTGATTTTGTTCCTACAATGCGCTTTGATATGGGCGTTAAGAAGACAATTGAATATGTATTGTCACATAAGGAATGTCAGATTGAGGATGAAGAATTTGATGCATGGTGCGACAGAGTAATCGCAGCTATGGAAAATGCAAAAAAGGAGATTTAAGTTATGGTTAATGTAAAGGGTAGATGGGCACTCATCACAGGTGCCAGCCGTGGTATCGGATATTTAACAGCAAAGTTTATGGCTGAAAATGGCTGTAATCTTATTTTACACAGCAGAAAGGCAGAACACTGCCAGAAGGTTTTGGATGAGGTTTTAGCTCTCGGCGTTGAAGCATACATCGTTGAAGCTGAGCTTTCAGACCTTACAGCAGTTGAGAATATGCTCAAGGAAATCGATGAAAAGGGAACTGTGGTTGATATTGTTCTCAACAACGCAGGCGTTCAGATCGCTTACAGAAATGACTATCTTGCAACTCCTGTTTCAGACTACGAAATGAGCTTTAAGATCAATACTATCGCTCCTATGATGATTTGCTACCACTTCTTACCTAAGATGAAAGAACGTGGCTTTGGCAGAATTTTAAATACTACAAGCGGCATTACTCTTGACCCTCAGCAGGCAGGCTACTCTGCTTCAAAGGCAGCGCTTGACAAGGTTACAATCGACCTTGGCTTAAAGTTTGAGGGTACTGACGTTATGATCAACTTAACCGATCCGGGCTGGTGCAGAACTGACCTTGGCGGCCCTTCAGCACCAAATGCGCCTGAAAGCGCTATCCCTGGTATCGTAGTAGGTGCATTTGTTGACGATAAGAAGTCAGGCAGATATTTAAATGCGCCATTCTTCCACGGCCTTACTTTGGAAGAGGCTGTAAAGAAGGCAGAAGCTGAATTTGACAGCCCATATCCAAAGGGTTAATAAAACTGAAAGGTTTATTATGGACGTAACATATTTTAATGAAAATACATCTCTTGCGGTCAGAAAATTTTCAAAGAACACATTTGTAAATCAGCTCGGCTACAAGCCTTATGAGGCTAAAAAGGCAGTGTTCAAAACTGACGTTTCAGAGTATACCATTGTCGGTCTTGATGACAAGGTGTATTACAGAGGCAAGCCTTCTTACTTTGGCGTTGATGAATTTTCAGGCGATGAAGTATGGGTAGCTGATTTTTCTGATTTTAAAACAGAGGGCCGTTATTTTATAATGGCAAACAACGAAAAGTCACTTTGCTTTTCTATCGCAGAGAATGTTTATCAGAATGCGTTTTTTGATATTACAAAGGCTTTTTACTTCTTAAGATGCGGTAAAGAACTTAAAGAAGAATATGCTGGCGAGTTTACACATAAAGCTTGCCACAACACATTAGCTGTTTTGTATGGGGAAGAGGATAAGTCATTTGACGTATCGGGTGGCTGGCATGATGCAGGCGACTATGGCAGATATATAACTGCGGGCGCCTGCGCGCTGGCGCACATTCTCTTTGCCTACAAAATGTATCCGCAGAAATTTGAAAATTTAAATCTCAACATTCCTGAGAGTAAATCAAGAGTGCCTGACATTTTAGAAGAATGCCGCTATGAGCTTGAATGGTTCTTGAAGATGCAAAGAGAGGATGGCGGCGTATACCATAAGGTTACAACAATGGTTCATGCGCCATTTATAATGCCTGAGGATGACAAAAAGCCTCTTTACATATTCCCTGTATCTTCAATGGCAACAGCCGATTTTGCGGCAATCTGCGCTATGGCAAGCGGTATTTACAAAAAGTTTGATACCGCCTTTGCAGATAAGCTTATAAAGGCTGCCAAAAAAGCAGAGCTATGGCTTGACAAAAACCCTGAATTTTTAGGCTTTAGAAATCCTGAGGGCTGTAATACAGGTCCTTACGGCGAATGGGATGATAAGGATAATCGTTTCTGGGCATACTGCGAGCTGTTTTTAGAAACTGGCGAGGCTATCTATCATCAGAAGATGGAAAAGTATCTTGAATATGATTTTGATATAGCGGCACTCGGCTATGGTTCAGTAGGCGGCTTCGGAGCGCTCAGCTATATTTTAAGCGATAATGAGAATAAGTCAGAGCGCTTTAAGAAAATGTTTGAAGCAGAATTTATAAAGCGCGCTTATGAGCTTCAGGATATGGCAGATAAATGCGGATACGGCGCTGCTATGAATGAAGACTGCTACTGCTGGGGCAGTAATATGATTTTACTCAAGCATGCGATGACCTTTGCAATAGCAGACTTCATCGAGAAAAAGGGAAGATTTAAAAAGTATACATTTTCTCAGCTTGATTATCTTTTTGGTATAAATGCAACGGGATATAGCTATGTAACTGAAAACGGCGAATTTTCGAGTGTAAACCCTCATCTTCGCCCAACCTTTGCAGATGGTATTGATAAATGTATCCCGGGCTATGTATGCGGCGGCCCTAACCGCCACCCTGGTGACCCTGATGCTAAGGAGTTACTCCCACCGGGTACACCGCCGATGAAATGCTATGCCGATGTAGTAAGCTGTTACTCACTCAATGAGATAACAATTTACTGGAATTCACCTGCAGTATTTGCAATAGCAAGCATTTTATAATCAATTTGCAATCTACTCACTTCTCGAAATTTGGTACAACGCAAAATCACCCGAGGCTTTATGCTTCGGGTGATTTTGTTTTTTATTGACAGATAAAGAATATGTGATATAATGTAGCTGAAAGGTAGGGGGAATGTGTATGAAAAAACAGCTTTCAATAGTACTGATGTCAATAACTTGTCTTATGCTTTTTACCTCTTGCGAGGTTATGGGGAAAAAGGTGAATACTGACGCTATCGGCGCTGGAATACTCATTCTGATTTTTGGCGTGCTTGTAGCTGTATTTCCCGGATTCTTCGGACGTTTTGTTCTGGGTTCGTGGAAATACAAGGATGCAGAGCTTTCCGATACAGCAGTAGTTGTTACGAGAGTTCTGGGTATAGTCTTTGCGATTATTGGTATACTGTTGCCCATAATATTATAAAAGTATAAAAGCGACCACTTAAGTGGTCGCTTTTCATTTTAGTATATTTGCAATATCAGGAAAAATCTCAACGCTTCTTTAAAGGATATTGCTAATGAAGCAATGAATCTGATAACATTCATCATTAGTTTCCTACATCCTTAGCATATATGCTTGTTATTTCGCCTTGAATGTTAGTACCGCAGATTAACACTTTGTCATCGTTTATCTCGTTGATTACAGGGTATGAAATCTTATCTGGCAAAGAATATTCAGAAATCTTTTCAGTTTTAATATCAACTAATACGAGCGGCTTTGCGTCAGAAGTATTTGGGTTTATGAATGCAACCGTTTTGTCAGAGCCGACAGGCGAGTCAATAACATAGTCACTCGACGGGAATGATATGGTTTTATCTGATTTAATGCTATAAATCGAAATATTTTCACCCATAGTCATAATATAGCCGTCAAAATAACGCCACGGAACATCTGATGACCACTCATATATTCTCTCACTTTGCTTTGTAAGAGTATCATACATATAACAATACATATCGGTTGCTGAATACGTTTGATAAATTATGTTGCTGTCATCATACCAGCAGTAGTCAGACATTATAACAGTTTCATCAGCAGAAGTGTTGATTCTTTCTTCACTACCTGACTTTATATCATATATCCATATACCCGGTTCCAAAGCGGGTGAAGAGTTTTGTTCATATTTGTTCGAGCAGTAAAGAATCTTGCTGTAGTCAGAATTAAAAAGTGCGTCATTACACCAGTAAACAGCATCATACTTTGTGCATAATTTCTGATAGTCTTCCTTTGAATAGCCGTATGCTTTATCTGAAATCAAAGGGCGAAGCTCGTTCAAAGTGGTATCAAGAGCATAAATCTGAGGAGCCTCGGCTATATTTGAGGTAACAAACAAGTTGTCTGATGATACATCACCAAATATACGATATGATGAGTTTTTATACGTCACTCCTGCCTCATCCGTTATTGTGCCTGACTGACCTATAATCTTACTGTTTTCGTTTGTTATCAGCTCAAAATTCACGCTCAGATTTTCGATGTTTATTTTAATGCTTTTATTCTCTGCAGTTTTCATTTCAAAGCTGTCGATATATTCAGTGTGGTCAGTATCTGATATCAGAATACATCCATTTGAATGGTATGACTGCACAGCGTTTGTTCCTGCGCCAAGTTCCCATAGAAATTCAGATTGATCCGAGGGCTTAATAGTACTGCTACACCCTGAAAATAACACAGAAGCAGTTAAAATGAGTAGTACAGGTTTTTTCATTTGTGCATTATCCTTTCTTGTTGTTTTAATACCTCTTTTTGTAGGTTTTCTTACCTTATAAATTATCAAATGTCAATATAAATATTTATAAATGTAAAAAAACAAACCCACCCGAAAAATCTTCTGATGGGTTTGCTGTTTATTCAAGTATATTTTTTATATCGGGGAATATCTCAACGCTTCTTTTTAAAATGCCGTTTACAAACGCTATTGCGATACCGTAGTTTGTCATAGGGACATTTTGCTCCTTTGCGCATCTTAAACGGTATTTCATCTCACGCTCATTGAGCATACAGCCGCCGCAGTGAATGATAAGCTTGTAGCCTGATAAATCCTCAGGAAAATCTGTACCTGATGAAAACTCAAATGCTACATTCTTTTTTGTATATTCCAAAATCCATTTTGGCAGCTTCTGAGTGCCTATATCTCCGCATTGTCTGTGGTGGGTACAGCCCTCAGAGATTAAAACCTTGTCGCCGTCATTTAAAGTATCAAGCGTTTTGATGCCTCTTACAGCGTCCTCTAAAGTGCCCTTGTGCCTTGCCATCAGTATTGAAAATGATGTAAGGTAAATATCCTGAGGTACAATCTTTGATACTTTACCAAATGCCTGACTGTCTGTAATTACAACAGCGGGCTTTTCTTTTTGGTTTTGGAGTGCATCTGAGAGCCTGTCATCCTTTACCATTGTAGCAATACAGTTGTGGTCAAGTAAATCTCTTATAGTCTGCTGCTGTGGCAGAATAAGTCTGCCCTTCGGCGCCGCCTTGTCAATCGGGATAACAAGTATTGCATGGTCACCCTCATTTAACATATCGCCTATTATGCCATATTCGGCCTCAGCAGTATTGAGAGTGCCTAAAAGTTCACGCAGCTTGTCAATATTTGTGCCATTCTTAGCGCTTACATATATTTCATTTGCTGAAGCTTCTTTAATTTCATCAGCGTTATCGCATTTGTTATGGCAGATGATATACGGGATATTCTTAGCCTTTATCTTTTCTAAAAGGCGCGTGTCCTCATCAGAGAAATTATCCTTTTCGACAACTAAAATAGCAATATCGGTCTTATTGAGAACCTGATAGCTCTTTTTAACTCTTATTTTACCAAGCTCGCCTGAGTCGTCGATACCCGGGGTATCTATAATCATAACGGGGCCCAGCGGCAGAATTTCCATAGCCTTGAAAACGGGGTCGGTAGTAGTACCTAAAACGTCTGATACAATGGCGATAGGCTGATTTGTAAGAGCGTTTATAAGGCTTGATTTACCCGCATTTCTCTTGCCGAAAATTCCTATATGAATTCTGTCGGAATTAGGGGTTGAGTTTAAACCCATAAAATCACCTCTGCTTAGAATCTGAAATCACGCTTGCCAAGATGAATGTTTTCAACATATTCCTTTGCAAGTCTTCTTGCTTTCTCGTTAGGAATCTTTTCAAGCTGCTCTGCTATCAGCTTTTCGCCAACAGCCTTAGTTTCTTCTGAAGCGTAGTCCTCCAAGTATTCCTTGAGTGTCATAAGAGCATTCGGGTGACAGCAGTTTTGAATCTGACCTGATTTGCAAAGGCTCATAAATCTGTCACCAGTTCTGCCAAGTCTGTAGCAGGCTGTGCAGAATGAAGGGATAAAGCCTAAATCCATAAGCCACTTTACAACCTCGTCAAGTGAACGCTGGTCTGAAACGTCAAACTGTTCTGTATCGTGTGGTCTTTCTTCGTCAGCATAACCGCCAACGGATGTTCTTGAGCCACCGCTTACCTGAGAAACACCAAGTCTTAAAACCTTTTCTCTTACAGCTTGAGATTCTCTTGTTGAAATGATCATACCTGTGTATGGAACCGAGATTCTGATAAGTGCGCAGAGCTTTTCGAAGATTTCATCAGAAATACCGTTGTCAAAATCGTCAGGATTTATGTCATCTGCTCTTTTGAGTCTTGGAACGCTGATTGTGTGAGGACCAACTCCGTGAACGGCCTCTAAGTGTTCAGCGTGCATTAAAAGACCTGCAAACTCATATCTGTAAAGCTCAAGGCCGAACAATACACCAAGACCAACGTCGTCAATACCGCCCTCCATGGCTCTGTCCATAGCCTCTGTATGATAAGCGTAATCATGCTTAGGGCCTGTTGGGTGAAGCTGTAAGTAGCTTTCCTTGTGGTATGTTTCCTGGAAGAGAATATATGTGCCGATACCTGCATCCTTGAGCTTGCGGTAGTTTTCAACAGTAGTTGCCGCAATATTTACATTAACTCTTCTGATAGCACCGTTTTTGTGCTTGATTTTGTAGATAGTATCAATACATTCGAGGATATATTCAATAGGGTTATTTACAGGGTCTTCGCCCGCTTCAATAGCAAGTCGCTTATGACCCATATCCTGCAATGCGATAACTTCCTTTTCAACCTCAGCCTGAGTGAGCTTCTTTCTTGGGATAGTCTTGTTCTTCATGTGGTAAGGGCAGTATACACAGCCGTTTACGCAGTAGTTTGAAAGATAAAGAGGTGCGAAGATAACGATTCTGTTACCGTAGAAAGCCTGCTTGATTTCTTCAGCAAGAGCGTACATCTGCTGAACTTTTTCAGGTATCTCACAAGCGAGTAAAACTGAAGCCTCTCTGTGAGTAAGACCTGAGCAGAATGTGCCTTCAGCAGTTTTTCTTGGCCTTGCCTTTTCTAAAATAGCATCGATAAGTTCAACATTGTTCTTGTTTTCATCTGCATACTTTAAAGTATCGAGAATTTCTTCGTGGCTGATAAATTCTTCAGCCTTGAGTGATTTTGGATTGTAGTTCATAATTTTCCTCCTGTAGTTTATTCTTTGAAATCTCCTCTGTCAACAACTACCTCATAGCCGATTTTCTGCATTGAAAGCCTTAGATTGTTAAGACTTTCAGCTGCCTCATCGCCAGTTGAAATTTTGTCATTGTAAAGCAGATATTTTTTTCTTACATTAAGTGGTGAAAGGTTTGGCATTATAACGTTAGCGCCCGCCATTATCCCTCTTTCTCTGCCATCTTTGGCAATTGTGCCAAGTGCCGTTGTTGCAGGTATAAGTGCTGTCGGCAGCATAAGCCTTATTACTGATAGCAAGAATACAACAAGCTCTGCATCTCCTGCCTTTTTATCAGAAAACGGAGTATCACAATGCGGAATAAACGGCCCTATGCCAACCATCTGAGGCTTTAGCTCTGCCAAAAAGATCAAATCCTCTGCAAGATTTTCAGTTGTCTGAAATGGTGAGCCGACCATAAATCCGCTGCCCGTCTGAAAGCCGATTTCCTTTAAGTCAAAAAGGCAACGCTTGCGGTTTTTGAGCGTTAAGCTTTCAGGGTGAAGCTTTGCATAGTGCTCATCGTTTGCAGTTTCGTGGCGCAGAAGATATCTGTTTGCGCCTGCATCAAAAATTCTCTGATAGCTTTCTCTTGACTTTTCGCCCGCTGAAATCGTGATAGCGCAGTCGGGGTAGAGAGTGCGGATACTCTTTATTATGTCGCACAAGGTGTCATCATCAAAATGATTGTCCTCGCCGCCCTGCAAAACAAAGGTGCGAAAGCCGAGTGTGTATCCTTCCTTACAGCATTCTAAAATATCTTCTTTTGTCAGTCTGTATCGTGATGCATTTTTGTTTGAGCGTCTGATACCGCAGTAGTAGCAGTCATTTTTACAGTAGTTTGAAAACTCAATAAGCCCTCTTACATAAACCTTGTTGCTATAGTGCTCCTGTCTTATCTTAACAGCCTTGTCAGTAATGTAATTGCGTACTACTTCTCTGTTTTCAATAAGTGCTACAAATTCATCCTTTGAAAGTATTCTGTCAGTTTCCAGCTTGTCAACAAGTTTAAAAAAATCCAAAATACCCCTCCTAAACCTTTGAGTAAGTAGTCTTGCTTGAAATTCCCGGCAGCTTGCCGAGCTTTCCTGATAAAGCGCTGATAACATCGTTAGTAGCGTCGATAGCAACGCTTATAATTGAAATACCCTTTTTCTGATAAGGTACTCCCATTCTGCCGATTATATACTGTGAATATTCGTGCAGAATGTTGTTAAGGTCAGCTACTGCCTCACTGTTTTCAACGATGATACCGATAATTGCAACTCTTGTCTGTAACCCGTCCATACTCTCTCCTTTAAAAATAAAAAACGTCTGCCATAAAAAGCAGACGTGATAAGAGCATAGTATATGCAGTCAGCCCCCCCGAAAAAAGCAAGGGGCAATCACTCTTCTGCCTCAGAAAACTTTGGCGTCAGTAAAAGATAATAAGTTTTAAAATGTGTTCTCCGTCAGATACTCTTTCAGATTACATCTATATTATATCATACCCCATACAAAAAAGCAATAGTTAATTTTTTAACAATTTTGCTTGCAGAAAAAGACATATAAAGAGATATAAATATAATTATATATTATTTTATTCACGGTTTGTTGAAAAAATAAAGTGAATATGCTATAATTAGTAAAAGATCAAAAAACTATCGGGGGTGCTGTTGTGAACGCTAATCTGCAAAGTCAGGCTGCTAAGAAATTCGCTGAATTTTGGAAAGATAAGGGTTATGAAAAAGGCGAATCGCAGAAATTCTGGATTGACTTGTTAGAACATGTTTACGGTGTTGAAAACATATCTGAATATATATCCTTTGAAGATCAGGTAAAGCTCGACCATACCAGCTTTATTGATGGATATATTCCGTCTACCCATGTTCTCATTGAGCAAAAAGGGTTAGGTAAGGATTTGAAAAAGGGTATAAAGCAGTCTGATGGCTCGGTGCTTTCTCCGTTCCAGCAGGCTAAGCGTTATGCTGCTGAACTGCCATACTCACAGCGTCCTCGTTGGATTGTAACCTGTAATTTTTCTGAATTTCTGGTTTACGATATGGAAAAACCAAACGGCGAGCCTGAACAGATTTTCTTAAAGGACTTGCCAAAAGAGTATTACAGACTGCAGTTTTTGGTAAATAAAGAGGATGAGCATATCAAGAAAGAAATGGAAGTTTCCTTGCAGGCGGGCGAGCTTGTGGGAAAGCTTTATAATGCGCTTTTGGCTCAGTATATAAACCCAGAGTCACCCGAGAGCCTCAAAAGTCTTAATATGCTTTGTGTCCGTTTGGTATTCTGCCTTTATGCTGAGGATTCAGGCGTTTTTGGCAGACATAGTATGTTTCATGATTATCTTGCGCAGTTTGATAAAAACAGTATAAGAAAAGCGCTTATTGAGCTTTTTAAAATTTTAGATACTCCCGATAGCGAGCGCGACCCTTACGATAAAACCGCCTTGTCCGAATTTCCGTATGTAAATGGCGGCTTGTTTAAGGATGATAATATTGAGATTCCTAATTTTTCAGATGAAATAATTGATATTCTGCTCAATAAGGCGAGTGACGATTTTGACTGGAGCCTTATCAGCCCTACCATTTTCGGTGCGGTTTTTGAGTCAACCCTCAACCCTGAAACCCGTCGCTCGGGCGGTATGCATTATACCTCAATTGAAAACATCCATAAGGTTATCGACCCTCTCTTTTTGGATGACTTAAGAGCAGAGTTTGAAAACATAAAGGAGTTAAAACAGCCGAACGTCAGAAAAAACAAGCTGCTTGAATTTCAGTCAAAGCTTGCAGACTTGAAATTCCTAGACCCTGCCTGCGGTTCAGGTAATTTTTTGACAGAAACTTATATTTCGCTGCGCCGACTTGAAAATGAGATTATTGATGAACTCAATCAGGGTCAGATTGTATTTGCAGATGAAAATCACAGCCCGATAAAGGTTTCAATAGGTCAGTTTTATGGTATCGAGATTAACGACTTTGCGGTAACAGTTGCAAAAACTGCTCTGTGGATAGCTGAAAGTCAGATGATGCATGAAACTGAAGAAATTGTAAATATGCAACTCAGATTTCTGCCGCTCAAATCCTTTGCAAATATAATCGAAGCCAACGCCTTGCGCATTGATTGGGAAAGCGTTGTGCCGAAGAACGAGCTTAATTACATAATGGGCAACCCGCCGTTTGTTGGGGCTTCAATGATGACAAAAAAGCAAAAAAACGATGCAGTAAAGATATTTGGTAAGATTAAGTTATCTAATAGCATTGACTATGTTGGTGCGTGGTATTTCAAAACGTGTGAATTTATTATAGATACCAAAATAAAAGCGGCATTAGTTTCAACAAATTCTATAGTTCAAGGCGAACAGGTAGCACCTTTATGGGGAACACTGTTCAAAAAGTACAATATTCAAATAAATTATGCATACAGAACATTTCGTTGGGATAATGAGGCAAGTTTAAAAGCACATGTTCATTGCGTTATTATAGGGTTTAGCTTAAAAGACTCATCTGTAAGAAAAAGCATCTTTGTGGGTGAACAATATAAAGCTGCAAAAAACATAAATGCATACCTTGTTGATGCACCTAATGTTTATATTGCGAGTCGAAGTAAACCTATATGTGATGTACCTGTAATGTGTTTGGGAAACAAGCCTGCAGACGGTGGCAATTTGATTCTTTCTTCTGATGAAAGAGAAGAAATACTAACGAAAGAACCGAATTTAAGCAAATATATACTTCCTTATATGGGCGCTCTTGAATACATAAATAACAAAGAACGTTATTGCTTTTGGTTGAACAATATATCTCCTATGGAAATAAAGAGTAGCAAGATATTAATGCAACGTTTAGCTGCAGTTCGTGAAATGCGTCTCAATAGTTCTGCGGAACCTACTAGAGCGAAAGCAGACACACCACACTTATTCTTTTTTGTATCTCAACCTGACAGCAATTATTTGCTTGTTCCAAGCACATCTTCTGAAAATCGTAGATATGTCCCGATAGGTTTTTTGCCGCCTACAGTTATAGCGACTAACTCTACGACGATAGTTCCAAATGCAACATTATTCCATTTTGGCGTTATTACGTCGAATGTCCATATGGCTTGGATGCGTGCTGTTGCTGGTAGACTTGAAATGCGTTATCGTTATTCTGTCAATATTGTTTACAACAACTTCCCATGGTGTAACCCAACGCCTGAACAGAAAGCTAAAATTGAGCAGACAGCACAAGCTATTCTTGATGCCAGAGCGTTATATCCAGATTGCTCGCTTGCTGATTTGTACGACGAGCTTACTATGCCTCCCGAACTCCGTAAAGCTCACTATGCTAACGACTTTGCTGTTATGGCAGCCTACGGCTTCGACAAGAAAATCACCGAGAGCGAGTGCGTAGCAGAATTGATGAGGATGTATCAGGAATTAGCGAATTAACAAGTTAATAAAATCAAAAGGAGAAAACAGTGAATATTACCTTTTTATTAGGAAACGGATTTGATATAGGATTGGGATTGGAAACCGGATATGAAAGTTTTTATGATGAATACTCGGTCATTCAACCAACGGACAACGAAAACATTAGTTTATTCAAATCTATGCTAAAAGACAGAAATGCTGATGATAATAAAAAAATAATTGATTGGTCGGATTTCGAAAAAGCGTTTGGTCAACATTCTTCCGATTTCACTATTGAAGAAAAAAGTGAATATATTGAACGTTTTGAAGATTTTGTCTCGAATTTTAATAGGTACTTAGAAAGTGAAGAAAAGCATCTTGATTTTTCCAACGCAGCATTGATTGCAAAGACAATGAAAGCAGCCGTTACTACATATTTTCATATTCGTACAGCTGATAGAGAAGCTGTACAAGCCATCTATAATTCTGCTGATTCTACGAGATGTTATAATTTTATTTCTTTCAATTACACCAAAAGCGTTGATGAGTGTGCGCAGATATTAAAAAAACATCTTAGCTCTGATGGCTCACGAGATGTTGGCAAAATTCTTCATATTCATGGATTTGTTGAGGAAAATATGATTATGGGTGTTAACGATGCATCACAGATTATAAACGAAGATTTTGCTAATGATGAAAATGTAGTAAGAGAGATAGTAAAACCTCGACAAAACTCAGATGTGCGCGCCAATTATGAAAAGCAGGTAATTGCTACAATTGATGCGAGTAACATCATTTGTGTGTATGGAATGTCTATTGGAGAAACAGACAAAAAATGGTGGTCTTATATTGCTCGATGGCTTTCTAAAAGCGATAATCACGCACTCGTTATACTTAAATATGATAAAAAGTATGATAAACGACTTCCCTTTAAACAGAATAATTTTATAGATTCTGTTACAGATAAGTTTTTGGAATTATCAGAGCAGACAGAGAAAGTAAAATCTAAAATTCGTTCACGGGTTTTTGTAGGAATGAACCATAATGTTTTTGAAATGCCTTTACGCAAGAAACCAAATGAAGATGAACATTTATCCAAACAAGACTAATCAATAACAAGTCTTCAAGCTCTTGAGCAATAATGAGGCACTTATTACCAAAGCATCTGAGATAGCGCAAAAGCAACGCAATTAGCTTTAAAGTAACAATGAGTATTCATGCCACTAACAATAGTCATAAACTCACCCAATAATAAAATATTATTCTCTAAAAAATCCCGCCCGCTGTTTTTTAGCGAGCGGGATTTTTATTGTCAAACGATTAACAACTGCCAAATACCTATAAAATTGTGTGTAATTAACGAAATGTTCATAATGTCAAACAACGGATTTGTGCCAATATAAGCCATTTTGAGCAATTTTTAGTCTTGTGAAATCGTTTCAACTATAAATTAGTTATATATTTTGCAAAAAACTATTGATTTATACTTAATGGTATGATATAATTAGGCTGATAAAATATTATGCGCAAGCGGCGCATAATCGGATATATGGTAGGAGGATTTTATATGACAAAAAAGAATTTTGGCAG
The DNA here is from genome assembly GCA_937892655.1 of uncultured Clostridia bacterium. Taxonomy (GTDB): domain Bacteria; phylum Bacillota; class Clostridia; order Oscillospirales; family Ruminococcaceae; genus CALBJC01. Next base: position 1,412 of record CALBJC010000037.1, on the reverse strand, counting down.
AGTAGCGGCTATTGCCGTTGCGGCTTCAGTTGCAGTAACTACTGTTGCGCTTTCAATGCCGTCTCAGATTGCTGTCGCTGCAGGTGAAAAAACTGTCAATGATATCAAAACTGATTTAGGCGTTGCGCTCAACTACGCTGTATTTACAAACGAATACAGAAACAACTCTGACGCTGAGTGTAACATTGCAGCAAATGTGGCATACTTTAAGTCGCATAACTCAACAAACAGCGCCAACAACTATACTATGTATAAAAACAACAAGATTACAGTTGTTTTCCAGGGCGGTGAAGGTGAGTCAACAAGGGTAGCTCTCTTTACTAAGAATGGTGATGTATATCAGATCGTGCCTGGCTCTATCCAGACTATTACGATCCCTGCAGGCAAAACTAGCGCTGAATGTGTTTACAAGAGCGAAGGTAGCAAGACCGATTACATTCAGGGTACATATTATGTAGCTGAAATTACAGATTCAAATACTCCTGTTGAAATTCCTACAGAGGTTAAAATTGACAACAACATTTCTAACGAATGCTATGTTGCAAATCTCCACGGTGTAAACTCATCTATCTGGAATCGTGGCGATATCGGTCAGAATCCGCTTATCATCTACCTTTCAAAAGAAACCTGTGATACTATCCAGCCATACAACAATGGTAACGGTATGTCAATTACCGACCTTGACGGTGTAACTCTCAACTCAAACTCAATGCTCAATGTCGGTGAGATCGGTAAAGACATTCCTGAAATTGATTTTGACGCTAAGTTTGCAACGCTTAAGAGCCTTGTAGGCGAATATAAGGCAATCCAGTCAACTGATGAAATTGAAGTTTACAGATTTGGCGATACAGCAAACGCAAGAGGTCTCAACGATAATCAGCTCACTAACATCACTCTTGATGGTAAGCATGTTATCATCAACCTTGACCTTGACAGTGATTTATATACTTCAAAGGGAAACGCTTTTGTTATCGGTATGAAGATTAACGGCCAGGTTGGTCAGTGGAGAGAAGAAGCATCATTTGTGCTCTACAACATCTATGACTCATCTGCTGATGACGGTATGTTTACAGGCCACGTAACAAACTTCTATCAGGGCGTTGAAGGTACAATCCTCATGCCTGCAGGTCACTACCATTCAGGTTCGATTGGCGGTAACACAAACGGTGGTGTAATTGCAGATAAGGTTGAACTCGTAGCAGGCGAAATTCATAAGATTGGTTACGGTGCAACAATTGATGGTTCAAAGACAATAGTTCTCGGCGAACTCCCAACAGACCCATCAAACCCAAGTGATCCTAGCGACCCAAGCGATCCATCAGATCCAAGTGATCCAAGTGACCCTAGCAACCCTAGTGATCCATCAGATCCAAGTGATCCAAGTGACCCTAGCAACCCTAGTGATCCATCAG